>CAMYNX010000024.1 GCA_947259875.1 uncultured Gammaproteobacteria bacterium | reverse complement strand
TCGCCGGCGGTGTGTCAGCGGTCCATCCAGCTTGGTTTTTCGTCGGTAATGATGGACGGTTCTTTGGGCGAGGACATGAAAACGCCGATGGACTACGACTACAATGCCAATGTGACCCGGCAAGTCGTTGATATGGCGCACGCATGCGGGGTGTCGGTGGAAGGTGAACTCGGCTGTCTGGGCTCCTTGGAGACCGGCATGGCCGGTGAGGAAGATGGTTCCGGCGCCGAAGGTAAACTCGACCACTCACAACTGTTGACCGATCCCGAAGAGGCCGCCAAGTTCGTCAAGGACACTCATGTCGATGCGTTGGCGATCGCCATCGGCACCAGCCATGGGGCGTACAAGTTCACGCGTCCGCCGACCGGAGATATCCTTGCCATCGAGCGCATCAAGGAGATCCATGCGCGCATCCCGGACACCCATCTGGTGATGCATGGCTCCAGCTCGGTGCCTCAGGATTGGCTGAAGATCATCAACGAGCACGGTGGCGATATGGGCGAAACCTACGGCGTACCGGTGGAGGAGATCCAAGAGGGCATCAAGCACGGGGTACGCAAGGTCAATATCGACACCGATTTGCGCATGGCCTCAACCGGCGCCATCCGCAAGCATCTGCATGAGAACCCCAAGAACTTTGACCCGCGCAAGTATCTCAGTGCTGCGACGGGCGCCATGCGCGATATCTGCAAGGCCCGCTATGAGGCCTTCGATACCGCGGGCAAAGCATCGAAGATTCAGGCCGTGAGCCTGGAAGCGATGACCGGCCGTTACGCGAGCGGTGACCTCGATCCACGTGTAAACTAACTCAACTTTGTGTCCTGCAATGAAAGGGGCGGCCTTGGGCCGCTCTTTTTTTAGAACCGTTGCCTGCATGCGGTTTTGTCTATTGGAAACACCGGCGTAGCATAGGCTCGATTCCACTGTGAGGAGCACAAACCCGTGGCGTATCGAGTCAGTAAGATCAACTATTGTTATGCGATGGTGTCCAGCCGGGCCGGGCAGGAGGTGAAGATTCTGTCTGCATTGAAAGATGCCGGCGTGAATTTAATCGCCGTATCCGGTTTTCCGGCCAAAGGCGGTAAGTCCCAATTGGACTTGGTACCGGAGAAGATGGCCGATTTACGGCGTGTGGCCAACAAGAATGCTTGGAAATTGAGTGCGACCAAGAAAGGATTTTTGGTCCGGGGCGACGACGAAATCGGCGCGGTGCTCAAGCCGCTGCAGAAACTCGCTGACAACAAGATCAACATCACGGCTGCCGACGCTGTTGCTGCCGGCAAGGGCCGCTACGGCATGTTGTTGTGGGTGAAGCCCAAAGACTACAACCGGGCCGCCAGAATCCTGAACGCCAAGTAGCAAATCGGGATCAGAGTAATAAGATCTAATCGGGGCCAGAGTAAGACTTCCACGTTCACGATCATATTCTGACTTCAAGTGTTGGTTTGTTCGCGTGCAGTGTTCTGTCGACCACGCGCCATCGCGCGTATGCCGGTATTCGTTGGCATCGCTGTCACTGAGATGACAGTTTTTCATACAAGGCATATACTTAAATGCCATCCTAAGGAATAACCGCAACAAAAAGGGGGAGTATTGGCTCACGCGTGGAGAAGAAGCCATCGGTTAAGGAAGGCGGTCCTGTGCCTGATCACTGCTGGTTACTGCGCCATTCCCGTTCTTAGCCACGGCGCTTCCGGCCAGACCACGCTCGGCGCCCGCGTTGGCAACAAAACCGGCGAGGGGTTCATCAGCATCCTCGCGCCGTTGTCCTCACGTGAGGATAGTCTACTGTTTCTCAATCCCAGGTTTACATTGAAAGACGAAGGCGAGACCGAGGGTAATATCGGTCTGGGTTTCCGCAAGAAACTCGCCGGTCACGACGCCATCCTTGGCGCCAACGTCTATTACGACAGTCGTAGGTCTCAACACGACAATCGTTTTAATCAATGGGGAGCGGGGTTGGAGTTTTTGTCGAAGTGGATCGACGCGCGGATCAATTATTACGATCCGGAAGGCAAGGAGGAGATGATCAACGCGGCGCAGATCCAGGACGCGAGCGTGGACGTCAGGACCGACGTCAGCACGGGTTCCTCGACCAGTGTGTCCACCTCCAGTGCAGTGGTAGGTACTAGCACCGCGACTACGGCCACTGGCCCGTTCTTTACGAGCAATAACATCGCCACCAGCAGCAGCGCTGCGACTACTACCGCTACCGCGACCACCACCACGCGGCGCACGACAACCACCACCACGCGCACCACCACGCGCACGACGACGATGACGGATATGTTCTTCGAGCAGTTCGAGGCTGGACTGGAGGGCATCGATGCGGAGGTCGGAGTGATGTTGCCGTTGCCGGAATCATCTCCCGAGGTGCGGCTATTTGCCGGCTATTACGACTTCGACGGCGCCTTCGACACGGAGATCAAGGGCGCCAAGGGACGTCTCGAGGTCCGCGCCGGACCGTTCGTAACCCTCGATGCCGAGGTCTTCGAAGACAAGGAACTGAACGGTACTAACTGGTTTTTGGGGGCGCGGCTTCACTTTCCGTTCGACACCGGGGCGTTGATGCGCGGCGAGAACCCGTTCAAGGTGCCGAAGCAGACCATTAAACAGTTCCGCAACCGGCCCATCGCGAAGCGGTTGGTAGAGGACGTCATCCGGGATGTGCGGGTGCAAACGGAGGAATCCGAATTTGCCGAGAACAAGGCGCTACGTCAGGTTGACGTTCAAAATGAAGTCGATGTGCAAAAATCCAGCAGTACCCGGGTCAGTCGCAGTACGGTCATAGAGGAGAACACAGTGGTGTCCGGCGGCACCACGATACTGACTGATGCCAATAATCCAATCACGGTGAATCATGTGAATGATTCCAATGCGGCGGGTGACGGCACGATCGAACATCCCCACGGTGCCCTCGATGACGCCGATGCGGATCCGAACAAAACGAACCGGAACATTGTCTTTGTACATTCTGGTACGACCTTCACTAACCAGAGCTACACCGCCGTCCCCAATCAGCGGGTGCTTGGCGAGGGAGACAACAACCAGCACCTGGTCAACACCGATCAGCTGGGGGTCACACCATTGCCGGAATCGTCGCCCGGGGCGAACGGCAACCCGCGGCCGGTGATCCAGAACACTGCCGGCGTCGCCTTTGATGCGAACAATAATACCGAGATCTCCAACTTCACCATAAATAGCCCGGGCACCGGCGTACGGATGAACGCCTTGAGCGGCAACGTCAACGCCAATCGCCTGACCGTGATCAATAGCACCACGGGGATTGACATTATCGGCGGCGCCGGTCAATTCACCCTCACCGATGTGACGGTAACCGATCCGACTGCGCGTGGGATTAACATCAACGGCGGCACGTCAAACATTGTGTTCGGTTCGACGGTCATCGATCCGGGCAACGGTTTATTCGGTCCCGGCGATATCAATCAGAGTGCCAACGGCAGCGCATTGATGGTCATGGGTGGTCACAGCGGCTCGTTCATGTTTAACAACGGAACCATCAACGCCACCAACGGTGACGGGCTACAATTCAACAACGCCGACGGCAATTATGGTTTCGCCGGCCCCATCACCCTTAACGGTGGCGACGCCGGCATCGACATCCTGGGTAATTCCAATGGCACCTTCACCTTTGCCGGCACCACCAGCATCACCAATCCTACCGGTGACGCTATTAATGTGACCGGCGACGGCACCAACAATCCGTCGATCATCTACAGCGGTAACATCCAGAACAACGCAGGCGACGCCGTCGAAATCAACGACACCGCCGGCGGCGCCAACAGCATCACCTTCCAGACCGGCACGATCAGCGACAGCGGTAGCGGCATCTTCCTGAATAGCGTCTCTCAGAACGTAAACTTCAACGGTACCGCCACGCTGGGCGGCAGCGAAGGCATCGACATCAACGGCGGTTCGGGGACGTTTAGCTTCACCGATACTGACATCACCAATCCCAGTGGCGAGCCCGGTCTCGATATCGCCGGGGGCTCATCCCAGGTAAATTTCGGTTCAGCCAGCTCGATTGCACAGAACCAAAACCGGGCAGCGGTGAACGTCAACGTTCACGGTGACAGCGGGGGGATTGATTTTAACGGGACCATCGTCGCGACCAATGGCACGGGCCTGCAGTTCAACAATGCCGACGGCACCTATGATTTCGCCGGCCCCATCACCCTTAACGGTGGTGACGCCGGCATCGACATACTCACCGATTCCGCCGGCACATTCACATTCGACGGCACCACCGCCATCACCAACTCCACAGGCCCGGCGGTGAACATCGATGGCGGCGTGGTCGGCCAGAACGCGCAAGCCACATTCAACGCCCTGGATATCAACCAGTCGATCGGCGCCGGCGTGCTGGCAAATAATTCCGCCTCGTTGACGATTAACTTCGGCGAAATCGACAATACGATGGGTGATGGCATCAACGTCACCAACACCAATCTGACCGTCGACTTTACAAAAATCGGCGTGAATGCCGCTATCGGGGATGACGGGATCGAGATCGTCAATAGCGACGCGACCAGCCGCATGGCGACGCTCACGAACAACAATATCTTCCCGCTGGCCGGCTCGGGCATTGCCAACCGGGGCATCTTCATCAACTCCAGCGGCACGGGGACATTGACCGCAAACGTCACCACCAATCAGATCGAAGCGAGCAATCAGGCAATTCTGACCAACAGTGGCGCGACCGCCGGCTCGCTGGTGCTCGATCTGCAAAACAGCACCCTAACCCGGGACACGGCAGGCTTCACCGAGGAACACGTAGGGGGTGGCCTCAACTCGACCATCGTGCGCTCGTGGGACGGCCCGAATCAGGTCATCGGCAATCCGGGCGGCGGTATCCTGTTTGATCAAGTTACTTTCGACGCCTCGGGTACGTCACTCAGCGGCACCCAAGTTGTCATGGGCGGCACCGGCACGCTGCAGATTGGCCAGGCTATTTCGCGCGTCCAGGGCGACGGTCTGTCCTTCCTTAATCCAACGGGCGATCTGAGCATCCCCACGCTGAACATCTTCAATAACGGCGGCACAGGGTTAGAGGTCGATACCAAGGGCCTGGGTACCACGTTCAATCTAGCGGTCGGCGGCGGCAGCATCAACACCACCGGCGGTCCGGCGATGTTTCTGGATCCCCTCACCGGGAACCTGAGCTTCGGCAGCGCGACCAGTAACGGCGGTGGTATCACATTAAACGAGTTCGACGGCACCTTGACTATTGGAACCACGACCGTCACCAATCCGGCCGGGGACGGCATCGTGGTGATCAACGACGGTACCGGCGCCGGCCCACTCAACTTCGGCGATACCGACATTACCGGCCTGGGCGCAAGCACCGGCGTCGATCTGACCCAGGCCAACGGCAACATCATCTTCAATACGCTGGATGTCACCGGCAGCGGTGCCGCCGGGTCCACGGGCATCGATCTGACCGGCTCGACCAATGCGGGCACGGTGATGACCAACGACACCAGTTCGATCCAGAACGTCCAGATGGGTGTGGATCTGACCAATGCCAACATGACCGGCATGTTGCAGTTTGGTGATGGTGAGAATGTGAACGACACCGCAAGTACCATCGACACCGGTGGTGTAGCCGGCAATAACGCAATCGTGATCACTGGTTTGAATTCAACCAACGGCAGCTACAACTTCCTTGATGTGGATTTTGCCAGTCCACCGTCGAGCAACTCCGATATCTCTAATCTGGCGGGGCCGGACGTGTACTGGGTCGATATGATTGGGGCCGGTACCGGAACGAAGGCGACTCCAGGATCGGTCACCGGTGCCAATTCCTCGACAGCGGATGTGATCGTGTTGGTCAATTCTGCGGCGGCCACTGAAGTCATCGATGCCAGTAACGACGCGGCGCAAGGCTCCGATGACACTCTGACTCTGGATTCCGATCAGGTATTGGTCAGTTTCAATACCTCGGACAGCTTAGACTTGGCCGCATTGGGTGTCGCCGGCGGCGCCCCGGCCAATGTGCTGCTGACTGGAATTGTCGCAACGTCTACAGTCGATAACAAATTCAACGGTTTCGCCCCGACCTTGACCACCACGGGTGTCAACAATACCGTCGAGTTGGGGAACAATTCCGACCTGGTCGGCGTCAACCTGGCCAACGGCGGCACCGGTCATGCGCTGTCCGGAAACGGCGTGACCGGCGCCGTTACCGTCAGTAACCTGGATATCGACAACGGCGGCAGCGGTGCGGATGGCGTCAACCTCACCGGTGGATCGGCCAACTATACGTTCAACAGCCTGTCCGTCGCCAATACGGCCGGTGACGGTGTCGAAATAAACAACGCGTCAGGCAGTTCTATTTTCAACGGTGGCTCGATCACCGGCGCAACGGGCGATTCCTTCAGTATCAACGGCGGTACCGCCGGCGTGACGTACAGCGGTGGCATCACCCACACCGCGGCGGGCCAGGCCGCGGTATCGGTCAGCGGCGGACACAATACGGGAACCGTGACTTTCAACGCCGGCACCATCAGCGCCACCAACGGCACCGGCCTGCAGTTCAACAACGCCGATGGCGTCTACAACTTCAACGGCACGACGACCCTGAACGGCGGTGATGCCGGCATCGACATTGTCACCGGCTCGAACGGCACCTTCACCTTCACTAACGGCACTACGATAACCAGTCCGACCGGCACCGCACTCAACATCGATACCAGCACCGGCGGCAATGTCACCTATGACGGCACCATCGTCCAGAACAATGCGGCGAACGCTGTCCGGGTCAATTCCAAGACCGGCGGCACAGTCGACGTCAACGGCCTGGTCACCGCCAATACCAGCACGGCGACTGGTATCAATCTGACTAGCAACAGCGGCGGTACCATCAACTTCGACGGCGGTCTGGATGTCGATACCACCACCGGTACCGGCTTCAGTGCTACCGGCGGCGGCACGGTGAATGTCAGCGGTGCGGGTAACTCAATCAATTCCACAAATGGTCAGGCAGTGGATCTGAACGGCATCACATCCGGCATCACCTTCGACAGCGTCACTTCCAATGTCAGCGGTGCCGAAGGGATAGATATCGATGATACCACTGGCAGCTTCACCGTCTCCGGGCTCACGGATATCGACAATTCCACCACCGACGGCATCAACGTCGCATCCTCCGCGGCTACGGTGTCTTTCAATTCCCTGGATATCGACAACACCGGCGGCGACGGTATTGAACTTAATAACAACAGTGGGTCATTCAGCGTCAGCGGCAATACCGACGTCAATAATGCGTCTAGCTTCGGTATTAATATCCAGGGCGGCACCGGCGGCTTCAGTTTCGCCGGAGTGGATATCAATAACCGCAACAGCGCCGGTATCGTGGTCAATGGCGGCAATCAGACCGGCTCCTTCGGCGCCACCAGTATCGATAATCCGAATACCAGCGCCACCAGCGCCATCGGCATCGACAATACCACCGGGGGCAGCGTCACCTTCACCAGCGTGACCATCGATAACAACGGCGCCAACAGCTCCGGCGTGGCCCTGTCCGGCAATGCGGGTGCGGTGGATATCCAGGGCGGCAGTATCACCGGGGCCAACGGCGCCGCGTTCAGTGTCGCCAGTGGCAGCGGTAACGTGGATTACGACGGCAGCATCACCAACACAGCCGGCCGGTCGGTGCAGATACTTAATAATACCGGTGGCACCATCAATGTGACCGGTAACATTAACGACACCGGCACCGGTATCAATGTTGCCGGTAACAGTGGCGGCACGACGGTTACCTTCTCCGGCGCCTCCAAGACCATCAATACCGGCACCAATACCGCCGTCACCTTGAATAATAATACCGGGGTTACAATCAACTTCACCGGCGGCGGTCTGGATATCGATACCACGACGGGCACCGGCTTCACCGCCACCGGCGGCGGTACGGTGACGGTGCAGGACACCGGCAACACCGTCACTTCCGGCACTGGGACCGCGGTCAATATACAGGGCACCACCCTGGGTGCATCTGGCGTTACGTTCCAGAGTGTCAGCGCCAACGGTGGCACCACCGGCATCAATATCAACAATGGCGGCACCACCGGTTTCTTTACCGTCACCGGTGTCGGCACCACCGACGGCAGCGGCGGGACCATCCAGAACACCACCCAGAACGGCATCCTGATTCAGAATACCGACAACATCACGCTCAACAATATGAACCTGACCAATGCCGCTAACGACGGGGGTGGTGCGGGCGCCTGTAGCGAAACCGTATTCACCGGTTGTAACGCCGCGGTCGAGTTCAATACGGTCAAGGTAGTCGATATCACCAATATATCGATCACGGGTTCCGAGGATCACGGCATCTTCGGCCAAACCGTGACCGACCTGGACATCAATAACACCGACATCACCGGTCTGGGTGCCGATGTGGATACCAACGAGCACGGTATTTTCGTGGTCAATCTGTTGGGTACGACCGCTGCCGGAACCAACAGCGTGTTCGACGGGCTGACCATCGACGATGCCCAGGATACGGCGATCCGGATCCAGAACTCCACCGCGACCAATCCAGGGAACACCGCCAGTCCGGATCAGCTCACGCTTAGAAATAGCATACTGACTGATGCCGGCGATTCCGGCCTTAATGCGATCACCACCACGACCAATGGTAACCTGAATATCATCGCCACCGGCAACACCATTACCAATACGGTTGACGGGGTCAGTCTCGAAGCCCAGGCCGGCAATATGCAGGGCACCATCGGTGGTGCCGGGGTGTTAAGCAATACGATCAATGCCGGCGTCGGTGGGGACATGGTTAACGGTATCCGGTTCTTTGCCAGCGCGGCTACCGGGGCGGCGACGCTCAATGCCTCAGCGATCAACAACACCATTACCCTCTTTGCGCAGGGTTCTCCAGCGCCGGTCAGCGGATTGAATGGCATTGGTGTGAGCGCCGGCGGTGCGAGTTCGGGTAACCTCGGTACCATCCGGGCGACGGTGAGCGACAACACGATCAATTCCTCGTTTGCCGGACTCTTAACCCAAACGGTCCACGGCGTGATCGTCACTAACGAGGGTACCGGCACCACTAGCCAGAATGTAGTCTCCATCGACGACAATGTGATCACCCTGAATCCGGCCACCGGCACCACGACCGCGGAGACGGTCGGTGTAGGCGTGGATGGGGGTACCACCGGTGCCGGCACCACGGTGCGGATTACCAATAACACCATCGTCGCAACCGGGGATGCGAGTAACGGGGCCTCGGTAGGTATCCAGATCCTGCCCACTGAGGTTGGCGATCCGGCAGGCACCAATACCCGGGTGTGCGTGCGGGTGACCGGGAATAACGTCAGCACGCCCAATAACCCGTTAGCGGGGGCATTCCTTACCACTGAACTGGATGTGATCGCCGCCCCGGTGGTCTCGGGTTCGTTCCTGGACGTCGAAGGCATTCCGACGACTGGTGTGCGCACTCCCGCGCAGCTCAAGGCTGATCTCGAGCCGCTTAATACGAGTACTGAAGTGGGTGATACCACGGGCCTTATTACCGGGACAATCACCGGTGTTGCGAGTTGTCCGAATTGATGCATAACAGCTATACCGGCGAAACGGATTGAACGTTAATTTGTAATCAGTCGTCTTTTTGCGTCCAACGATCTAATTTATGCGTGGCCTCGCCAATTAAGAAAGGAGGTTTATATGTCTGAACCATTTCTAGCCGAAATAAGGATGGTCGGGTTTAACTTTGCACCACGGGGTTGGGCCCTCTGTGACGGCCAGATTCTGCCCATCAACCAGAACCAGTCGTTGTATTCCCTGCTTGGCACCACTTATGGCGGCGACGGTCGCACGTCCTTTGGTTTGCCGGACCTGCGTGGGCGAACACCGATACACGTGGGTCAAAGCGATAGTGGAACCAACTATACCCAGGGACAGAAAGGGGGCGAGGAAACGCATACTCTTAGTACTAACGAAATGCCACAGCACAACCATCTCGAGATCGCCACCTCTCAGTCGGCAAACCAGTCGACTCCGGGTAATAACATACTGGCCACGACCACGGACAACATCTATGGCGGGTCGACCAACGCGACGCTGAACACCGGCTCGATTGCTAATACCGGCGGCGGCCAGGCCCACGAAAACACGCAGCCCTGGCTGGCAGTGAACTTCTGTATCGCCCTTCAGGGGCTTTTCCCAAGCCGGAATTAGGAGGATAAGAACATGTCTGAACCCTTTGTTGGTGAAATTAGAATGTTCGCGGGCAGCTTCGCCCCCCGCGGCTGGGCCTTTTGCGACGGGCAGTTACAAGCTATTTCACAAAACGATGCCTTGTTCTCTTTATTGGGGACGATCTACGGTGGCGATGGCCGCACCACCTTTGGTTTGCCGGACCTTCGCGGGCGCATCCCGATCCATGCCGGAACTGGTCCCGGGCTGAGCCCACGCCGCCTCGGCGCCAAGGGCGGCGTGGAAAAGGTCACGCTAACGGTTAATCAGCTGCCCTCCCACAAACATGATGCCCGCGCATCCGCCGCCGCTGCAAGCTCGGGCAGTCCCGTAAACAACGTCTCTGCCAGCACTTCACCGACAAACATCTATTCCACGGCATTGGCGGTGTCCCAGAACATGAACGGCGCGGCCATCTCGCAATCCGGAGGCAGCCAGTCACACACTAACCTGATGCCAGCCCTGTGTGTGAATTTCATTATCGCCTTGTTCGGCATCTATCCATCGCGGACATAAGGAGAATAAACATGTCAGAACCGTTTATCGCAGAAGTCAGAATATTCGCCGGGAACTTCGCGCCGCGGGGTTGGGCGTTTTGTAATGGGCAGTTGTTGCCGATATCCCAGAACACCGCCCTGTTTTCCCTGATCGGGACGACCTATGGCGGCGACGGGCGTACCACCACCGCGCTACCGAACATGAAAGGACGCGCGCCCATGCACCCGGGGCGTGGCCCGGGTTTGACTGCCAGGCGTCTGGGTCAGAGATCCGGCGTCGAGACCGTGACACTGACCGAGGCACAGATGGCCCAGCATACTCACACCATGCACGGGGACGGAAGCTCCGGCGGCCCCCTCGGCGGGGGCGCTAATGCCTCGTATCCGGTGAACAATTACCTCGGCGCGAGTGTCAAGTACCAGAACGGCATCTCGTCGACCCAGAATATGGCGGCGCTGACTGATACCGGTGGATCCCAGGCGCACAACAACCTGCAGCCGTTCCTGGTCATGAACTTCATTATTGCGCTGGTCGGGCTCTACCCGAGCCGCGCGTGATCAGCGGGATCCGATCCGATTAGACGATGTCATTGCAAAGAGCCAAACGTCATGAATGAGTCCAAAAAAAATATACGACGACGCGAATTCCTGAAGAAGATGTCGGCGCTGGGGACGATGGGGGCGGCATTCACCATGGGCCCTGCGACCAATGCCGCGCTCTTGCCGGGGAACAAACGCCATTTGCCGCCGCTTCAGGAGATGACCGCGGACGATTTCTCGTATCTCGTCGGATCCTGGTTTCGTATCTATGGTGACCATGGTGAGGCGTTCGATGTGTGTTTGACCGACGTGTGTCGGTTACCTTCGGCGGCAGCGCGTCCACCAGCTCTGCCGCGGTCGGAGGCATTCGTCGCCGTGTTCAAGGGGCGGGGGCTTGAGGCGTTGACGGGACGCACCTATCGCGTCGAACACGCACAGTCGGGGCGCTTCGACCTATTGCTTGACATCGTGCCGGATGCCGGCGGCAGGCCGCGTGTGGAAGCGGTGTTCAACTAATTCAATGGGGTCAGGTCGGATTGAATGTCGACCCATCACCGACACCGATCAGGACTTCCTCTACCGGCTATACGCCAGCACCCGCGCCGAAGAAATGGCAGTATTGCCGTGGCGTGAACAAGAAAAACAAGATTTTCTGCGCATGCAGTTCCAGGCCCAGCACAAATTCTACCAACAGCAATTCGCAGGTGCGGCATTCCAGATTATTGAAATTAACGGCGAGGCGATCGGGCGGTTGTATATTGACCGCCGCGAGGAAGAAATCCGGGTCATTGATATTGCGCTACTACCGGAACATCGGCGCAAAGGCTTGGGCGCCAGGCTAATGCAGGAGGTGCTCGACGAGGCGGCGTCTACCAACAAACGGGTCCGCATCCATGTAGAGCACAATAATCCGGCGATGCGGCTTTATGAGCGCCTAGGCTTTCGCAAGATCGACGATCACGGTGTCTATTTCCTAATGGAGTGGACTCCCGGGTGAATCGGGGTCAGGGTGAGGTCTGCTTCCTCCAAGTAAGGGCTGACATCTGTGATGAAAAGTCGTGCTCAGAGCTTGATGACCTAAAACCGATCAAGTGAATATCGCCTCATAACGCATGCCGATTTCGTCAGGTCCGATCGGGACGAGGAACACTGCGTTCTCGCCCAAGGTTTTGTTTTTCATGGGGTAAGTACCCTGACTATAGGCGTTATTGCCCAGGGTGCGAAACACTGCAGAAAACGGTGCTTTGCGCCCTTGTTGGGTGGTGTCGATTTTGATGCCGGTCACCTCGATCAGTTCGGCGTCGACCGCCTGATCGCCGAACTGGATCTCAAACGTCTGGCCGAGGCAAGATTCAAATCCGGATTTATTGATTTTGGTCATAAGGTATTTCTGAGTTTGCGGTATGATTACACGTGAACGAACAACCATACCCTGCTGGGTGGGAGGCATCAAATGGGAATGAGTGGGTGCAAAGTAGTCTTCACTTATGGGTTCGTTGCCGCTTTAATGGGGTTAGCTATGAACGTAAGTCCGGCGCACGCGGCGACTGAATTCCAGTGTACTATCAACGGCGTCAATGCCAACACCGAACCGGTTAACGTAGGCAGAACGACGTGTTCTGCGACTGTTGTTTATGTCAATCTTGACACTGGCGAGCAACAGGAGTTGTTGCGTTCTTGCCGGATTCGCAAAAACAAATCCAGTTGCACCGCGAACTACGACGACACCGAAGTGACGGTGGGATACCCCGTAATATCTGGAATTGGGGGTTATTCGCAGGCGGCTTTTATATATAAGTTTGCAAGACGGGGGTGTATACAACGGCTGGGTGACTTGGCCACCGACGCCGACGATTTCGGTAACCAAACCGTTGTTGTGAACCAAAACATGGTTTGCAAGTCCTGAGTTTTCGTAATACGACCCACGCGCATATAGTGCACTGGCAACGGGAAACCGACAGCAATGATGGGGAAGAACGGAGGATCGTTCGCTTGACGGACCCTGGTGACGGCAAATCGTAGGCCTACAAGCTGCGGCCGCGTTGTTGTAATTGGTTCCGTAACGCCTTGGTTAAAATGCTTTCTTACGTGAGCACGGGTTGCTGCAAGGATCGCTATAGCGGCTGTGGATTAGCGTAGGCTCGATCGCCGACCAATTTACACAGTGTTCCCCGATCTAGTAGCGCGCAAGCCCCGCTCGCGAATTGAATAACAGGCCATTAATGACGGTGGGACGTGCCGCGTTGTGTTCTATTCTTTCTCACTTTTTCTTGCCCTTTGTTTTGAGCACCTATTCTCGGTGTGCAGCTCTGGTTTTCTTCGTCACTTCGTTAAAGCCGGCGGTAAATCCGTTTAGCGAGAGCGGTACGGCGATGGTTTTTCCATTTGTGTCCTTGAATTCGACCCGGGCCTCGTGGCCTTTTTTAAAAAGTTTTACCGTCTTCTCGTCCAGTTGTAGAAGTGCCCAGCATCCCCTTTGATCACAGCGTTCTATAACCAGTTTGATTCGGTCGGTATTGTCGACCTCTACCACTGCACCGGCAGGCACCAATATCCCAAGAGGCAGTCTGAACACTGCCGCCGCATCATCTGAGTTGTCTAGGAAGGCAATCGTAACGCTCAGTAACGTTTGCCCACTGTCCAAAGCAATCCGTTGAAATAGGATGCAGGTTTCTTTCGGGGCATCATCGCGTTGTTCACAGCGCACCGCCCAGTCCTTGAACTGCAGGATTTCAACATTGGGTTTCTCGCTGACCTCGGTCTTTGTTTCGTCCTGGGACCGTGCGGGCAGTGAAACAAAAATCAGGCTCGAGACGAAAAAAAATAATATTGTAGTCTTAATGCGCATCGTTCAAATGTTAACAAAAAGTCTACAGTAGGATACGGTTAAGCGCGGGCGGCGAGATTATACCCGTGTTCGAACGAGCACGTGGCGAAGTTTTTATAAGCGTGTCCTGTGATCTAGCCACGAATTTGCTATGGTGATCCAATGAGAAGCAAATATCCTTGTCCATGCTGTGGTTACCAGGTATTTGATCGCGAGCCCGGTAGCCACGCGATTTGCCCGATCTGCTGCTGGGAGGACAATCTTGTGCAGCTGCGTTTCCCCACCATGCCGGGGGCGGCGAACGTGGTGTCATTGGAAGTTGCGCAAAATAACTACACCGAATTCGGCGCCGCCGAACGCCGCCATCGCAATCAGGGGCGTCAACCGTTGTCCGGTGAAGAGCAGGACGAGGCGTGGCGGCGGCTCGACCCGGGTCGCGATAATCCAGAGTCGCCACGCTCAGGCGTTGCCTATGGCGACTCATATCCCGAGCAGGACTACACTGTGCTGTACTACTGGCGGCCGACGTACTGGCGGCGTTTAGTGAGCTGAATTGGGGCCAGAGTGAGATTTTTTGTTGCGGCTGATTGCGTTGTGTGGCGGAAAAAACCAAAATCCTATTTTAGATTCTAATTTTTTGCGAGGAGACACCCATGAATATCCAGCAGCTCAAAGCCACCGCTGTCGCGATGGTGGCGCCGGGAAAAGGCATATTGGCGATGGACGAGAGCCACCCGACCTGCAACAAGCGGTTCGACAAGCTTGGCATCCCCACCACCGAGGAGAAGCGCAGGGAATACCGGCACATGCTGCTCAAGGAAGACGGAATGGGGCAGTACATCGGTGGGGCGATATTATTTGATGAGACTCTCCGGCAAACCACGCTCGATGGCGAACCGTTTGCAGAGCGCTTGACCGAGATCGGTATCGTTCCCGGAATTAAGGTAGACCAGGGTGCGAAGGAACTGGCCTTGCACCGCGGGGAAAAAGTGACCGAGGGACTCGATGGGTTGCGTGATCGGCTCAGCGAATATTATGAACTGGGCGCGCGTTTCGCGAAATGGCGGGCGGTCATTACTATCGGTGACGACATTCCAAGCCGCGCGTGTCTGGTGGCGAATGCCCACGCCTTGGCGCGTTATGCGGCGCTGTGTCAAGAGGCCGGTCTGGTCCCGATTGTCGAACCGGAAGTGTTGATGGACGGCACCCATACCATCGAGCGTTCTTACGAGGTCACCCACGCCGCGCAACAACTAGTATTCGAGCACCTCGCGGAGCAAGATGTGGTCTTGGAGGGCATGGTGCTGAAACCGAACATGGTGGTGTCTGCTTATGAGTGTCCGCAACGCGCGGGCGTTGCGGAGGTCGCGCAACAGACGATACGTTGCCTCAAGAGTACGGTGCCGCCACAGGTGCCGGGTATCGCGTTTCTTTCCGGCGGGCAGACCGACGAAGAGGCGACCGAGCACTTGAACGCCATGAATGGCCTGGGCGAGGCACTGCCATGGCGGTTGACGTTCTCCTATGGTCGGGCGCTGCAACAAGCGGCGATGCAGGCGTGGAATGGTGACGCGAATAACGTCGACCAGGCGGCCAAGGTCATCCTGCACCGCGCCAGAATGAACGGCGCCGCGACCAACGGCGAGTACAGCCCGGAGATGGAAAACGCGGCATAAAGATCCATTGGGTGCGCCTTGGTGCAATTATGGGCTAGGGATAGATCAGTTCGCCGCAACAGGGTTTGCCGCTTTTTAAACGCCGAAGGTCGATTATATCGATCCCGCTTACCCGTTGATCCGGGTTTCTTGCCGGGGTGTCTCGATGAGCAAAAAGTCCTTGAATGCTTGGGCAATCGAGGACAGGCGCTTGCCTCGCCGGTGGACCAGGTACCACCTGCGCATGATCGGGAAACCTTCCACGCCCAAGATTTTCAACTGCTTTAGCTGCAACTCCATCGCCAGTGTATCCCGAGACAACAACCCCAAACCGAGGCCGGCCTGGACACTTTGTTTGATCGCCTCGTTGCTGCCGACTTCCATGCCGGTTTTCACTTCCAGGCCGCGTTCTGCAAAGAAACGCTCCATGGCGATGCGTGTGCCCGAGCCCGGCTCCCGCACCAGGAATGTTTGATCGTGCAGTTTCGACAACGGGACGCGTTTTCCACGCGCCAAGGGATGGTCGGGGGGTGCAACGATCACCAGAGGGTTGTCACGAAACGGCTCAAACTCCAGATCGTGACCGTCCGGCGGCCGCCCCATGATGACAATATCGGTTTCATTGAATTCCAGTTGCTTCAATAATCCCGAGCGGTTGGTGACGTCGAGCACGATGTTCACGCCCGGGAAGCGTTTATTGAACGCGGCCAGCAAGCTGGGCACGAAGTAATTAGCGGTGGTGGCGACGGTGATTTTCAAGCGCCCGCGGTTCAGACCCTTGAGTTCGTCGATGACCGCTTCAACCTCCGCCAATTGCTCGGCGATAGCGCGGCTGTAATGCTGTAACTCCTCGCCGGCCTCGGTGAGGAAGATTTTTTTACCGATTTGCTCGAACAGCGGCAGTTCGATAGATTCCTCCAACTGGCGGACCTGAATCGATACCGCGGGCTGGGTGAGGTGCAGCTCCTCGGCGGCGCGGGTGTAGCTTAGGTGCCGGGCCACGGCCTCGAACACCTGGAGTTGGCGCAGGGTGACGTGCATGGCCATAATTTATCATAAGTAATTATTTATGAAAAACATAATTATTATTCATTTTTACTCATGATCAAGTTGGCCTATTGTTGGTTTCCGTGACCCGTATCAAAGAGCGTCTCGTTCGGCATTCGTAAACTATGCCGATCCGTAAGGGTCTGGCGCGTTAGAACAAACAAGCTTGTGCATATATTTTGGAGAACCTAAAGATGGCGAAAACTTATCAAGCCGGCGTTAAAGAGTACCGTGAAACGTACTGGATGCCCGAGTACACCCCGAAAGACACCGATATTCTGGCCTGCTTCAAGATCACCCCGCAGCCGGGGGTGCCGCGGGAAGAGGCCGCTGCGGCGGTGGCCGCCGAGTCTTCCACCGGCACCTGGACTACCGTGTGGACCGATCTGCTGACTGACTTGGATTACTACAAAGGCCGCGCCTACGCCATTGAGGACGTTCCGGGAGATGATGAGTGCTTCTATGCCTTCGTCGCTTACCCCATCGACTTGTTCGAGGAAGGCTCGGTGGTGAATGTGTTCACGTCTTTGGTAGGCAACGTGTTTGGCTTCAAGGCCCTGCGCGCCCTGCGTCTGGAAGACGTGCGTTTTCCCGTCGCCTATGTCATGACCTGTAACGGTCCGCCCCATGGCATCCAGGTGGAACGCGACAAGCTCAATAAGTACGGCCGCGCGCTGTTGGGTTGCACCATCAAACCCAAGTTGGGCCTGTCCGCCAAGAACTATGGCCGTGCCGTGTACGAGTGCCTACGCGGTGGTCTGGATCTGACCAAGGACGACGAGAACATCAACTCTCAACCCTTCATGCGCTGGCGCAATCGTTTCGAGTTTGTTATGGAAGCGATCCACAAGGCCGAGCGCGAGACCGGCGAGCGCAAGGGGCATTATCTGAATGTCACCGCGCCAACGCCGGAAGAGATGTACAAGCGGGCCGAGTTTGCGAAGGAACTTGGCGCCCCGATCATCATGCATGATTATTTGACCGGTGGTTTCTGCGCCAACACCGGCCTGGCACAGTGGTGCCGGGATAACGGCATACTGCTGCACATCCACCGCGCGATGCACGCGGTGCTCGACCGGCACCCACGTCACGGCATCCACTTCCGTGTGCTCGCCAAGGCCCTGCGCCTGTCGGGGGGTGATCACCTGCACTCGGGCACGGTGGTGGGCAAGCTCGAGGGCGATCGTGAGGCCACCCTGGGCTGGATAGATATCATGCGTGACAGCTTCATTCAGGAGGACCGCAACCGCGGCATCTTCTTCGACCAGGATTGGGGTTCGATGCCGGGTATCTTCCCGGTTGCCTCCGGCGGTATCCACGTGTGGCATATGCCGGCCCTGGTCACCATCTTTGGCGACGATGCCTGCCTGCAGTTTGGCGGCGGCACCCTGGGCCATCCCTGGGGCAATGCAGCCGGCGCCGCGGCGAACCGCGTGGCCTTGGAGGCCTGTGTCGAAGACCGCAACAAAAACGGCGCCGAAGGCCTCGAGAAGCGCGGCGGCGACGTCCTGCGTGCAGCGGCCAAGAACAGCCCCGAACTGGCCGCGGCCATGGAGACCTGGAAGGAAATCAAGTTCGAGTTCGACACGGTCGATAAGCTCGACGTAGCCCACAAGTAACAGCGAGAGTGAGTCACGAGTAACGCGAGCCCACTTGCTAGATGCGGTACGGAACGATCCGTGCTGGGGTGCAGAACTGAACAATGCACAACACGATTAAATTAAGCACATAGAACTACGGAGCAATATCAATGAGCGAAATGCAAGACTACGCGTCGCGGCTGTCCGATCCAGCGAGCCGCAAGTTCGAAACCTTCTCTTACCTTCCGGAGCTGTCCCCGGAAGCCATCCGTGCCCAGGTGCAGTACATCTGCGACAAGGGCTGGAATCCGGCCATCGAGCACGTAGAGCCGGAGAATGCCTTCGACCACTATTGGTACATGTGGAAACTGCCGATGTTTGGCGAGACCGATGTCGACCGCATCCTGGCTGAAGCCGAGGCCTGTCATCAGGCTAACCCCAACCACCATGTGCGGCTCATTGGCTATGACAACTACGCCCAGTCCCAGGGCACCGCGATGGTCATATTTCGCGGACCCATCAAGGTGTGAATTACCGCATCCCGTTGGCCTAGGCAAGGTCCCTGCTGCCGACACGACGCAGGGGCCTTTGTTTCAACAACCGTGGGATTTGAAACAGTTTCTTTGCAGAATCAGAACGGATGAGTGAAGTCGGTGACCGATCACGGCCAGCGGGTTCGCTAGTGAGGGAGTTAAAGTAATGAGTGAAAGAAATCACGGGCCACGAATACTATGACCGATAGAGATCAATACCTAGTCAAGGCAGAGCCCTACTACCGTGCTGTGACTAACGAAGTGCAAATGTATGAGGCCGCCTACGAAGCGCGTATGCCGGTCATGCTCAAGGGGCCGACCGGTTGCGGCAAGTCCCGCTTCGTAGAGTACATGGCCTGGAAGCTAAACAAACCGCTGATTACCATCGCCTGTAACGAGGACATGACTGCCTCCGATCTTGTAGGTCGTTTCCTGCTCGATATCAACGGTACCAAGTGGCAGGATGGTCCCCTGACAGTGGCAGCACGTGTCGGGGCGATCTGTTATTTGGATGAGGTCGTCGAGGCCCGTCAGGACACCACTGTAGTGATCCATCCGCTCACCGATCATCGCCGCAACCTGCCGCTGGAGAAGAAAGGTGAACTGGTGGAGGCACACCTCGACTTCCAACTCGTCATCTCCTACAACCCGGGTTATCAGAGTTTGATGAAGGATCTGAAACAGTCCACCAAACAGCGCTTCGGTGCCTTGGACTTCGATTACCCGGAAGCGGCGGTCGAAGTCGAAATTGTTGCCCACGAGGGTAACGTCGATAACGCAACAGCAGACAAGCTGGTCCAGGTGGCCCAGCGTTCCCGTAATCTCAAGGGGCATGGTCTCGACGAGGGTATGTCAACCCGGCTGCTGGTTTACGCGGCCCAGTTGATCGGTAAAGGCATTGAGCCCCAAGCCGCTTGCCAGATGGCGTTGGTGCGCCCGCTAACGGACGATCCGGATATGCGCGATACCTTGGATGCTGCCGTCAACACCTATTTCTGAGGATCCGCCGGAGCCGTCCTGTTAGGCGCAACGGTGTTTTGATAGAGCAAGCGAACCGGGACGCGGATCAGCCATGAGCGTCGATTTTAGCGAATATGTCTCGTGCATCGACTTTGAGGATGCCCACGAGCACCGTGAGGCCCTGGAGTCCGCCTATCACGAGGCCGCTCGAGTGATGTCGCCGCGTGGCTTGCAGAATTACCTGGAAGGCATGCGGGCCATGTGTAGCCTGGGGCGCGGACAGGACCTGGTGCTCACCTACGTGCAGGAAATGCCGAGTGTGGCAAAGGAGGTGGGCGAGGACGTGATTCCAGACATCATCACCAGCTTGATGAAGCTGGCCTCGCACACCTCGGGTACCGTCATCACCATGATGATGAGCAACATGCCGCTCGCCGCCCGCCGGTTGGGCGATGTGGACGTCATGCGGGGCTATCTCAAGCTGCTGCATCAGCTGGCCGGTAAGGCCCCCCGCGGCCTGAGACCGATGATGGAGCATCTCGATGAGCTGCTCTCCAAGCTCACCCTCGGGGGGCTGCGCCGCTGGGCCCAGTGGGGTATGCAGGCCCACCAGCGCGATCTCGACGGACAGATGGCTTACTTCGGCCTGCAGACCACATCTTCGCGCTCGGTCCTACAAAAGGAGCGCCGCGGCACGCTGTTCATCGACAATCAGCGCAAGCTCAACTTCTATCTGCGCGCGCTCTGGGCACGCGCCTTTTTCATGCGCCCCACTTCGGGCGACTACGAGACACGCCAGGGCCTCAAGCCTTATATCGAGGATTTTCAGATACACCTGCCGGACGCCTTCGATTCGTTCCGCGGCATCGACGGCATGGAGATGTTTCGTGCCGCCGCTGCGCACTGTGCCGCCCATATGGTGTATACCCGCGATGCGCTTAGCGCCGAGCAGCTCGGTCCCGCACAGATGAAGTTCATCGAACTGTTCGAGGACGCGCGCGTCGAGCACCTGGCAATTCAGGAGTTCCCGGGCCTGAAAAAGCTGTGGCTGCGCTTTTTCGTTGATGAGTTAACCAGCGATGACGAGGTCGTCGATCTTCACCCGACCCTGGGTCTGATGATGCGCATGGCGCGGGCGTTGTTGGACGAGGACTACCGCGACGACGAGGCATTGGTCAACGAGATTGCCGCCGCGTTCCGACTGGAGTTAAAAAAAGACCCGGAAACAAACCGGATCAGCTGGATGGCGGGCGTGGATTTCTACAACCGTGTCGCCGAGACGGCGGTCATTCCGGGTCTGCGCCACATCGAGAACATGCCCATTCCCTACCGGGATGACAACCGATACCTCTGGGCGTTTGCCGAAAACCTATTCGCGTCGCAGGGTGTGGACTACGTGCCCGCGGCTGACCAGCAGGTCCGCCGTTACGTCAACATCATGGAGATGGCCAATGAGGTCGACGTACCCGGTGCCGGTGACGACGCACAAGAGATCTGGGTATGCGCCGACGAGGTCTTCCCTTACGAGGACGAAGGTATCAGCTATAACCAGATGGAGGGTAAGGAGCCGGTCTCCGAACCTTACCACTACGATGAATGGGACTACCGTGTGCAGTTGGCGCGTCCCGAATGGGCGACCGTGATCGAACGCCGCCTGCCCAAGGGTGACCCGGAAGTGATGGACGAAATCCTGACCAAATATAAGCCTATCGCCAGCCGTATCCGCCACTTGATAGATGCCTTGCAGCCGCAGGGCATCGTGCGCCGCCGCGGCTATGAGGAAGGCGAGGAACTGGATCTCAATGCGGCGGTGCGGGCGATGGTCGATATACGGCGTGGAACGATGCCCGACCCGCGCATCAACATTCGTATCACCCGGCACATCCGCGAGCTGGCGATCCTGGTGCTGATGGACCTGTCCGAGTCCACCAACGAAAAGGTCGCTATCAAAGAGAGCGAGCAAGATTACGAAGACGCGCCCTCGATCCTGGATCTGACGCGGGAGTCTACCGGCCTGCTGGCCTGGGCGGTTGACTCAATTGGTGATGCCTTTGCGGTGCACGGCTTTGCCTCGGACGGCCGCCACGACGTCCGGTATTACCGCTTCAAGGACTTCAACCAGCCCTACGACGACGAGTCCAAGGCGCGCCTCGCCGGCATGCAGGGGGGGCTGTCCACGCGCATGGGTGCCGCGCTTCGCCACGCCGGGTGGCACCTTACCCAGCAATCGGCGCAGAAACGTCTAGTGTTACTGATCACCGACGGCGAGCCGGCCGATATCGACGAGCGCGATCCTCAATACCTGCGACACGATACGAAAAAGGCGGTAGAGGATCTGGCGACGCAAGGCATCTACACCTTTTGTCTCACTCTGGATCCGCTGGCGGATCGCTACGTCGCGAGAGTATTCGGGGAGAACAACTACTCCATCGTGGACCACGTGGAACGATTACCGGAACGATTGCCCACCGTGTTTGCGGCGTTGACGGGGTGATCATGCGTAACGTATCCAGTTTCACTGAGACCGTAACCTTTAGCGATGAAAAAATTCGTGAGCACATCCATTATTGCAGTAAGCGAGGTTGGGCTTTAGTTATCGAACACACCACAGACCCCGCTCCAGACAATCACTTCTGGGAACGATGGGGGTTGCCGATGCTGGATCCCGATGATTCCGATCTAGTATTATTCGAGATCGACGCATGCCGTCAGGCGTTTCCGCAACACCATATCCGGATCAATGCCTGTGAATCGGCGAATGGCCGGGCGCGCGTTCGCCATACCGTATTGGTGCATGTGCCGGGGGTGCCGTGATTCGCCGTATTCGTGATCTCGCACCGTTGCGTTCCATACCCAAGACCGTGGACGCGTGTTATTACAATCGCGTGCGGTTGGCGTTGAAGCGTCTGGGTAACCCGTTGGAAGTGGAGTTAGATGGGCGGTTGCGTCAATCTGACATGCTACTCACCGATCGTGAATGGTTGTGTGTCGATCGCGCGCGCGATGACCTGCCGCTCCTCGCGTGGACTGATTTCGCAATCAAGGAGCGCGACGCGTTGCACGCCCCGGTACGATGCACCTTGCATCTCTATCACGCGCATGCGGGATTATTGATGGGACGCGCTCTGCCGGTTCTCGACCGAGTCCTGCAACAACGACTGGCCAAGGTGGATGATACCGGCTAATCGCCATCGTTCAGTTCCGGGTCCCAGCCGTGATCCCGCGCCAGTTTCACCGCCCGCGCATAGATCTTGGTGTGCCGCGCGCGTAAATCGTCCGGCAGGTTCGACACCAAGTGGCCGTAGGCGTGCCACGCCGCAGTCACTTGATCGTAGAGTTGATCGATCTGTGCATAGCTCCATCCGGCCAACCAGGCATCGCGAATAATGCGGCCGATGTCGGTCATGCCGCCGTGTTGGTCGTGGTCGATGCCTGGATAGCATTGATTAGTTTTCATCACTCACACTCGGTGCAACTGATAACCCATATCCTGCCCATCCTATAGGAGTTAGGTCTTTGAAATATATTCATTATTTGATGTTTAAGCGATTGTACTTGGCAGCGAAATAAAACCCAATGGATAGCTATATAGAAATGTTGTATAACGTCTGAACGTTCGTGTCTTTCAATGAACGAATATAACAATGCGTGAGCCGGTCGCGATGTCGGTTCTAAACGACCCCAAAGTTTGGAGGATCATACAGATGAGAAAGCCCCTTATCGCCGCCGTGGCTGCATTAAGCTTCGGGTTGGCATCCATTACAGCGTTCGCGGCAGACAAACCCGTACTGCTCAAGACCCCGATTGCCTTCGCGACCAAGTTGCCGGGGCTGGGCACCACCATCAAGTGGGTGGGTGAGCGCGTCGACACCTTGAGTGCCGGCAGCGTCAAGATGAAGGTCTACGAGCCCAAGAAACTGGTCGCGCCGTTTGAGATCCTGGATGCGGTGTCATCGGGCAAGGTCAACTCCGGATACACCACGGCGGGTTATTGGATCGGCAAGATTCCCGCGTCGCCGTTGTTCTCCGCGGTGCCGTTCGGGCCGGAGGCCGGTGAATATCTGGCGTGGCTGTGGCACGGCAACGGCATGAAGCTGTATCAGGAGATGTACGATCAGGCTGGTTACAATGTCAAGGTGTTGGTATGCGGCATCATTGCCCCGGAGACCTCCGGTTGGTTTGGTAAAGAAATCAATAGTGCTGACGATCTTCAAGGACTGAAGATGCGATTTTTCGGATTAGGCGGGCAAGTGATGCAAAAGCTCGGTGTGTCGACCAGCCTGCTGCCCGGTGGAGAGATCTTCCCGGCGTTGGAGAAAAAAGCCATCGATGCCACCGAGTTTTCGATGCCGGCCATCGACAAGCTTCTCGGTTTTCACAAGCTGGTGAAGAACAACTATTTTCCGGGTTGGCATCAGCAGGCGACGGTGTTTGAATTGTTGATCAACAAAGACGTGTGGAATGGGCTGAGTGACCATCAGAAGATGGTACTGGAAATGATCACCATGGCCGCCACTGCCAACTCCCTGGCGGAAGGTGAAGCGGTGCAGTTCGCGGTGATGAAGGACAACGTAGAAAACAATGGCGTCAAGCTCAAGTACTGGTCCGACGACATGCTGGCCCTGTACAAGAAGACCTGGGAAGAGGTCGCAAACGACATGGCAGCCAAGGACGCGTACTTTAAGAAGGTGTGGGACGATATGCAGGAATTTCGTAAAGGTTACGCCTTGTGGCAATCCTACGCCTTTCTTCCCAGAAGTCTGCCCAAGTAGCCAAGTCGCGAACCACTACCTCGCGTTTGGAAACAGCAGACAACAAAACTACTTAGTCGAAAGCAGCGGCGCTCTTTACAAGGGCGCCGCTGAGTTTGGCCTGAAGGAGCCACCATGTCGGCCCCCGAGTCAACCAGCCATTTGCCTATACACGATCAGGAAAATGAGCCGCGGGTTGCTCTGGCGGATTGGATAGACGCATCTATCCGCGCAAGTGCGCAGGTGTTGTGTTGGTTGAACGCCCTGTTGATCGTAGTGATTATCGTGCAGGTGGTGTTGCGCTATGGCTTCGGCACCGGGGATCCCAAGTTTGAGGAACTTCAGTGGCACTTGTACGCCGCGGGTGTCATGTTCGGCTTGTCCTACGCCCAGGTGACCGACTCCCACATCCGCGTGGATATTATTGCCATGCGGCTGTCGCCCAATGCCCTGCGCTTCTGGGAGATCTTCGGCATCATCGTGTTCGTGTTTCCGTTCATCTACGTGGTGTTCTACCACAGTATGGATTTTCTCGCCGAGTCCTGGCGCCTCAATGAGCGCTCCGATGCGCCTACCGGACTGCCTTGGCGCTGGGCGATCAAGGCGGTGATTCCGATCAGTTTTGCGATGCTTGGGTTGGCGGTTCTGTCGAGGCTGATCCGCGATATCGCCGCCTTGGTGCGCCGGAGCTAAGCCGATGAATGTCAACGACATCCTGGTCGTCGCGATGTTCTTGACCTTCGCTGCCTTCTTGTTCACTGGTTTTCCGGTTGCCTATGTACTGGGCGGGATCGGCGTCATATTTGCCGGGGTCGGCTACATCGCGGACACGTATTTCGGCACCATTACTGGTTTGGATTTTCTTACCCTGGGACTAGTGGTGAACCGGGTTTACAAGATTATGGATAACTGGGTGCTGGTGGCGCTACCGATGTTTATCTTCATGGGTTTGATGTTGGACAAGTCCGGGGTCGCGGAACGCATGATGCACGCCATGCAGGAGCTGTTCGGCGTAGTGCGCGGCGGTCTGGCGGTGACCGTCACCGTGATCGGCATCATCTTGGCGGCCTCCACCGGCATTATTGGCGCCTCCGTTGTTTTGCTAGGCCTGCTGTCCTTGCCGGCGATGATGAATCAGGGATATAGCACCGCGTTGGCCACCGGTACCATCTGCGGTGCCGGTTGTCTTGGAATCTTGATTCCGCCCAGCATCATGCTGGTAATCATGGCTGATCAACTCGCGCTGTCTGTTGGCGACCTGTTTATGGGCGCGGTATTCCCGGGTCTGATACTCGGCGGCTTATATATCACCTACATTTTAACCTTCGCCTATATGCAACCTAAGGCAGCACCGCTGGCTGCCGATCGGCGTCCTATCAGCTGGCATACCATCGTAGACGTCATGTTGTCGGTGCTGCCGCCGGCATTGTTGATCGTTGCCGTGTTGGGATCGATTTTTGCCGGTATCACCACCCCGACCGAAGCCAGCGGGGTCGGCGCGCTCGGCGCCGTTCTGCTCGCCGGGTATAACAGAAAACTCAATCTGCGTGTCTTCAAGGAGGTGTTGATTTCCACTTACAACACCACCGCATACATCTTTGCGATCTTTCTGGGTGCCACCTGTTTTGCATTGGTGCTAAGAGAACTGGGAGGTGACCAACTCATTGAGGAGGTGCTGACGGGTCTGCCCTTCGGGCGCTACGGCATCTTGCTGTGTATTTTAGGCATCGTTTTCCTGCTCGGATTTCTGCTCGATTGGATTGAGATCACCCTCATCATGCTGCCATTGCTGTCGCCGGTGGTCGCCGCCCTGGGTTTCGATATCGAGGGGTATGGCAAGATCGATGATCCCGCCCTGGTGTGGTTCGTGATGCTGGTGGCCGTCGCTTTACAGACGTCGTTTTTGACGCCGCCGGTGGGTTTTGCGCTGTTTTATCTCAAGGGTGTGTGTCCACCAGAGGTGCGGCTCACCGATATATACCGAGGTGTAGTACCCTTCATCATTTTGCAGCTTATCGGTCTGGCGGTGGTCATCACATTCCCAAAATTGGTCACCTGGCTGCCTTCGGTGGCATACGATTAGTTTTCAAGACATGCCTTCCACACCAGACAATCGCCCGCCCCCAAGCGTCGGATTATTCGTGACCTGTCTGATCGATCTGTTCCGCCCCAATGTGGGATTTGCGGCGGTGAAGCTGCTGGAAAAAGCCGGCTGTACGGTCGAAGTGCCGCGCGCACAGACCTGCTGCGGACAGCCCGCCTATAACAACGGCGATCAACAAACCACCGCGGGTATTGCCCGTCAGGTCATCACCGCATTTGAATCTTTTGATTATGTTGTCGCCGCATCCGGTTCGTGTATCGGGATGATCAAGGAACACTATCCGCGCGTATTAAAGGACGATCCCCAATGGTGTGATCGCGCCAAGCATCTAGCCGATAGGTGTCACGAACTGACGGCGTTTTTGGTGGACGTGATGCAATTGCAGGAATTGGAATCAAGCTTTGCGGCTACCGCTACCTACCACGATTCGTGTTCCGGCCTGCGTGAACTCGGCATCAAACAACAACCCCGGGTGCTGCTCTCAAAAGTCGGCGGCGTGACCTTGAAGGAGATGGAGGACAGCGAAGTCTGTTGCGGGTTCGGCGGTACGTTCTGTATTAAATATCCGAAGATATCCGAGCGCATGGTGAGCGATAAGACCGCGAATATCGTGGCTACCGAAGTTGACTGCATATTGGGTGGCGACATGGGGTGTCTATTGAATATTGCGGGAAGGCTGACCCGGGAAGGCAGCCGTATCAAGGTCTATCATGTTGCCGAAGTATTGGCGGCGATGACCGATCAACCCGCAATCGGTGAGGGGGAGTCATAAATCGATGCAGCGATCGACCGCCGAATTCAAACACCAAGCCGAGCTTGCGTTACAAGATGTAACGCTGCAGCGGGCCATGGCCAAGGCCAAGGGCGGGTTTGTCGATAAGCGCCGGTTGGCGGTGGCCAGGCTTCCCGAGTTTGAGCAAATTCGCGCCGAGGCAAAGTCGATTAAAGAGCATACCCTGGCGCATCTGGATTATTACTTGGATCAGTTCGAACGCAAGGTGCTCGAGACGGGTGGCCAGGTGCATTGGGCACGTACCGCGGAAGAGGCATGTTCGGCGGTGTTGGCCATCATCGGTGGGTCTGGCAAGCAGGTGCTCAAGGGTAAATCGATGGTGTCCGAGGAGATCGGTCTCAATGCCGCCATGGAGCGCGCCGGTCATACCGTTGTCGAGACCGATCTGGGCGAGTACATCATCCAATTGGCCCATGAGCCACCCAGCCACATCATTGCACCGGCGGTGCACAAGACCCGGGATCAGATCACCGATCTTTTCCACGTGGAGCACGAGAAATACGGTTTGACCGAGTTGGTTACAGAGACCGAGGACATCGTTAATGAAGCCCGACAAGTGTTGCGCACAAAGTTTTTGAGTTCCGACGTCGGGATTACCGGTGCGAACTTTTTGATCGCCGAG
>CAMYNX010000023.1 GCA_947259875.1 uncultured Gammaproteobacteria bacterium | reverse complement strand
TGTGGTTTGACCGAGCACATTTACCCACCGATCGCGGAGGGTTTGTAGCACCTTGATTCGAGCATAACGCTTGTCGTTGCCCTCCACCAACGTCCACGGCGCTTTGTCGGTGCTGGTGTACTGGACCATCTCGTGGACCGACAGCTCGTACTGCTCCCAGCTCTTGCGATTGCGCCAGTCGTCTTCGGTAAGTTTCCAACGCTTATGGGGCGTCCGTTTACGATTTTTGAAACGTTTGAGTTGTTCGTCTTTGGTAATATGGATCCAGTACTTAATCAAGATGATACCGTGCTCAATGAGTTGTTGTTCAAAATCATTTATCTCAGCATAGGCGCGCCGCCATTCTTCCCCGCTAGCCAATCCTTCCACCCGCTCCACGAGCACGCGGCCATACCAGGATCGGTCGTATGTTGCCATATATCCATCTCTAGGTATGTTCCGCCAGAAACGCCATAAGTAATGCTGCGCCAATTCTTCATCGGTCGGTTTCGCTACACCATGCACCTGATAATTACGCGCCTCCAACGCAGCATTGATGCGACGTATCGCCCCACCTTTGCCGGCTGCATCCGGACCTTCGAAGACCAGCAACGTCGCCACGCCTTTATGCCGCGCCTTCAAATGGAGCAAATGGATCTCAGCTTGCAGGTTACGCAACTCCTCGAGATAGTTCTCCTTGGACACCGACTGCGTCATGTCAAGTTGGGTTAAGACATTGATGTGCGCCGCCGCTTCTCGGGGTTCGTTTTTGGCCTCCTTGGTCTTTGATTTCTTTTTCGCGGTTCTTTTTAAATCCTGAGTGGTGGCCGTCGATCCAGATCCTTGAGGAGCCTCACGTAGTAATCGCAGGAACGAATCGCGAATCGTGTCACCCACGGTCAGGCTTCGATAGTAGGCGTCTTCACCTTCAACAATGACCCATGGTGTCTTACCGGTGTGAGTGCGGGAGATCACATGCTCGGCGACCTCAATAAACCGATCGTAACGCCTCCAGTTCTCCCAGTCTCTTTCGGTAACGCGGGCTTGCGTCAACGGATCTTGTTCCAGATTCTTGAGCCGGCGTTCTTGACCCGAATGACTTAGATGCATCCAGACTTTGATAATCGTTGCACCGTCATCAGCCAGTGCGGTCTCATAGGACAGAATGCGATCCAACCGTGCGTCGAACTCATGGGGTGTGCTGCGACCATAAACACGGTCCAGGATCGGCTGCGAATACCAGGCGCTCAGGAACATTCCGATACGGCCCCGCGGGGGCAGATCGCGCCAGTAACGCCAGAATGCCGGGCGCTGTCGTTCAAGTTCATCAGGTGGGTCGTAGGCATTGGTTATCATCCATCGTGGATCCAACCATTCGTTGAGCAGGTTGACCGTTTCGCCCTTTCCGCCACCATCGACACCCGCGAACAGCAGAATTACCTGATTCGTGCCGCGCTGGCGAATTTCCTCCTGTAGCCGGAGCAGTTCTTCGCGCAGCGGCGGTACCCGCTGCTTGTAGGTCTTTTTGTCTACTTTTTGACCAAGTTCTGCGGTTTCAAACATC
Source organism: uncultured Gammaproteobacteria bacterium (assembly GCA_947259875.1). Classification (GTDB taxonomy): domain Bacteria; phylum Pseudomonadota; class Gammaproteobacteria; order Arenicellales; family JAANXG01; genus CALZGZ01. Next base: position 28,727 of record CAMYNX010000023.1, on the reverse strand, counting down.
GCAAGATCTGCTCATCAGCCGTTCCCATAGAGTCTCGTGCAGCGCACCGAATTAATCAACCCATAGTACCTTACGTTTTGGGTTGGCAACCAATGGGCGATTCAGTCATAGTTCGCCGTTGCGCTATAGGAGTCATTAGTTTTGAAAACGTTTCTGTGCACCTGCGGGAATCGGGTATATTTGAAAAATAGGGATCGGACCCATGGCTGTCCCACTAACATTGGTTAACGTCAACGCCCACCTGTTGCTGGACCTGCCAAAAAAACTGCCCCTAGGCTGGGCGCCCTTAACAGAAATCATCGGCAGCGCCGAACTGTTTGCGAAAATCTATCCAGATGCTAATGAACGCAACGTGGTCCGTTTTCTGATCGCGGACACACGAAACCCAGGGTCATTATTGAACGCGCTGAGTTCAGCGCGGGAAAATGCGCGCACGATCCGCGACATTATCCCCCGCGAAGGCTGGGAGATCATCAACGCCGTCTATCTGGATACCCGCGCCGCATTACCTGCGGGTCTTGGCCAAAAACGACGTTTTGGATTTCTGAGCTCGGTGATGGGAGATATCGAGCGGCTCAACGGACTGTTTGCGAGCACCATGCTACACGATGTGGGCTATAGCTTTTTGCGCATGGGACGTAATCTGGAACGCGCCGACATGACCACCCGTATCGTGGATGTGCGCTCCGAAAGCCTGTTTCTGGAGGGCTCTGAAGAATTGATCCCTTTTGAGCACATCCAGTGGATGAGCGTTCTACAGTCGTTGTCCGCGTATCAGAGCTACGTGCAAAAAGTGCAAGGTCCAGTGCGGCGGCGGGCGGCGGTGCGGTTCCTGCTGCAGGATCCTGATTTCCCTCGCGCGTTTCTGCACTGCAGTGAACAGGTAAAATCCTGCCTCCAATTCCTACCCAATAATGAGGGAGCGGTTCGATTTGTCAACCGCATCTCGCGGATTCGTCGCGCAAGACCCGATGAGATGGAGCCCCAACAACTGCACGATTACATAGACCGGCTACAACTCAATCTAGCGCGTCTCGACAGTCTCATCGCCAAGACCTATTTTGCTTATCAATAATCGGGGTCAGAATGACCTGCGGGCATCACCTTGTTATTCCGGGCCCACGCCTGTCCTAAGTAACGTTAATTGCGCCGGCGCCGAGTAAAGCCAAAGTCAGCAATTCGAACATGGGAAGAATTTTTCGAACCTTCTGCCCGCGTAAACGGTCTATTATTTTAGAGTAAGATAACAATGACCGGGGCCATCAGCACCGCCGAGACAATGAAAGAGAACATTCTAAAAGCCCTTGAATTTCCAAGAGTTATGATTCGCGAGAACGTAGACCTGCGATCATGCCGGTTCAACGGCCATTATGTCGGCGAACTTGGTTGTAAGCTCTGCAACGCAGCCACCGAGTGCAGGTGGCTGACCCAGCACGACGAATTCAGCAGCCTGTCACACAAACCGCTGGCGGAAATCGCCGAGGCGTTGGAATTTGCCATGCATTTCGTCGAGGCGCTGGTGATGGAAAGCGATCATAACAGCGAGGTGTGCCGCTGCGAGGCCTGCCGCTGGCTGCGTGGCGCGCGCGAAACCGTGGCGGAGTTTTATCACGATCCACGCGGATCAACCGACTGAGCGCGCGCCCAAATTCACGCCTATATAAAAGTAGGGGCAGCCGAAGCTGCCCCAATCTAAATCTCAAGAGGAGGACGATTAACCAAACATCTCCATGGTGATCGACTTGTACCATCCTTTCGCGTACTTCGCTTCGTTCTTGTAGAAACGATCCTTTTCCTTCGGATGCGGGGGCGTCACACCACCCACCACTTTCTTAATTCCGCCGTCCTTGAACGCATACACCGCCGCGACCGAGATCCCGAAATCGGGACTGACCAGGCTGTAGCAGGTGTTGGCGTAGGTCGGCGTCGGCGCGCTCTGTCCGGCCATCATGGAGACGATCGCCGCCGCGCAGTTCTTCGCCTGGGAGGTCGCCGCGTGTCCCGATTTCGGCATCGGCGTCGCCACCGACGCGTCGCCCAAAACGTACACGCCCTTGGCGACCTTGGACTCGAAGGTGTTTTGATGCACATCGCACCAGCCGTCCTTGTTGGTCAAGCCGGCTTTTTCCACCAGCACATTCGCCTTCTGATTGGGAATGAAGTTGATCACGTCCCCCTGGTACTTGTCGCCGAATTCCTTCTCCACCGTCATCGTCGAAGGGTCGATCTTGATCACCGGACCGCCGTCATCGCCGCTGACCCACTGGATCATCTTGCCCTCGCCCAAGCCATAGACGTGCTTCCACGCCGCGTGGAACGCACCCTGCTTGGAGTGCTTTGGCTTAGAGTCGACAATGATAATCCGGGACTTGGGCTTGTTCTTTGTGAAGTAACTGGCGATCAAGCTGGCGCGCTCGTAAGGCCCCGGCGGGCAACGGAACGGATTCTTGGGCGGCACGATGAGCACCACACCGCCGTCCTTCATCGACTCGATCTGCTTGCGCAGCATCATCGTCTGTGGACCGGCCTTCCAGGCGTGGGGCATGCTCTCCGCCACCTTGTCGTCGTTCTCCACCGTGCCATATCTGAACGAGATACCCGGCGACAATACCAACGCATCTGCGGACATCGTCTGGCCGCCTTTCAAGCTGACCTTCTTTGCACCGGCATCGACCCCGGTGACCTCATCGGTAATCACCTTGATGCCGCGCGCCTTCATGCCGTCGTAACTGTGGGTGATCTGGTCAAGAGACATTTCACCCCCGATCACGATGTTGCTGAACGGACAGGTGACGTACTTGGCATCCTTTTCAATAAGTGTCACATCCAGATCCGGCCCCCAACGCTTCAGGTACTGAGCGCAGGTCGCGCCGCCAAATCCGCCGCCGACAACGATGACCTTGCCGCTCGCCTTCGCGAGGACCGATGTGGGAATACCCATGACGGTCAATCCCGACACCGCTCCCGTGGCGCCGAGCAGCCTCATGAAATCTCTACGTTTCATATCTTGCATCATTCCTCTCCGGTTACTTGCCTTTTAGATATTCTGCCATCATTTTCAGCTCTTCATCCGTGTAGCCCTGAGCGTGGCGATACATCATTGTCGAGACCTCCTCCTTCGACGCAAAGGCCTTCATGATATCTACCATGTCGGCAATCTCCATGCCGCTAATCGCCGGCATCGGTGCGGCACCCTTACCGCCCATGCCGTGGCATGCTTCGCACTGGGCCGCCAGCAGCGCGCTGCGACTCACATCGGCGGCAGAGGCGACGCCGCCAAACAGTAGGATGCCCAATAAGCCGGCCGCAAGACCGGTGTGGGCGACTCGCTTTAAAGTCATCGTCTATATCCTCCTAAATCAGTTTTTAGGTTGTTGACTGTCATCAAATGACATTTGATTACACCACTTGACCGGAATAAAAACCGGTCGTGGAATACGGTCGTGTTTACCATTCACCCTTGGCGCCTGCCTCCATGATTTGCGTCATCGCATCGCGAATACGCACGGCGTCTTGTTGCAACTGCTCCCCGATCTGCGAGCCTGGCTGCCATGACTGCGAAAGCCAGCTCACGTCCCAGTCCAAAGTCATTATCCAAATCTCGCCATTGGCGTCTTCGTATACCGATATGCGGCAAGGGATAAAAACCGAAAACTCCGGACTGAAATCCAGCATCCGCCGGCCAACAATCGCATCACAATAATGCAACACCTCAACGCGCGTCGTCGGCACACCGGTAATCGAGGCGATGTCTTTCCAGATCTTACTGTGCGCTGTCTTCTTGAAATTGACATCGTTCGCCTTGAGGTCCATCGCCTCGATAACATCATCAAAAGAAATGCCCTCAGCGGCTTTCATCTTCATTGTCATGAAGTTGAAGTAATCCCGCATCGACATCGGGCTCATGGACATCATCGCGGTAACAGCAGCCTTCTTCACTTCCGCCGGCACCGGAGGCATGACCCGGTTCGATTGCTTCATGAGCCGTTCCCGCAACACCTTTTGTGCTTCGGGAGACAGTGATTCGATGTTTCGCTCGCCGAGATCGGGCTGGGGCGCCAGCTCCTTCTGAACATCCGGCGATACCGTTTGCTCCGCGGCCGGTTGCACCGTCTGCTGGCTCAGCCCTGGTAGCGGCACGACCCAAACGGACAATACCGAGCAGCAAATAACTGTTTTCGTTCCCAGCTTCAGCATGTTGATTTATCTATCGTCACGGAGCAATACCCGACTACGTAGCAACGTTTTGGTGATACCCATCGCTGCCTTCTTCTCGCCCTTAGCTGTTCTTCATTGCGCCAGGCATCATATTCTTACCTCATTGGGCTGTGACGACAAGTATTAAAAAGTGCGTGCGGCGCGGTGTCGCGGCGCCGCTACGCATACCTGCCGATACGCTTTTCACGGTCTGATAAGGGTGGGCGATAATCATGCGATGTTCATTAAGGTCGCCGCCAGGGCGGACGGTCTTGTACAATGTACAACTAAATCAATTGATTATATTCCGGATCCGCGCTCTGAGAGAGACACCCTGTTGACAGGGACGATGGGGCCGGATACCAAAATCGTGACTAATCGCTGTCAGGTTTGACCGCATGCACGCACCCAGGAGCGTGCATTCAGGAATACTGTCTAATTTGTGACCCTTTTGGGAGTTGCAATTTGCGTAGTGATCCGCGGCATTCCCGGGTTGTTGTTTTGTATATTAGAATAATCTAATGTCTGTTGCGGGCGATAACCTAACCAAAGCACAGGGACGTTTGGATAACGAACGCATTAATCTAACGGCACATACCTTATGCAGGCTACCGTAAACCTGGAGTTCGTCGAACACGCGACCGGCACCGAACCGAGCTATTCCGTGATCTGGTTACACGGGCTCGGTGCCGACGGTTATGATTTTGAACCCCTGGTTCCGGAACTGAATTTGCCGGCCGAAAAACCGGTCAGGTTTATCTTTCCCCACGCGCCGCAGCAACCGGTCACCATCAACGGCGGCATGGTCATGCGCGCTTGGTACGACATCACCGGCACGGAAATGATCCTTCAGGAAGACGACGCGGGCATTCGCCGTTCCGCGGAAGCGATTCGCGACATGATTCAAAAAGAAAACGCTCGCGGCATCGCCACCGGTAACATTATCCTCGCCGGCTTCTCCCAAGGCGGCGCCATCGCCCTGCACACTGGATTGCGTTATCCGGAATCGCTCGCAGGCATCCTGGCACTATCTACGTATCTGCCGCTGTCTGCCCAACTGGAGCCTGAGGCCCACGCAGCCAATCAATCGACACCCATCTTTATGGCGCATGGGCTCTACGACCCGGTCATTCCGCTCATCTTGGCGGAATCCAGCCGCACCAAACTACAGCAGGCGGGATACAGCGTGGAATGGCATTCTTATCCCATGCCCCACGCGGTCAGCCCGCAAGAGATCCGCGATATCTCGCATTGGTTCCGTCAGCGCTTTGACAAGTAAACGAACCACCCCGATTCACGTAAAATCATTGCCACGCCCCGGTAGCTCAGCAGGATAGAGCAACCGCCTCCTAAGCGGTAGGTCACAGGTTCGAATCCTGTTCGGGGCGCTTTTAAAATCTGGTCCATTCCGGATACACAGGTAACAGTTCATACCGGAGACACAGACAACAATTTAGTCCAGCTGCCGCCTTGCCGCGCGAACTAAATCTCGCCACGCTCAGATCAATGTGATTATTAAATGAGGACTACAGCGGCGATCTCAGGCCACGGATGTGAACTCCGTGTGAGTTTAGATAGGCTTCTGATTATCACTGAAACAATAAAGGTGAAATGATGGGTAACAATATGCGTCCGATACACCCTGGCGAACAGTTGCATGACGAATTGGACGAACGAGGCATGAGCGGCAGTGCGTCGGCCCGGGAACTCCACGTACCCGCCCCGCGTATCAATGATATTCTTGCCGGAAAGCGAGGAATCACCGCAGATACGGCGCTGCGACTGGCGCGTTACTTCGGCACCTCTGCAGAGTTCTGGATGAACCTCCAAGCAGCCTATGAGTTACGAAGCGCACGCAAGCAGGCTGCGAAGGACCTAGCTACTATACGCCCAAGCGCGGCGTAGTCGCGATACCGGGTCATTCTTTCGCCGTTTGCTCCTGTGTGATCGGTCACCATTTGCTTTAATAATAAAATCCCAACTAACGTGCTGATTTCCTTGGCAGTGTCATGGCGACATGGCTTTCTAGACAGGAATGTCCGGCCACAGCGGTAATCCCTCTTGATTTGTTCCGTAACCGCCACCGACAGGCACGGCGTGAGCGACAAGAGCGTGATGTTAATGTGACTAGCCGGAATCCATGCGTGTCCATTTCTAAATTCCCAAATTACCGCCTTAAGTAGATATTGGTGATGTTGCTGTGCCTGTGTCCCAGGTATATAGCGATTTACAACGCCGCCTGCCGATTTTATTCTTTTATGGCGTATTTCCAGGGCATGGTATTGATCTACGAGGCTATTGCGGTTCGTGGATTCACTGAGCATACGGTCTTTGTCGCGGCGCAGCAGAAAGGTTTCTCCATCCTTCGCCGCGCATGTCGTCCCGTGCCGCCCGTATTCCCCACAGAACATGGGTTGTAATTATATTTCTTAGGGGTATCGTAGGTTATTATTAAGAAACCTCTCTGCTGGGAAACGCCAGCAGCAGCTTAAGGCTAGTATGTCCTTTAGGGAAGGTGGTTCTTGTAGTCAGCATCCGCACTGGATGCAGCCGTGAAGGATATTGCGCACAGGCGACCCGGTCTTCGTACGCGCCTCCTGCTCGTTTGTTCTTAAATAGCAAGCATGATCCCCGGTTGGGACCAGGATGATGTGTAGATTGGGTATATTGGATTTTTTCCTTGTGTCATTAAAACTGCTGCACGATCGCTGGCGCAGACACTCGATCGTCGGCTACCGCAGCTGCGCCGCGGTTAAGCCAAAAGCATTCTCTGCGTAGCCAACGGTCAACGAAAACAGAGGCGTCACATGCAATCACTTGTGCCACAATTTTTGTCTCTCGATGCCAGCACCGACCTGGGGGCCGCGCTGCCGTCGTCTTACAACTGGATGCTTGTCACCTTCTCGGTGGTGATTGCATCCCTGGCCGCCTACGCCGCTCTTGGGGGCGCGGCGCGGTTAAAGGCTGCGGAGACAAGCTTCGATAAACGCGCGTGGCTGGTAACCGGAGCCGTCACCATGGGTATCGGCGTATGGGCCATGCATTTCATTGGCATGCTGGCTTTCACACTGCCGGTCGCGGTCGGATACGATATCCTGATCACCGCCGTATCGATGATCCCCGCGATACTCGCCAGCTGGGTTGTACTGCAACTCGTCAACCGCGATCAAATCGGCATTTGGCGATTGATCGTGGGTGGGGTCCTCATGGGGTCGGGCATCGGTATCATGCATTACACCGGCATGGCAGCGATGCGCATGGACGCATTGATGTTCTACGACCCGGTGATGTTCATCGTATCTGTTCTGGTCGCCGTCGTTCTTTCCATCATCGCTCTGTACACGAAGTTTCGCGCCACCAGTCACACGCAATCCCTCGTCCACTGGACGACGTTGGGAGCCGCTGTGGTCATGGGCCTCGCCGTTTCCGGTATGCATTACACAGGGATGGCTGCGGCCCGCTTTTACCCTGGCAGCGGTTCCTATGAAGCCGGTGGTTTGGCGCTAGACCCTGTGTGGCTGGGCGCATGGCTCGGTCTGGCGACGGCCTTTATTATAGGCCTCGCCATTTTCGTCATTTCCGTACTCAAACAGATTGGCATTCGCGGACGTTTATTGCTGGCGTTCTTCTTCATCAGCGCATTCGCTGTTCTGGCCGGTACCACGGCTCTGTATTCCTTTCTGGAAGTCGGCAAAGCTCTTCGCGGTATCGCCCAAACCAAGGCGCCAGAGGCGATTACTTCATTAGAAGTTTCACGACAAGCCGAACGCATGGTTCGCGGCGCGCAGACGATGTTGACAACCACCAACGCCGGGCAGCGAGAGCAGATTCACTCGCAAATTAGCGCCGAAGGCGCGCGGCTCGATAAGCTACTTATTCGGCTCAAAGAAGTGGTCGAAGACGACGAGCTGCTTGGCACAATCGAATACTCGGTGGGGCAGCTTCGCGGCAATCTCGATGAACTCAACGGCCTCATGGCTCATCGGCTCCAGTTTATTCATAGTCGTGAAAAAAGTATAAAAGCGTTTCGAGAAGCATATGCTCGTATTCAAGAAGTGTTCGCCGCGACAACCAGGGATTACGAGTTGGAGCGGGTTTTGGATTCCGCCGTTGATGGCTCAAATGCAGAAGCCTCAAGTCTGATCGGTCTGCGCCCCTCCGCCATCGCGGCGCAAGCCGCCAACAAGCATCTATTGACACTTTATGGGGTTTTTCTCGACACGCAACTGATTACGCGTGCCAAGCAGTTGCCGGAATTATCGGCCCGCGCTCAAATGGCCTTGGGCTCGTTTAAATCGGTAATGAGTAAATTCGATGCCTCGCTACGCGACGCGTTGAAAACCGATATCGACAAGCTACATGAATTTACAGAGGGTCCGGGCAGTATATTCGCCAGGCTTCAGGACGAGTTCTCGGCACAGGACAAGGCACGGGATGTGCTGATCGAAAATGCATGGGTGTCGGAAGAACTGTCCAACACTGTAGAACAACTGGTGTCCTACAGTAAAAAGGACATGACCGACGCGATCTCTGGCGCGACTTCGGCACAGCAAACTAGCATATGGATGATCATGTTTATTGTTGTCATCAGTTTGGTATGTTCGACGCTCATTGTGTGGCGCTACGTCGGGCGAAATCTTATCCGTCGCTTGACCGAAATCAGCGACAGCATGGAATCGGTTGCCGGTGGTGATTTGCGGGTTCATCTGCCCGACAGCCAATCCAACGACGAGATCGATCGCATGACCAAGGCACTCACCGTATTTCGGGACACGGCCATTGAGATTGAAGAGGATGGTCTACGAGAAATCGGACAGGCGCGTCAACGACTCGTAGATGCCATTGAGAGCACCCATGAGGGGTTTGTGCTATACGACGCTGACGATCGCATCGTTCTCGCCAACCAGAGATTTCTGGATATGTATTCGGGACTTGAGGATTTGATCGTCCCTGGTACACGTTTCGAGACGCTCATACGTGCCGTTGTGGATCGAGGACTCACGGGTTCCACTGACGAAGATCCCGAAAGCTGGATCCAAGGCCGGCTTAGTTTCCACCGTGATCCACAAGGCGAACACGTGTATCAACTGAATGACGGCCGATGGGTGCAAGTCAACGAGCGCAAGACTGAGGCGGGTGGTACCGTCTCGGTGTTTGCGGATATCACTGAGCTCAAGGAAAGCGAGCAACGCACCGCCGATGCAAATCGCTTGCTGAACCAAAGCTTGCGTTATGCCAGTCGCATTCAAGCTGCAATCCTGCCGGCACGCCGGGAGTTGGCGTCTGTCACGTCCGAACATTTTCTTATTTGGGAGCCACGCGACATCGTCGGTGGCGATTTTTTCTGGTTCCAGCGGATCCCGAACGGCTACGCGGTCATTGTCGGGGACTGCACCGGTCATGGCGTGCCTGGTGCATTCATGACTCTCGTCGCCTGGGGCCTGCTTGATGGCATGCTGCAATCGGCTGCCATTGACAAACCGAGCCAGGTGCTGAGCGAGCTGCACCGAGGCGTGCAGACACTGCTTGGCCAAGACCAACCGGAGGGTGACACCGACGATGGCCTTGATGTCGGCGTGTGCTTCGTGAACAAGGCCGGAGACCAGATGGTCTACGCCGGAGCGAAGTTTTCCCTGTGGCACGCTGAGAATGGCTCCATAAATGAAATCAAAGGCGATCGAGCCGGGATTGGGTACCGTCGGTATCCGGCCGACGCCACGTTTAGTGATGTTATACTGCGGATCAACAAGGGAGCCAAATTCTACATGACCACTGACGGGCTGATCGACCAGGTGGGGGGGCCTCGCGGTCGATCTTTCGGTAAGAGACGTTTACTGGATTTCATCAAACAAAATCAGGAACTCCCCATGGAAAATCAGGCGGAAAAATTATCGCGGACGGTTGCCGAGTACCAAGGAGACCAGCTCAGACGAGACGATCTCACGGTTATGGGCTTTGTGCCGAACGGTACCTAGGAGTCGCAACCAATGCAGATGCTAGCCAAGGATCTCTTCGACCTGCGTTCTGTGCTGCAGAAGAAGCACATTGTGATCGCCTATAGCGGTTACCTCAACGAACAGGTGTTGGGCGGCGTCGGACATGCCATCAAACATAAACTCTCCATCGAGAATGCAGACACAAAGACGATACGGAACGTATTCGCCATTTTCGTCGAGCAAATGCAAAACATGATCCGCTATTCCGCCGAGAAGTTACCACCGGACTCTAATGGACCGGTGGATCTCCGATACGGCGTGCTGACCATCGGCAATGAAGGCGGGGACTACGTCGTTTATGCCGGCAACCTTGTCGAACAGGCGGATGTCGGGCGACTTCGCAAGCGATTGAGTGAGATCCGTTCAATGGATAAGGATGAACTGAAAGCGTTGTACAAGGCCAAATTAAAGGCACCGGTGGAAGAAGGCAGCAAGGGCGCCGGCGTGGGCATTATCGAGATTGCCCGCCGCGCTTCAAAACCCATCGACTTCGACTTCATGGAGCTTGACAGCAACTATGTGTTTTTTGCACTAAGAGCATGCGTGTAAGCAGAAGAGTTACCAATGGATAAGTTAGAAATAAAAGCCACCAGTCGTACGCCAGAGGTTTCGTTTGATTTCGACAATAACCACCTGAAAATTTCCGGTGAATCTTATCCTGAGGATGCAATGGAATTCTACAATCCGATCCTCGATTCATTGGATGCGTACTTGGAAAATTTAGGAAGCGGCAACTGCCGGTTCGACTTTGAGCTGATTTACTTCAACAGCTCAAGCGCCAAGGTGATCATGATGCTGATGGACAAACTTGATGAGGCTGCGGAAAACGGCGGGCTGGTCGAGGTTTACTGGTACTACGATGCGGAAGACGACACGATGGAGGAGCTCGGTGAGGAATTCGGCGAAGACCTTGAACACGCCAAGTTCCATCTGGAAAAGATGGAGGATTAATGGCGGATAGCTCTCTGTTCGCCAAGGAAGAAGCGGTCATTGAGGCGGGCAGGAATCTTCTTGGCAATAGTCAGCAGCGCGACGCGGAGGACCGCGAAGCGTTCGAGAGTCTTCTCACAGACTACCAAAAGCTTTTGAAGACCACTCGACGCCTAATGCGCCTGAGCGATCGCAACGAGCGCAAGCTGAACGACATGGCCGAGGAGCAGCGCCAAGCCGCCGACGAGATCTCCCGCAAGAATAAAGAACTCGAGACGCTCTCTAACAAGCTGGCCAAATATCTCTCGCCGCAGGTCTACTCTTCCATTTTCGAGGGCAAGCAGGAGGTGGCTCTCGACAGCAAGCGCAAGAAATTGACCATCTTTTTTTCCGACATCGTCGGCTTCACCGAGACCACGGACAAGATGGAATCCGAGGATCTCACCCAACTCCTCAACCAGTATCTCACCGAAATGTCTCAGATCGCATTCGATCACGGTGCGACGATAGACAAGTATATCGGTGACGCGATCATGATCTTTTTCGGCGATCCAGAGAGCCGTGGCGTGAAAGAGGATGCGCTGGCCTGCGTCAGTATGGCGATCGCCATGCGAGAGCGCATAAAGGAACTGGCCGTTAGCTGGCGGCATGCCGGGTTCGAAAAGCCCCTCACCTGCCGTATCGGCATTCACACCGGTTATTGCACGGTCGGTAATTTCGGCAGCGAAGATCGCATGGATTACACAATCATCGGCGGGTCCGTAAATCTGGCCTCCCGCCTCGAACATGAGGCGAGCCACGGGGGGATACTCATCTCCTACGAAACCTATGCCCACGTTAAGGAGGACATAAATTGCGAACCCGCCGGACAAATCCAAGTCAAGGGCCTCGCCTATCCGATCACCAGCTATCGAGTCGTAGATCGTTACGAGAGTCTCTCGGCAAATGAACAACCACTCGACTTAGAATTGCTTCAGGAAATCTGCGAGCAGCTTGCTGCTGAAATCGATGCTATTGTCTCGATACTTGCGCAGCGTGGTGAGATTGTTGCTTCTTCAAAGCGGCAGAGAATCGGCGAGTTCCACGAGGGAGGTGCCAAAGTTATGGCGGGGGAAGCAGAGATTTATGAAGCGACGGCGGACGATGCGGCGCGGTCTAAAGGTGTGATGGAAGGCATCGCACTGCCGATCGAGTTCGACGACGAACGAGTATTCTGTGTTGCGGTTGCTGCACCGCTGGACGTCGCGCGCCAGTATGGCCGAATTGCCCAGTACTGGGTGGTGTCGCACCTCAAGGAAGCAAAGAAAAGGACCTAGGATTCCGGGGACAGTATACTTAATTATAAGAAAATTCCGGGAAAATTCCGGGGACAGTATACTTAATTATCTACGGCCCGATGGACTAGACAATTATCATCATCGCCGCAACGTATTGCAATGTGAACCGGCTTGCCCTCGCGGGTTCAAAAACCTACCTAATGCCAATCAGCCAGCCAACCACGATTGATAGCTACGGGAATAATGGCGTAGCAAGCCGGGCCTATCGTCGGCAGCGGCGTTGCTCACGAACGTTGGTCCGGTTGTCTTTATTATGAGCCGCAGACTTCGAGCTATCGAACTGGCGTCGATCCGCCTGCTACATCATCGGTGTGTCCCTGAGCCAGCAATCGAAATACCTCGATTTCCGCGGTCTTGCCTTTGACGGCATAGGCGCCGATCGGCTCCACCGCGAACGGTTCACTCAGCCCGCTGACAACTTCGCCGCTGATCAACAAAGTGACGTCGTCACCCGCGTCCAGATCCTTGCCCAGGGCTTCGAGGCGCTGGCAGGCATTCACGGTGTCACCGACGATCGTATAGTTGATCCGTCCGGGCCAGCCGATGTTTCCCACCACGACTTCACCCATGTGAATGCCGACCCGCACCCGGATCGGCTCGTGCCCCGCTTCCCGGCGGCTATGGTTATCTGCCGTAATGACATCGCGAATGGCGAGCGCGGCGCGGCAAGCCCGGTTGGCGATATCCGGCTGCTTGTCCGGCGCCCCCCAGAACGCCATCAGCGCATCACCAATGAATTTATCTACCGTCCCACTCTCGGCCTCGACGCAGCGGCCGATAAGCGCAAAATGCGCGTTGAGTAAGCCCGCGACCTCTTGTGCCGACATCGTCTCTGACATGCTGGTGAAACCGGCGATGTCGGTGAACAGCACCACCAATTGACGCGCTTCGGAAGCGACTTCCTGGTGCTCTCCCTTACGCATCAGGCGCCTTACCAGAGATCGGGGCACGTAGGTTTCAAACGAGCGCAGGCTCGCCAACATGGTGTTGAAGGCCTCTGCTTGTTCGTTCAGTTCCTTAACCCGGCTTGGCGCCAGCCGTCCTACCTTTTCTAGATCGAGCCTGCCAACCAGAGAGGCGCCCTCGGCGACCCGTTTGACCGGCCGCGACACCAGGCGGCTGATCAGTATGGCGCCAATAATGCTGACAACCAGAAGTAGAATACTTATAGCGCCGGCCAACTTCACACGCGTCAATTCCTTGCTGACGCGCTCATGGGTAAACCAGCCGCCGATAATCCACGGCTGCTGCCCATATGCCGTCAACTGTCGAGAAATCACCACATAATCGATACCGGCGAGCGTCACTTTCACCAGACGCGTGTTGTTTGCAGCGTCCTCAAATCCGCTCAACGGTTTGCCGTTCCAGATTTCGGCGAGCACCACATCGCCAACCTGGTGCAACGATGGCAGTACATCGCCGATTATGAACTCACCATTGGTGATGGCCATGTTGGGGTGGGCAAGCACCTGTTCCCGCCCGTGGAGAATGAACGCTGTGGTGTCGAAGTATTCACTCAAATCCGTCGTCAGACGGGACAGTTCATCCACCGTGATTCCCGAGGCCATGAACCCGCGGTACTTACCTTGCTGTCGAACTGGCCAGCGCAAGTTGACAAACACCTCGGGAGGCCTGGCAACGAGGTCGCCCCAGGCGGGGCCCAGCGCATGCCTCATCTGCGGCGCGGTAGTCGTGGCAAAGGGTTTGCCACGGTCGTCGCCTTCGGTAAAGGTGAGTTTGCCTTCGCGGTCCTGCACCACGGCCAAGTACGACAGGTTTTCGTCCCACGCCCTGATGGTGGCAACTTGCGGGGTTGCCGCCAGTGCACCGGTGAGTAGATCACGCAAACGCTCCCGATCGCGAAGCTCATACGATCCGTCTTCGATCCTTCGGGTAATCGATTCCGCTTGTGCCAGCGCGGGCTGTAAATGATTGTGCACCGCGCGTTCCAGATACTCAAGAAACAGGCCCGACAGGCCGTCCATCAACTCGATGGTGTTGCGCCGGCTGACCGTCCATTGCAACGCAATCACGGCGATGAGCGATATCAACACCAAGGCCGCGACACTACCGGTGATCAAACCGTTAACTGTCGGGCGAAAACTTGCGCGCTTCGATGCCGGGTCTGGCATATGACATCTCCAAGGAGTGGCGTTTTCTAGCGGCGGATGGCGATGCCCCTGCTGAGCGTCTGTTGCGAATCACCCCGGCTTGATTGGGGCCGTTCGGTGGCGATTGTAAACTGCGCATCCTAGCGACGCACGCGGTTGTTACACGCCCGGAGTCTTGGCGATCCGGATGAGTCGCCCTGTGGTCCGCAAAAACTAAATCCAATCCTGGATTACTGTAATGGTCTACCGTGTTTAGGCACGAATCGTCCGGCCGCCGAGGTAATGCCTTTTGGGGTTATTCCGTAACCCGCGCCGATTGACAGGGCATGGGCTACTGTTGTTTGACGAGAATGTGACTAGCTGGAGTCCCTTCGTGTCCCTTTCTGGCATTTTTGCGCGGGGCGGACACACGTAAGGTGTTGAATTAAATCGCGGGCATTGACAACTTAAAGAATTTGCTTGGGGACGTTGTCCACCGCGACGATAATCCACTTTGAATACTTGTTCAGTAAGCGCTTACCTTGTTCACACGTCCCACCGATCGAATCTTATGGCGCTAGATAGTTCGCCACATTCTCCACTTCTCAAGGCATAAATTGCCTACGTTGACAGTGCCCTGTGGCGTCGTATCAGCGGAACGCCCCATTACAAAGAATCAACAATCGCGGGGACAAGCTCTAGAGCACAGAAAATATGAACTAAGATTAAATATAAGGGCGACTATGTCGCTGATGGCATTTGGATTTATCGGGTTCCAGGGGCGATTTGTCGGGTATACCAAGTGATTGAGTCAGAATAGTCAGTTATTCGATCCGCGATGTATGCACCATTAAAAGAAATCGTTGAGAAGGACCATCTCTGCATTCAGAACCGTGCGTCTCTGAAAGATGTCATGGATTTGATGAATATTAACCAGAAGGGCGTGATTGTTGTTCTAGAGAACAGTCGGCCAGTCGGAGTACTCACTGAGCGGGATATTGTGGAGATCCTGTATCGCGGCATCGATATGACCGACAGTGTCGAGAAACACTCCAAGAAGGTTCTGATAAGCACAAAAGGGAATAGGACGATAGGTTACGGACTCAATTTGACTATAGAAAACAACATCAGACGAATAATAGTTACCGACGAAAATGATGAATTTCTGGGTGTCGTAACCCAACAGGATCTGCTAAAGCATATCGAGGAAGATTATTATCGCGCCGATGTGAAGGTCAGGGATGTCCTTCGCAACCGTGGGCAATTGATAGGCGCGTCGCCCGCTAAAGCGTTAAGCGACGTGCTGAAGATACTGGTGGAGAACAACATCGGCGCGGTACCGGTTCTTTGCGAAGGTGTGGCTGTAGGTATCATTACGGAAAAAGATATCCTTAAGCTGGCGAGTGCCGATATACCCCTGACCCGTGCCGTGGGGGATTACATGACGCGAAATGTCGTATCTTGCGCTATCGATACGAGTCTGGTCGATATTGTCAAGTTGATGAACATGCGCCAGATTAGAAGGGTGGTCATCACCGACGGCGATGGACGTGCGATGAACATTGTTACGGTAAGGGATGTATTTCGAAACATAGAGGGCGATTACGGGAAGTTCCTGGAGAGAAAATTAAAGAATGCCAAGGAGGTACTGAACTTGTTACCGGAGATGCTGATAGAGGTTACCGATTTGGGGTCGGAACAACTCATCATCTGGGCCAATGAGGGAGTGACAAATAGATTCGGTAAAGACATCATCGACAAACCGGTGACGAAACTCATACCTCACAACAGCTGGGAGAAAATCAACACTACATTGAAAAAGAGGGGACGAATAGAAGACGTAAAAATTCAGACCGAACACGGAATCTTCGAATTGTCCGGTTACCGTTTGAACACAGATAGCAACATCGAGAAAGGACGATGTGAATTGATTATTCGGGACATTACTGAAGATGTGAAACTTACCGTGACCGATACCCTCACATCTGTCTATAACAGACGATTTATTAACGAATTTCTAATGAAAGAGATCGAACGAAGTAAACGTCTGGAACGAGAATTCTCAGTGGTTATATGTGACATCGATGATTTCAAAGATATAAACGATACACACGGGCATTTGCCGGGCGATAACGTAATCAAGCTGTTTGCCGATGCATTTACAGACAAACTAAGAAAGGTGGATGTTATCGGCAGATACGGCGGCGATGAATTCATTATCATTATGCCTGAAACGCCCAATAAAATAGCCGCTCACGTCATAAACCGACTTAGACAACAAATCGCAGATATGGAAGTAGCGGTCTCTAGCCAAAGATCCATACGCGTTACTGCAAGCTTTGGTATTGCGTCCTATCCGCAGGATGGAACGTCGTCGGAAGATCTATTGGTGACCGCAGACGAAAGGATGTACAACGCGAAAAGGAATGGAAAGAACAGCATTTCTCATCAGTGATTTTTACCTGCGATTGATTTCGCCCGCATATCGCAACAAGGATCCCGAATCATGGCGCAGGGACTTGTCCTGCGCGTAGTCGCAGGGTCAGGCGGCTGGACCTGAATCCAATTTAGACGGTCTGCACCGGAGACAGCGGACCCCGTAGAACTACTGCGTATTTTGACAGCACGTTGCGAAAATTCTTAAAATCAATCGCTTGTCACCATTACGAGTAGGCGCTATCAGCCCTAAGCGAAACTCTTGCCAGAGTTAGTGCGGAATTTCTATTTAAAGTACAGAAGACAATAATGTTCGCTTTGTTTGTAACCGTGACCTAGCCGATGGCCCTTCTCGGCGCGGAACGCGCCGCAAAGCGCGCGGACACTTTGAACAGCCACATCTGATACATCGACACCACCCACATGAAGGCGAAGCAACCGCCCATCAGGCCACCGCTGATTACGATCACATAGGCGAAGGGCTCGAAGATTTTGGTCAGATACCAGGAAAATATATCCAACAAGATCGTCACGAACGGAAACGCGACAATGACAGACTTCAACCACACCGGGCGCACATAGGCGTGGCTAAAGATCAAGCTGGTGATGAAGAAAATAAAGGTGAGGCCGAACAGGTGGATATGAGAGACCCGCACCAGGGTAAAGATATCAACGCCTTCATCGAGTTGCGCAGTTTCCAAGACGTTGTCGTACCCACCCAGTTGTGGAATGTGCGGGTTGCTGCCGTCGTGACAAGCCAGACAGCGTTTTTCCATAATCGAGTCAATGTCCTTTTCAAACACCGCCTTATCAAGGCCCCCATGAATCCAGCCAAAGATCTTGTTGGCTTCGCTGGTGGGCAGCATGCTGGCCATGGGGCCCCGCAATGCGGATTCCAGACGCGTCGATTCCTTGCTGCCGCTGTAGGCGATGACGACGTCTTTTATTGACAGCCCCGGCTCGCCATCGCGTCCCGCATGGGATCCGTATAGATGGAGCAAGGCAAACAGATATCCGGTCGCCATCACCAGAAGGGTGGCCGTAAACAGCGTGCGCATACTCCATGGCAGTTCGGAATAGTGTAAATAGAGGGGATGGAATTTACCCATCGTTGGTGTTTCCGGTCAGGGTCTCGTACGACACTCTGAATGACTACATATTCGGGTAGTTCGGCCCGCCGCCACCCTCCGGTGTCACCCAGGTAATATTTTGCGTCGGATCTTTGATGTCGCAGGTCTTGCAGTGCACACAGTTCTGCGCGTTGATCTGCAGGCACGGGTCGCCTTGATCGTCTGCCACGATTTCGTACACCCCGGCCGGGCAATAACGCTGCTCCGGGGCATCATACTCCTTCAAATTCTTGTCGATGGGGATGCGTTCGTCTTTGAGCGTCAGATGACACGGCTGGTCTTCCTCGTGATTGGTGCTCGACAAAAATACCGATGACAACTTGTCGAAACTGATCTCACCATCCGGTTTGGGATAGTCGATTGCTTTACACGTGTTGGCGGGTTTGAGTTGCTCATGATCCTTAGTGTGATCTTTGACGGTGACCGGCAATTTGCCGCCAAACCAATTCTGGTCCAGATAGTTGAAGGCCCCACCCAGGTACGGACCCCATTTGTGTAACGCCGGACCGAAATTGCGGCTGCGATGCAATTCCTCGTGCAGCCACGAGTTTTGCAACCGTTGTGCATACCCGGTCAGTTCACGCCCACCCGCTTCGCCGCTGCTTAAAGCTTCGAACACCGCCTCAGCCGCGAGCATGCCGGATTTCATCGCCGTATGGGTCCCTTTGATCTTGGAGAAATTCAAAGTGCCCGCATCACAGCCAATCAGCAATGCCCCAGGCACCGTCATCTTCGGTAACGCATAGAAACCGCCTTTGGTGATCGCCCGCGCGCCGTAGGCGACGCGCCGCCCGCCGGCAAGATGCGGTTTGATCACCGGGTGGTGTTTGAAACGCTGGAACTCATCGAACGGACTCACATGGGGATTGGTGTAACTGAGATCCACAATCAACCCGACGCTCACCTGCTGGTTCTCCAAGTGATAAAGGAAGAACCCCCCCGAGCTGCCGCTCTCGGTGAGCGGCCATCCCGCACCATGGATCACCAAACCGGGGTCGTGTTTGTCCGCGCCAACATCCCACAGCTCCTTGATCCCGAGGCCGTAATGCTGGGGGGTAGCTTCGGCATCCAGAGCGAACCGTTCGATCAACTGCTTACCGAGATGCCCCCGGCAGCCTTCCGCAAACAAGGTGTACTTGCCGCGCAGCTCCATGCCCGGTTCGTAGCTGTCTTTCTCACCACCATCGGCCCCGCGTCCCATGTCGCCGGTCACCACCCCGTTGACGACGCCGTTCTCGGTGTACAACACTTCGGCCGCCGGAAAACCTGGGAAGATCTCGACCTCCAGCGCCTCGGCCTGTTCGCCCAGCCAACGGCAGACGTTACCCAGACTCACCACATAGTTGCCACCATTGTGCATTGGCTTCGGCACCACGGCCTTGGGCATGCGGATCCCTTTTTCGGGTCCGCGGAACAGATAAACTTCGTCACGTGCGACCGGGGTGTTGAGCGGCGCACCTTTCTCCTGCCAATCGGGAATCAGCTCGTCCAGGGCACGCGGCTCCAGCACCGCACCGGAGAGGATGTGCGCGCCGATCTCGGAACCCTTCTCCAGCACACAGACCGACAACTCGGCATCGTTCTCCACAGCGAGCTGGCGCAAGCGGATTGCCGCGGACAACCCGGCAGGGCCACCGCCCACGATCACCACATCGTATTCCATACTCTCACGCTGCATTGGTCACCTCTAGTGTTTCATCGTGGAATTGCAATTACTGACATGGTATTAATACCGAACGACACCACCGCGTGTAAACCAAATATACGTGCCTAAGTCAAAAGTATTCGTCATCAAGCGCCATGATCGACTCGCTTCCCGCCAACACGGTGGCTAAATATGCCGCGGCCCGCGGCATCACGTGCTCGGCGTAAAACCGCGCTGTCGTGAGCTTGCTCTGGTAGAACTTTGCGTCGCCCTCGTTAGTCTGTAACTTTTCGTGGGCAACCAATGCGGCACGGCCCATCTGCCAGCCGCCGACGACCGTCCCCATCAACATCAACAAGTTCACCGCCGACCGTGTAAATTGAACTGTGTAACTGCGGTTAGTTAATTTACCGGCAGTCGATCACCGAAATCTATAGTAAACCGATTCAGCGCCTTCTTCCAATCTCGAACCGGCATGGTCCATTTCTTCGACGCCGCCTGCACTGCAAGATAGACTACCTTGAGCGCCGAATTATCGGTCGGAAACAGCCGTCGATTTTTGATCGCTTTGCGGATTACACTGTTTAACGATTCGATGGCATTTGTGGTGTAGATGACTTTGCGGATCTCCGGCGGATAGTCAAATAACGTGATCAGGTTTGGCCAGTGCCGGCGCCACGACTGGCTGATCGCCGGATACTTTTCATCCCAAGCCGCGGAGAACGCGTCCAGTTCATGCTGTGCCTCATCCACCGTGGCGCTGGTATAGATGCGCTTCAACCCGGCACACACCGCCTTACGATCCTTCCACGATACGTATCGCACTGAATTGCGTACCATGTGCACGATACACAGTTGAATCTTGGTGTGCGGATACTGGGCCGCAATGGCATCCGGAAATCCGGTCAATCCATCCACACAGGCAATCAGAATATCCTGCACGCCGCGGTTGCGCAGCTCGGTCAGAACATTCAGCCAGAACTTCGAACTCTCCGTCTGTGACAGCCACAGCCCCAGCAGCTCTTTCTCACCCTCAAGATTGATCCCTAAGGCCAGGTAGATGGTCTTATTCACCACCTGCTTGTCCTGACGCACCTTCACCACCAATCCGTCCAGATACACGATCGGATACACCGAATCCAGAGACCGCGATTGCCATTCATGTACCTGCTCAAGCACCGCCTCCGTGACTTTGGATATCAACGTCGGTGATACCTCGGCCCCATACATCTCCTTAAATGCCGAAACAATATCTCGCGTACTCATCCCCTTGGCATATAACGCCAGAATCTGATCGTCAAACTGCGTCAGTCGGGTTTGGCGTTTACCGATAATCTGCGGCTCAAACTCGCTCAGCCGGTCCCGCGGTATCGACAGCTCGACCTCACCATGATCGCCTTTCAGCCGTTTCGTCGAATATCCGTTGCGCGCATTATCTGATTTCGATTCCTCGTGCTTAGCGTATCCCAGATGCGTTTCCATTTCCGCACCCAAGGCCGCTTCCACCGCCAGTTTCATCAGCTGCGAACTTAATTCACCAACGTCCTTCTCGGTCTTTAAGTCCTTCGCCAACTCATTCGCCAACGACTTCATCACTTCTTCTTTCATCTGCTTTCTCCAGTTTCAATATTTCTAGGATAAAGCAGTTACACAATTACGTTCACACTTCCACTTAACGAGCCACAGAGAATTTCAACTAAGAACAAGACACCTTCCAACAAACTGCGACCCTCCGGTCATTCCTGGGTATACAGATAGATCTTGCCACACTGCTTGCCCACTTGAATGTCGAACGCCTCGCCGGCCTGTGACATCGGGAACTCATGGGTTACCATGACATCAATCATCCGCTGCACCTCTTTGTTGCGCAGCGAGCGCACCAGTCCTTCGCGGTCTCTGATCCGCACGTCGTGCTGACCCAGCAAGGTATGCGCGGGATCAATGACATGATGCAGCGGGCTGAGCGCAATCTTTGCACCCGGCGTGTGTCCACTGAAGTTGACCGTGCCGTAAAGCCGGGTCGCTTGCATGAGCTTCTCTTGGTAGTAATTAACGCCGGAACCATCAACGGCATGATCGACACCCTGCCCTTCGTAGGTCAATGCCTTGACCTGCTCCAGCCAGTCCTCATCGTCGGGATTGACGAAGTGCTCGACCCCCATCTGTCGCAGCAGACCCTCACGATATTTGTTCCGCATCAAACCGATGACCGTGGCGTTGCGATAAAGAGCACTGATGATATGCCCCATGGCAATGAAACCGACGCCTCCCACCAGCACCGTGTCTCCCGCCTTGACGTTCATGAGTTCCTGATTTCGATCCCCTTCATTGCGGCACGTTCCACGCCGTTGATATCGGGATTATTCGCCTGACAGTAGGTCGGAGAAAGTCCGTTGCGACAGACGTGGCAATGTCCGCAGTAGTCGCCTTGAAAGACAATCACGCGATCGCCCGGTTTGAAATTCGAACCTGGCAGCACTTCGACCACGGTACCGACGCCTTCGTGGCCGAGATGATACGGATCATCATGAAATTCAAAATCGTGTTCGGCCCAGATTCGCGTACCTTCAAGACAGATCGGCGCGATCTCGGTCTTGATGATCACGTACCCGGACTTGATCTTCGGGTAGGGCCGCTCTACCAGCGCAAAGGATCCCGGCTCGGGAATGGTCAGGACAACGTTTTCTTTACTCATATTGACCATCACACAGACAGCGCTTTATCAATTGGTAGCCTTTACCTTGACGTAGGAACCCGGGGCGTCCTCGATGATATCGAGCTCGCCGTCACCCGGGACCGGCGCCGGGATCTTCTCACCCGAGTATTTGTGCACCCACTTGTCCCAGTCCAACCACCAGGAGCCGTCATTGAGCTTCGCGGACTCGAGCCAAGCGTCCGCATCCTTAATCTTCTTGGTGTTTGTCCAATAGCCGTATTTTCCCGACGCCGGTGGATTGATGACGCCGGCGATATGGCCGGAGCCACCGAGCACAAAACGCATCGGCCCGGAGAACAACTGCGCGCCCATGAAAGTCGACGCCCACGGCGCAATGTGGTCTTCCTTGGTCGACAAAAAGTAGGCCGGCGTCTTCACCTTCGACAGATCGATGGGTACACCGTCCAACGTAATCCCGCCCGATTCTTTAAGCAGGTTCTGCTGATACATGTTGCGCAGATAGTAGCTGTGCATCGCCGCAGGCATGCGTGTGGAATCGGAGTTCCAGTACAACAGATCGAACGCGAACGGTTCCTTACCCAGCAGATAGTTGTTGATAACAAACGACCAGATCAGGTCGTTGGAACGCAACATGTTGAAGGTGCCTGCCATCGAGCGTCCCTCCAGATAGCCGGTCTTCTGCATCTGGTTTTCGATATGCTCGATCTGATAATCGTCGATAAACACTCCGAGATCGCCCGGCTCCGCAAAATCGATCATGGTAGTGAAATAGGTGCCGCTCAAGATGCGTTTGTCCTTTTTGGCCGCCATATAGCCCAAGGTGGCCGCCAGTAGCGTCCCGCCCAGGCAATAGCCGATGGCGTTGACGTTTTCCTCGCCGGTGGCGCGCTCGATCTGCTCCAGGGCAGTCAATGGCCCCTCGAGCATGTAGTCCGCGAAGCTCTTTTCGGCAAGCGTCTCGTCCGGATTCACCCAGGAGATGACAAATACCGTGTGGCCCTGGTCCACCAGCCACTTGATCAGCGAGTTCTTCGGCTGAAGATCCATGATATAAAACTTGTTGATCCACGGCGGAATCACCATCACCGGGTGCTGGTACGCCTGTTCGGTGCTGGGCGTATACTGCAACAACTGCATCATCTCGTTTTGATAGACCACATTACCCGCGGTGGTCGCCACATTCTTACCGAGTTCAAATGCCTCGGAGTCGGTCATGCGAATCTGCAATTTACCCTTACCCGACTCCAAATCGTGCAAGATGTTGTTGAGTCCCTTGACCAGGTTTTCGCCGCGGCTCTCTACGGTCTCTTTGATCACCTTGGGGTTGGTGTGCACGAAATTGGTCGGCGCCATGGCGTCCACGTATTGCTTGGTGAAAAACTCGAGCTTTCCCACCGTCTTGTCATCCAGACCCTCGGCCTTTGCCACTGTCTCCTGAACCCAGTTTGCCGCCAACAGATAGGACTGCTTGATGTAGTCGAAGACGAAATGCTCCTCCCAAGCCTCATCCTTGAAGCGCTTGTCGTCGTGTGCCGGTGCGGCGGCCGGCTCCGCCTCCAGCCCAATCATGCGGCGCGTGGTGTAGTTCCACAGATCGAGATAATTCTGCCACAGCGCCATCTTGGACTCGACCAGCGCCAGCGGGTTGGTCGCGAGGTTGGTCAGCATTTCAAAAAATGCGCCGCTGAGCTGCAGCGGGTCCGACGTCGGCACGCCCTTGTCCATCGTGTGCTCAAAAAATCCCTTGACAATATTGGGACTGCGATCCGACACATTCTTGACCGTCTCCACCCACAGGTTCTGAGATTGCGCTGTTTTGTTGTCTTGGCTACTCATTGACCACCCTTCTCATTGGGTAAGTTGCAATCCAAAGGCCTAACTGCCGCCTTACTGGGTTTTTTGAGGTGGAATGTACACGTGGGCGGTACCATCGAGCACAACGGTGTCTCCTACGGTACATACAGTTTCTAGAATGACTCGCCGTTTATCGCGGACCAACTCCGTAATGGTGACGCGCGCATTGACCGTTTCACCGGCTCGTACCGGTGCCTTAAAGTTGAGGTCTTGATGGAGATAAATGCCGCCGGGACCCGGCAACATCACCCCAAGCACCGTTGAGATAAAGCTGGCTGTGAGCAAGCCATGCGCGATACGCCCTTCGAACATGGTGTCCGCGGCAAATTCTTGGTTCAAGTGTACCGGATTGATATCTCCGGAGATGCCCGCAAACAAAACGATATCCGCATCAGTGATGGTTTTGGCATAAGAAGCACTCATCCCCACTTCAAGCTCTTCATACGGATACGTGTCTGTGCTGCTGTCAGACATCTTCTTTTCAACGAGTTTCGTTTTAGCTACTTTGACCATGGATCCTATATCCGCTAATTCAATATTGAAAATCGAATATCATGCGATTTAACACGTCACTAACTCTTAACCGCAACGCAGAACGGGTGAAAGCTTCTCAAAACTAATCGAAAAAGCCTCAATCAAGAATTGCAACACGTCGTCTATGCGCTGACCACTTCTTCATAACAACGTAAGTTAACGCTCGTGTGCGAACAATGGCTTTAAAGGACACTGTGAATGGCATTTCGGGCCATCGTCAGGAACTCGATTGTCACACAGATAATGACCCTTTTTTAAGAGTCGACCCAGTAGTGATCCAGGATCTTTGGAGTTGCGCTGTTGATTTTAAGTTTATTTATCACGGTCGTTCGAATAATCTTAGTCCACCGGATTTAATAGCACCTTAAGTTCGACAAAACTCTGCACCAGACCGGTTGGCGGTATGTCGACGCCAAGTTGACGACCGATTTGGGTAATAGAAAAGATACCGCGAATGACTGGCCGGCCATAATCATCATTATCCAAAACAAGCGCATGCTGGCGCTGAGTATGGCGAAGCGTTTCTACGATATCACCCACACGCGATTTTTTAACTGCATCCATACTCAAAACCTCGATTTCATTTTCTGGCGTCATGATATGAGCAACGATAATTTCATTACGTGCGACCCTTTCTTTCGCAATATAATTAACCGGCTTTTCGCCCATAATGTCCCGGGCAGTGATGACTCCCTTCAGGTGATCTTTATGATCACTAACAATCAATAATCGAACACCGGTATGGATCATCTTTTGCAGGGCCTCATCAATGAGCACGTTCGGATCAACCGTTACCGCCTCAACCCTTTTTAGGTCTGTCATCACGTTAACAGCGGGCTCTTTCATTTTCGTGACCACCGGGAGACCTTGATTAAAACGATAAACCGGTGTATCTGGCGAAAGACTAACGGACTGAAGTCTCGAGTATGAAGTAGCCATCTATTTCTTCTCCTTGTTGATAATATCTGCTAATAACATAACAGAATGATATCTTTGCGCGAGGCGGTTAGAAACTATAAGACTTCTGCTTTCTGATGTTCAAGCGTGATTGGGATTGGCTGGGGTCGAGAAGATCGAAATCGCTAAGGATAATGGTGCGGCACTTGAAGCGACTTCTTTCCTCTTACCTGGGCTACTATCATTGGTGGCGGACACGCCGAATGGTCGATGCATCGAGTCGGTAATCATAAGTTAACTTACGCACTTCTGCGAACCCTCAAAAAATCGCTTTCTATAGCGCCGCAGCGGCGATTTAGAGCGGCACATACCTCACTCTTTTACGC
The DNA here is from genome assembly GCA_947259875.1 of uncultured Gammaproteobacteria bacterium. GTDB lineage: Bacteria > Pseudomonadota > Gammaproteobacteria > Arenicellales > JAANXG01 > CALZGZ01. The sequence continues at coordinate 2,618 of CAMYNX010000023.1, read as the reverse complement.
GCGTCGATTAATGCGACAGTTCGGTGCAGGTCTTCGATATCTCGATGACTCATGATCGAATCGATAATAGAGCCAGGCGGCGTATTCGATGATCTCGGGCGGGAATCGACAACATTTGCACAGATTATTTGTGCGTGCTCATTCCTTCATTGTCGCCCGGCGGCAATTAACTTGTCAGTACTATCTGAACCACAGGTACTGATAACAAGTACCCTTAGAGACGATGTGACCCTTGACAGGAGCCGGCTGATGGGTGGCCCCCTAAGTCATGCTAACTCTAGAGGTCGACATAAAATCTCCACGACTTGCGCGCTTGCGTTTATACATTGAATTGTCGGCGTGCAAGATCAACTCATCGATAGAAAACATATCTTCTGTATCGTGCGCTGAGAAGCCTACGCTTATCGAAAGAGTGTAGCGCCGATCATATGTGGAGTTGAAAGCCTCGATGTGTTTTTCGATATTTCGAAGTACGATTTGTTCAACATTCGTTGTTGTAATATCAGTCAATAGCACGACAAACTCATCGCCGCCATACCGGGCGACGATGTCAGTTTCGCGGACCGAGTCTTTGAGAACGTTGGCCATTTCTACCAATGCCCGATCACCTTCCAAGTGCCCCAGTTCGTCGTTAATCTGCTTAAGATTATCCATATCCGCGAATAGAATAACGATGCACAGGTTGTTGCGGATAGCCATCCTGATTTGCTGCCCCGCAAGAAGATAAAATCCTCGTCGATTCAGCACACCTGTGAGCACATCGGTGATAGCGGATTCTTCATGTTTGACTGCGTCAGCGCCTCGATACCCCAAAAGTTCACCGTTTTCATCAAGTATCGGTATCCCACTGGTTGCCAACCAAACCGACATGCCATTTTTATCGTTATTGCGATTGATGAATTCCGTAAACGGCATTTTAGCCGCAAACACTTCAAACGCTTCCTGCTTCAACACCTCTTTTTCGTCAGGATGAAAAAAATCATAAAAGTGTTTCCCAACAACCTCTTCCGATGTATATCCCAATATCTTTTCCACAACCGAGCTGCTATACGTGAATTTGCCATTGGCATCGACCTCCCAGATCCATTCTTTCGCATGCTCGGCAATATCATGAAATCGCTGCTCGCTTTCCGTTAGCGAACGCAGAGTATGATCATAATCTTCGATATATCTCTTGAACGGTTTATACACCAGTAAAAATAGAAGCGGCGCCAAGGTAAATGACAGGATTAGCGTGTTGAGCATCACTTCAACAGAACTAGGGAGAGGTGCAAGGGTTGTGAGAAAGAAAAAGATTACGATTTGCGAAGCAAATATCGCAAGCAACACAACGATGGACAGAAAAACTGGACTAAATAAATGTGCGTGAACAGCTGACGCTCGATCCGTTGATGAAAGATTGAAAGGTCCAGTTGGGGAAGGTTGTGGTGACATAGATCTTTGCGTCCTGAGTGCGCTGCGCTTCCCTGCTCTTTGCGTACACCCAGCCGTCCGGGCAAGAAAAGGGGCTCATGCTCTGATCATCCACTATTTATAGATAGTCGCTTTCTGCACTGTTTCCAGGTTTCCCTGACTATGTGCGCACCGAGGCCGATGGATGGGTGTGCATCCTGAATATTCGTCGCGCTTGATACTATTGCCTTTTTCTACAGACTCCGGCTAACCTGGAAGTCATGTTGAAATGGCTGCCAATATTGCTCGCCTCACTGCGATCTGCAATTTGTCCACGTCAACAGTTGGCACTTGAGAATTTGGTGCTACGCCAGCAACTCGCGGTGTTCGAGTTGCGTTATCCTCGGCCGCGGTTACAGGATTCAGATTGAATAGATTGACCTTTCTGGCACGCCTATCGTAGCGTCGTGAACATAAACGCTGACGTGGTTGACCATAATAGCAGGCCAGCGCCGTGGAATTTCGGGAATCGTCGTTGGTCTCTGCCGCATAGAGACTAAGTACGCTCTTCTAGTAAGCGGCGCACAACTTCCTTGCTTGATTGAAGGTCACCGGACGCCACCGGGCATCCCTTTATTCTTCTTTTCTTTTTTCAATTTTCGTTTTTCCTTTGGATTTAGCTGGGCCTTTTTCCGTTGCTCTCTCTTGCCTTTATCTTTTTTTCCCATATCACCCATGTCTGTTTCTCCTTGCTTGAAAATGAGATGCGCCGGACTGTGGCGCCGAAAACCCGTCTTCGGTCGTAGAGGTTAGCAGATGAGATCGTTTCGCGTCACCGTCAAAAAGCCTCCAACAGCCCGGAACCGGTATTGTCACCCCACGCAAAACGCGCTCTCCAGAGTGGGGAATAGAACCACATATCTTACGTTTCTATACATGTAAGTGGGATTATTAAAGGTAATTGCGTCGTCGACGACTATATTTTTGGGTGACTTTTCTAACGTGTTTTCGTTAAGTCGACAATGCTGGCGGAACATGTGCCACGAATCTTATACTCTCGCGAGTGAATGAAGACTCTGATTGTTGCCGCACTCTTTGCTGTATTCTAGCCTCGCCAGTGCCGTCGATCTGGTCAGGCGCGCCGTTCACGGGTTGCAGGACAATATAGTTGTGCAGCCTTAGAGATGGAGCTCTACACGGATTCGTGTGGATTGAAATTGGTGCTT
>CAMYNX010000022.1 GCA_947259875.1 uncultured Gammaproteobacteria bacterium | reverse complement strand
TCGCGAGGGTCGACAAGAATTGAATGTATGCCGGCGAAGTCATAGCCACCGCCCACCCATTTTTGGCGGCGGGGGTCGTCCCACAAGGAGCGGATCAGGGCCCAACTATCGCCGCCGTCCGTGGAGTGAAACAGACCGCCTGGAATGACGCCGCACCATAGTTCGCCAGGACCCCCAGCGTCCAGGGCCCAAATCAACTGCGTGCTCCAAGGTAAATCGATACCGCGCATCGGGTCCTTGTCCTCCACGCCTTCCGGTTTGGGCGGGAAGGCCGGCGCGGCTGACTCCGACCAGGTTTGGCCTGCGTCTTCCGAGCGCTGCATCTTGACACCAAAGTGGCCTAGATTGAGGGCCGCGTGGAGCCGCTGGCCACCGGGTTCGGGTAACAGCGCGGAAACCGGATCGCCCAGAAACCAGTTCTGGGTGACGCGCCACTGACCGCCCCCATCGCGCTCAACCCGAAATAGTCCCTTGCGGGTCCCCACTAACAGACGGTTACTCATATCAGCCTCCAGAAAGGGCCTGAACCACAAAAATGTCGTCGTTTTCCCGCACCGGATCGGACAGTTCGAGACGGTCACGGATCATTTCTTCGTTGAGGAAAATCGCCACGTGCTTGCGCAGGGCATCCTGGTCGTCCAGGACATAGCCGCGCACTTGGGGGTTGGCCTGAAAATACGCTTCCAACACCTGCCGCACCGTGGCGCCCGCAACCCGCGCGGTCGGGGTTTCTACGTGGCGAAGCAGGTTAGGGGTGAAGCTTAGGGTCGTCATTGTGAGATCCCGGCATACGAACGAATAGTTTGACCGCGTATCTCACGAGAAGTTATATGGACGCAAGCGGATTGGTTATCCGCCGTCCAGGGTCTGGGGCTGCCCGACCACAGCGATGTGGGTGTACAGATTGGGTATCGAAAAAGCCAAGCACATGCTTTTTCTGGTGATTTGATAACCGGAAGACAGGCCGAAGAAATGGGGCTCATCTTCAAAGCCGTTCCGCTCGAAGCGCTCGATGACACTGTCAATCAATTGGTGGGTCGCATTAAGGGTGTGCCTAAGAATCAACTCATGATGATGAAGATGTTGGTGAACCAGGTCTACGAGAACATGGGACTTTCCACCACCCAGACGATTGCAACGCTTTTTGACGGCATGGCGCGTCATAGCCCGGAAGGGGTGTATTTCAAGCAACGAGTAGAAGAAGTCGGCTTCAAGCAGGCGGTCGCCGAGCGCGATTCGGGCGACCCCATTCCGGGCAGTAAGAAATAGATATTAAACGCGGGTCGACGAATTAAGGGAATTAACGGGACACAATACTTAATTCGATGTGTGCCTGGGTGCGGGTTGCCGGTTGCTTGGATAGCGGCCGAGCCGCAAAATTAGGTATTGTGTCCCCATAATTCCCAGGAGTCTTATGAGCACAAATCTTCTCGAACTGCCGAAAGATCTGCCGCGCCCGGTTGACGATGGCGCGGCGTCTCATTTGCACGGGATAGATTTCCCCAGGCTCACGCTTCCCGCAACCAACGGCGCGATCGTTGATGTGGCTGCTCTTCCCGGCCGTTTGGTGATTTACATCTACCCGATGACCGGACGTCCAGGCGTACCGTTGCCCGCTGGCTGGGATAGCATCCCGGGCGCGCGCGGTTGCACGCCGCAGTCTTGCAACTTTCGCGATCACTACGCTGAGCTGCAAGCCCTGAATACTTCCGTATTTGGATTGAGCACCCAGACCAGTGACTACCAGAAGGAGGTACGTGATCGGTTAGATCTTCCTTTCGAGCTTTTGAGTGACAGCGAACTTCGTTTACGGCAGATGCTCGGCTTGCCCACCTTTACCGTCACCGGCAACGAGCTGTACAAGCGCTTAACACTCGTCGTCGAGAATGGACGCATCCAGAAAGTGTTCTATCCAGTGTTTCCGCCCGACCAGAGTGCTAACGAGGTGCTCGCGTGGATCCGGCACAACGCCCGGCCTGACGCTGCCGGGGACACGCCCAAACCGGCGCGTCCCTGAGCGCGACATTGGGGGGCTTGGGGTGTCGCGCTGCGTCATTGATCACATCGCGGTCACCGCACCATCGCTTGAAGTGGGCGCCGCGCTGGTGCGCGAAACCCTTGGGGTTGTACCGCAGGTCGGTGGGGAACACCCGCGTATGGGCACCCATAATCTCCTGGTGCGCCTCGGAGATTCTTTGTTCCTGGAGGTCATCGCCCCCAACCCGGCGGCGCCGGCTCCGTCCCGCCCGCGCTGGTTTGCACTCGACACCCTGCACGCGAACGCCGCCCCGTCCCTTGCGGCCTGGGTCGCGCGTGCGTCCGACATTCATGCGGTCGCCGCGGCGTCCTCCGAGCCATTGGGAAATATCGAGCCGATGACCCGCGGGTCGCTCAGTTGGCTGATTACCATCACCGCTGATGGCTCGCTGCCGTTTGACGGCATCGCGCCGGCCCTTATCGAGTGGCAAACGGAAGCGCACCCGGCGGCGCAACTGCAAGATCAGGGGTTGTCGCTCGCGGGCCTTGAACTGTTTCATCCCGAGCCAGCGCGTATGTCCCGCCTGTTTGTGTCGCTGCGCCTTGAGGGTCCGGTGTCCGTGTTGCCCATTGCCAGTGGTTCCCGTTCGCGGTTGGTCGCGCACATCAACACACCGCTTGGTGTTCGTTCGTTGTCTGTATAGTTCCGGGGACAGTTTACTTAATTTGAATTACGCCTGGGTTGCCGGGTTGCCGGTTGCATAGATCCCGGCCGCTTCGTGCGAATTAAGTATACTGTCTCCGGAATTACCGCTAAGTGGTTGGAGATGGTGTGATGGCAGATGTTCAACGCAACGAGTCAAACGCTTATCTGGTGGGAGGCGGTATCGCGGCGCTGGCGAGCGCGCATTACCTGATCCGGGAAGGCGGCCTAACCGGGCAGAACATTCATATCTTCGAGCAGGGCAGCGTCACCGGAGGCGCGCTGGACGGCTCGGGGTCGCCTCGGGACGGCTATCTGATCCGCGGCGGGCGAATGATCGAGGTGCATTTCGAGTGCACCTGGGACCTGCTCTCAGGTATCCCGTCGCTGGACGATCCCAACAGAACCGTCAAGGATGAATGCGACGAGTTCAACCGGCGCTTGGTGACGGAATCCCATTGCCGGCTGCTACGCGATGGCGAAAAGGTAGACGTATCGTCCTACGGGCTGAGCAACCAGGACAGCTTCGACATGCTCAAACTCATGTTCCAATCCGAGGAGTCGCTCGGGGGCAGCCGGATCGTGGATTGCTTTGCTCCCGCCTTCTTCAGCACCAACTTCTGGTTACTGTGGCAAACGACCTTTGCGTTCCAGACCTGGAGTAGCGCCGCGGAGATGCGGCGTTATTTCATCAGATTCATCCACCTGCTTCCCGGTTTCAACCAACTCAAGGGGATCCTGCGCACTGTCTACAACCAGTACGATTCTGTGATCCTGCCCATCGAGAGGTGGCTCAAGGACCAGGGTGTGAACTTCCTGATGCAAACCCGCGTCACCGATATCGAGTTCGACTTGCAGAGCGAACATAAAACCGCGACGGCGATACGCTATGTCAACGGTGGCAAGGAACAACGTATCGAACTTGACGGTAGCGACTATGTGTTCATCACCAATGGATCGATGGTGGACAGTTCATCCACCGGTTCGATGACCTCGGCGCCTGCACTGGGGTCGAAGGCCGATGCCGGCACATGGGCGCTGTGGGAGAGGATCGCGGAGAAATCATCCGATTTCGGCAGGCCGTCCACGTTTTGCGACCATGTCGATTTATCCAAGTGGGAATCGTTTACGGTGACCCTTAAGGACGCGACGTTTTTCGATTTCATGGAAAAGTTCACCGGCAATATCGCCGGCACCGGGGGACTCGTCACCTTCACGGACTCGAACTGGCTGATGTCCGTGGTGCTGGCGCATCAGCCGCATTTTCGTGGCCAGCCCGCAAACGTTCATGTCTTCTGGGGTTATGGGTTATTTCCGGACAAGCGAGGAGACCGCGTGCGGAAGAAAATGTCGGAATGCACCGGCGAAGAGATTGTCGAAGAGCTGTGCCATCACCTAAAGATCACCGACAAGGAGGGCGAATATTTTACCGGGGCGAATTGCATTCCCTGCATGATGCCGTTTATTAACAGTCAGTTTCTGCCCCGTAAGCCAGGCGACAGGCCTCAGGTGGTGCCGGACGGCGCCACCAATTTTGCCTTTGTCGGACAGTTTGCCGAACTACCCGACGATTGCGTTTTCACCGTCGAATACTCCGTAAGGACCGCGCAGACTGCTGTCTACTCGCTGCTGGCGCCGGACAAGGAAGTTACTCCTATTTACCAGGGGCACCATGACATCCATGTGCTCATCGATGCGCTGAGCGCGACCCGCAGGTGACGCTGGATTTAGCCCAATTCCGGGCATAGTTCGGGGGACAGTTTACTTAATTTGAATTACGCCCGGGTACGGGTTGCCGGTTGCCAAGAGCCCGGCGGCGCCGCGCAAGTTAGGTATGGCGGCCCCGGAACTGCTAATTGCCCTCCCCGTAGATTTTGGACAGACCGCTGGCGGCTTCTATGTCTTCGATCACCGGGTACACCTCCAACTCCAGCAGGTTCGCCCACTCCGCTACGAGTTGAGCGAGCGCTTCACCGTCGGTTCCCTCGACAACGTGCCACCCGCGCGCTGAACCTGGTAAGTGCCAGCGGCCTAAGGTTGTGAGGCCAGGCGGCACGGGGGCGCCTCCACTGAGAAAACTTTCGGCCGCAGGCTTGTGACAGCCTGGGGGGATCTTCCACGTAATCATGAATTTCATTAATTATTCCTCCTGTCCTAATTCTTTGATGTCCAAGAGTACAGGAACTATAAATTCTAGGCACGGGTTACTCAATTCGGTTTGTGCATGGCTTCGAGTTGCCGGTTGCCCAAATGGAAAAATGGGGTGAGATTCTTTCCCCTGCTGCGCGGGGACAAGCGCTGCGCTCGGAATGACAGCAAGGAATTCCCGACTAGACCGTGCCCGGCATTACCCTGCTGCGAATCGCGTTCGACCCTTGCCGTGATCGTCGATATTAATCGGCAATGCGGTGGTGCACTTGATGCGCTCCATGGCGAAACTGGAAGACACGTTGGACAATTCAATCCGGCTGATCAGTTTTTTATAGAATTGGTCGTAGGCGTCGATGCTGCTGACCGCGACTTTGAGCAGGTAGTCGACTTCTCCGCTCATGCGATAGATCTCCAATACTTCAGGTAGCTCGCTGACGGCGGGGGCGAATTGATCGATCCACTCCTTGTTGTGTCTATCGATCTTGATGTTCACAAACACCGTCACATCGGCGTTGACCTTTTTGGTATCGAGAATCGCGACCCGACCCTGAATGACACCGGATTCCTCGAGTCGGCGGATGCGCTTCCAACAAGGCGCCGTGGACAGGTGTACGCGCTGCGCGATCTGCTTGACGGTCAGGCTCGCGTCTTGCTGTAACAGGCGCAGAATTTCTTTATCGACGGCATCCATGAAATCTGGTATCGCATATGGCCATATGTACGATATATATTTATCCTAAATACAGGTATATTTCAATACAAAAGAATTATTATTCTATGATTACTGGTTTTAAAGAAAATATTTGTTATCCTGCTTGATAACATTCATTAGGTGATTGGAGGCGGCAATGAACCCAGCAGTTTCAGTAACTATCGATGCGAATCAATTCGATGAGTACGGCTTACTCAAGGACGCGCAAGCCTGGTCCGAGCCGCTGGCACAAGTGGTCGCCAGTGACATCGGCGTGGGCAGATTGACGGACGCGCACTGGCTAATCATCTATACGTTGCGCGACCACTACGCGCGCCATGGGGTCGCCCCGGTGATGCACCGGGTGTGCCAGGAAGCGGGGATCGAACGTCGACGGGTGAACGATCTGTTCGGTTATTGCCTGAACGCCTGGCGGGTGGCGGGGCTCCCCAATCCCGGTGAAGAGGCGACATCGTATTTAAGTAACATGTAGCGCGTGATATACCCGCAAATTAGTTATTGTCTTCCCGGAATTTCTTAACGCCGGTTCAATTTGCCGTCGCGGTGCAACTGTTCTGTCATCCCGCGGCGGAACGCCGCTTGTCCTGCGCGTAGTTCCCCTGCTGTTCCCCTGCTGTGCGGGGACAAGCCCCCTGCTGTGCGGGGACGAGCGCAGGAAGGGATGTTTCCGTGTTAAAGGCATTCACTTTCATCTAACACGGTGAGGTTCCTCACCGCGTTCGGAATGACATCAGAAACAATCGAATGACAGCAAGGGATTCGGGAGACGGTACACGCAACTTGATTTGCGCCTCGGTCCGGGGTTGCGTTGGTGCAGATCCCGGCGGAGTGGTGCAAGTTGGGTATTGTGTTCCCTTTAATTCTAGTTAAGAAGCGGAGGGCTCCTGCAGGGCTTCGGTGGGCTTGAGTCCCTTGACTTTGCGTCGCGAGCGGTCGCCCAGCAACAATAGGCAAGGGGTCAGCACCAGGGTCAAAAGCGTGGCGAAGGCCAGTCCGCCGGCAATGGCGGTGGCCAGCTGTGTCCACCACTGTGTTGAGGGGCTACCAATGCTGATCTCACGACCGATTAGATCGATGTTGACTCCCAACACCATCGGCATCAAACCAAGTATGGTCGTGACCGTGGTCAACAGCACCGGTCGCAAACGCAGAGCGCCGGTGCGCAGAATCGCCTCGACCGTGTCCAGGCCTTTGGCGCGCTGTATATTAAAGGTGTCGATCAGCACAATGTTGTTGTTGACAACAATGCCGGCCAACGCAATGACGCCGACGCCACTCATGACGATGCCAAAGGGTTGATCGGTAATGAGCAGCCCGAGCAGCACCCCGATGGTCGAGAGCACCACCGCGCTCAGGATCAGCAACGCCTGATAAAAACTGTTGAACTGGGTCACCAGGATAATGGTCATGACAAACAGGGCGACGCCGAACGCCTTGATGAGAAATGCCTCGGCCTCGCGCTGCTCCTCATCCTCACCCTTGAACTCGAGCTCCACGCGCGGATCGAGGCCCGCATCTTTCAACCAATTGCGGATCTCGAGCACTTTGTCTGCGGCGAGGACGCCCTCCGGCAGATCGGCTTCGACGGTAAATACACGGCGGCCCTCACTGCGTTTTATCGATCCCACCCGCGGCGACACCGCATGCGTGACGAAGTTACTGATTGGCACTGCCCCTTGTTGCGTGGGAATTCTAAGACGGTCTAGCTGATCGATGCTGCGCTCGGTGCGCGGATAGCGGATGCGGATGTCCACCTCGTCGTCGGTATCGTTGGGGCGGTACGAGCCGACCAGAATGCCGTTGGTTACCAGCTGCACGACACTTCCAACGGTCAAGATATCGGCGCCGAAACGGCTGGCCTCGGCGCGGTCCACCTTGATCTGCCACTCTATCCCTGGAATCGGCCGGCTGTCGGTCACGTCGGTAAATCCTCCGATCTCATCGAGCCCTTCCCGTACACGGGCAACCGCCTTGGGCAGCAGTTCCGGGAACCTGGAGCTCAACTGAATCTGAACCGGTTTGCCCACCGGCGGGCCGGCTTCCTCTTTTTGCGCCTCGATCACGATGCCGGCGAGGTCCGCGGTGCGTTGCTTCACCTCGGCCAGGATCTCGGCGGCCGGCCGGCGTTGCTGCCAGTCGGTGAGCTCGAGCTGAATGATGCCGATGACGTCTTCGGCGACCTCGGCGCGAAAGCGGGTACCGCTGCGCGCATAGATGGTGGAAAACTCCTGCATGTCGAGGATGCGCGCCTCGACCGCCCGCACCAGCGCGTCGCGTTCGGCGATCGACAGGTTGCCGCGGGCGCGTATGTTAAGTGCCGCGTTTTCCGGTTCGACATCCGGAAAAAACTCGACGCCCCGGCCGAATTGGGCGTACAGCACATAGGCTGTGAGTAGCACGCCAATCGCCGCCAGGCCCACCTTCCCGGGGTGGCGAAGCGCCTTTTTCAACACCGCGAGATAAGCACCGGTCAGGCCGGTGATCTGCGACAGATCGCCCGATTCGGCCGCCACCAGCGCCGCCGTGCGCGGTCCGCTGTCGGAGGCATGGCGACCGATCAGTGAACCCAACGCAGGCACAAAGATCAGCGCCATGAACAGCGAGGCACTGAGGGTCGCGATCAGCGTGATCGGCAGGTACTTCATGAATTCGCCGACAATGCCCGGCCAGAACAGCAGCGGCATGAACACCGCCAGCGTGGTCGCGGTGGCGGCGATGATCGGCCACGCCATGCGCTTGCTGGCGGCGGCGTAAGCCTCCGGCGGGCTCATGCCCTCGGCCATTCTGCGGTCCGCCAGCTCCACCACCACGATCGCGCCGTCCACCAGCATGCCGACCGCCATGATCAACGAGAACAGCACCACGATGTTGACGGTCAACCCGGCAACGGCAAGCACCAGAATGCCGGTCACGAACGAGCCCGGAATCGCGATGCCGACGAGCCCCGCGGTGCGCGCCCCCAACGCAGCGAGCACCACCATCATCACCAGCAGCACCGCCGCAATCACGTTGTTCTGCAGATCACGCAGCATGTCGCGGATGTCCTCGGATTTGTCCTGGGAATAGGTCACGTTGAGGCCGCTGGGCCAGTTGGCTTTTTCCTGTTCCGCCAGGCGGCGAACGTCGGCAATCGTATCGATGATATTGACACCGATGCGTTTAGACACCTCCAGCGCAACGGCGGGTTGGCCGTTGACACGGGCATACCCGGTCGGATCCTTGAACACACGATTTGCCGTCGCCACATCGGCAAACGTCACCACGGTATCACCGCTGACCTTTATCGGCAGCCTGAGCACGTCCTCCACGCTTTCAAACAGGCCCGGAACTTTGACCGAAAAACGACCGCGCCCGGTATCCAGCGCTCCCGCAGCTACTAGTTCATTGTTGCGTGAAATCAACTGGTACAGTTCTTCTTGGGACTGGTTGTAATGTTCGATACGCGCCGGATCGATGATGACCTCAATCAGATCCTCACGGTCGCCGGCGATATCAACTTCGAGCACCCCCGGGAGCGCCTCGAGCTTGTCACGCAAATCCCGCGCCTTGGACACCATGACGCGTTCCGAGATGTCGCCATACAAGGTCACGACCAGCACCGGGAAAAGGGCCACATTAACCTCGTTCACCGTCGGTTCGTCGCTATCCTCCGGCAGTTCGACCTTGGCTACATCCACCTTCTCGCGCACATCGTTAACGGCCTCGTCGCTGTCGAAACCGGCTTCAAATTCAAGAATGATTGAGGCGTCACCCTCAACCGCCGTTGAACGGATTTCTTTAAGTCCCTCGATGGCTCGCAGTTCCTTTTCCATCGGACGCACCAAAAGTCTTTCCGCGTCCTCCGGGGAGATGCCTTCATGGTGAATGGAGACGTAGATGATCGGTATAGCGACGTCGGGATCCGATTCCTTTGGGATCGACACGTACGCCGCAGATCCGGAGACCAGAAGCAGGCCTAGAATCAGCAACACCGGCCGCGTGCGGTTCAACACCGCATCGATCAGGGCGTTCATTTGTCAGTGCCGGCGTCTTTCGAAATGGCGGCCTTTGCCACCTCGTCTTCGGCAACCGGCTTAACCCGCTCCCCTTGTTGGACGAACCCCTGTCCCACCGTGATAATGCGAACTCCTTTCTGAAGCCCGGAGATCCAGAGGTCGTCGGTGGTCGCGCGGACAATTTGGACTGGGTAAAACTGCACGATATCGTCCTTGTTCACTCCTTTTATCCCGAGTTCGTCCGTACTGCTCAGGGACAGAAGTGCTGGGGAAATGCGGTAGGCGGTGATTGTCCGCACCGGGATACTGATTTCGGTGGTGATCCCTGCCACCAGCGTTCGGTCCGGATTAGCCAATTCGAGCTCCACGCGGAAAGTCCGGGTCGCTTCGTCTGCCTCGGAGGCGATGTAACGGATTTTTCCATCGGCAACCTGTCCTGTGATCAACCGCGCCAGTCCTTGATCACCGAGAACCAATCGACTTCGTTCGAGTTGGGTGACCGATCCAACCGCAAGGATCGGATTCTGCTCGAGAATACGTGCCACGACGTCGCCCGACTGCACATAGGTGCCGATTTCGATGGGGCGATCGTCCAACACGCCATTGAACGGTGCGCGCACGATCGTATTGCTGATGGCGACTTCGATGCGTTTTACCGCTGCCCGTGCGGACGCTAGCGTTGCTGTTGCGCGTTCCAGTTGAATCTCGGACTGGAGGTCCTTGCGTTTCAAATCCGCAGCGGCCTTGTACTCCAGCTGGCGTTGTACCAATATCGCTTTTGCTTCTTCGAGTTGCGCCTGGAGATCCCGCATGTCCAGGCGCGCGATGACGTCTCCTTGTTTGATCTCCGATCCTTTTTTGGCGCCGAGAAGGGTTACGCGCCCTTCGATTTCGGCACGCAGCGTGACGCCTCGAGCCGGTTCGGTGCGACCGTTGATGGTGATCTCTTGTCGAATCTGGTGAGGGACCAGGGACCGAACCCGCACTTTGGTGAGTATGTCCCGCTGTCTCACCTGGGCGTCGTTGCCGGCCTGCGTGGGGGCGGGTTTGAACTGGCCGGAAATCAACCAAACGATCACCACCAAGATCACACCTAATGCGAGTATCACTGATGGTTTTGTATGGGCAAGTAGGTTCATACCAGCTACACGAATTCTGTATACAAGACTTGTTCTCAAACAGGCGCGGGATAAGAGAACGTCAAGTTGATTTACCCAACTGAACCATCGCGACTGCCGGACAACTAGCGGTCACAACGCCCGCCATGCGGCAACCCGGTGGCAGCGCCTCTATCGTGCCGTACCGACTATATCCCTGTATTGGTTTGGTTTCGACTGCAATTCCTGGTGGAGTTCCGGGGAGTTCCGGGGACAGTATACTTAATTCAATGTGCACCTGAGTCCGGGTTGCCGTTTGCATAGACCCAGGCCGATTTATCCAAATTAAGTATACTGTCCCCGGAATTCTCCCAAACTGGATAAATAGCCATGAAAAACATACATATATTAATCGTGACCGCGATTACGCTCGTCATTGCATCTACCGGATACACAGCCAGCACCGATGATGAGGCGACGCGGGACTCCCCATCGACTATGAATAAAAGTGAGGGTATGTCGGGAATGATGGGCGGAATGCACAATAAAGGAATGATGCACCAGGGCATGATGGGTGGAATGCACGATAAGGGGATGATGCATCAGGGCATGATGGGTCATCACATGATGCATTCCGGCATGTCGCCGGCCACTGTGGTTATCTACCCCGGCATGATGCCGATGATGGGACATGGCATGATGCATCGAGGAACGGAGGAAGGCGATAAACGCGGCAAGATGAGCCAGGGCCACAGGGAACAGCGCCGAAGCATGATGAAAAAACACATGGCACTGATGGAGCAACGGCTAGCAAATATCGAGGCGTTGCTAGGTGAACTGGTAGAGTTGCAAAAGAAAGATTAGTAACCAATAGACAAGCACCAACTGATAATCAAGGGGACACGATACTTAATTCGATATGCGCTTGAGTTCGGGTTGCCGTTTGCACAGATCCCCGCCGATTTATTCAAATTAAGTAAACTGTCCCCGGAATTCTCGCTGTGCCGGTCCGTTGCTCGCCGGGTCAGGGTTTTCCTGATCGACACCGAGATCCGCACTTAGTGCGGCGAATTCGTTGGCGCTGATGCTGCCATCGTCGCGCAGCGCGGCGAGCGCAGCCCAGACGATATAATCCGTTGAGACCTCGAAGTGCCGTCGCAGATCGGCGCGTGACTCGCTGAGACCAAAACCGTCGGTGCCCAGCGCCAGGTAAGGGCCGGGTATCCACGGGGCAATGCTCATCGGCAGCGCCTTCATGAAATCGCTGACCGCGATGAATACGCCCCGTTCGTTTTCGAGCAGCGATTGCACCCAGGGTTTGCGATCGGGCTGATCCGGGTGGAGCAGGTTGTGGCGTTCCACCGACATCGCCTCGCGGCTGAGTTCGTTGTAGCTGGTAACGCTCCAGACGTCGGTCGGTATGCCCATAGCCTCGAGATTGTCGCGTGCCGCAAGCACCTGCGTGATGATCGCGCCGCTGCCAAATAAATGCGCGCGTCTTTTGTCGGCTGCGCTGTTTGGTGAGGTCTCGATACGGTACATGCCCTTGATGATCTGTCCCTCGATGCCCTCCTGCATGGCCGGCATCTTGTAGTTCTCGTTGTGGATCGTCAGGTAGTAGAAGACCTCTTCTTGGTCTTCGTACATGCGCTTGATACCGTCCCGGACAATGACCGCCAACTCATATGCGAACGCTGGATCGTAGCTGCGTATATTCGGCACCGTGCTCGCCACAATTTGCGAGTGACCGTCCTGGTGTTGCAGGCCTTCACCATTGAGCGCGGTACGGCCCGATGTGCCGCCCAGCAGGAAACCGCGGCACAGCATGTCGCCGCAGGACCAGATCATGTCACCGACCCGCTGGAAGCCAAACATCGAGTAGAACACGTAGAATGGAATCGTCGGCACGCCGTGAACTGCATAGGCAGTTCCAGCAGCGAGGAACGATGCCATTGCACCGACCTCGCAGATGCCTTCCTGCAGAATCTGCCCGTCCTTAGCCTCCCGGTACGGCATCAACGTACTGCTGTCCACAGGCTTGTATTTCTGTCCCTCAAAGGAGTAAATGCCAGCACGGCGGAACAGCGCTTCCATGCCGAAGGTACGTGCCTCGTCCGGCACGATTGGCACCACGTACTTGCCGATTTCCGGGTGCTGGACCAGCTTAGCAAGCAGGCGAACGAAGGCCATCGTGGTCGAGATCTCACGATCGCCGCTGCCCTTAAGCTGGTCGACGAAGAACTCCAACGCGGGTGCTTGCAGCACCGGACACTCGACGTGACGCTCTGGCAGATAGCCGCCCAGCGCCTGACGATGCTCGCGCAGATAGCGCACTTCCTCGCTGTCGTTGTCCGGCAGATAAAACTCGGCGCGCTCCAGTTCCTCGTCGCTCAACGGAATTCCCAGCCGGCGTCCCGACTCGATGCGCTCGCTTGCGTTCAGGTTCTTCTTCTGATGTACGACGTTGGAGCCCTCGTAACCTTGCATGCCGTAGCCCTTGATCGTCTTGATCAGGATTGCGGTCGGGCGGCCGGTAGTTTCCAGCGCCTTCTTGAACGCCGCATAGATCTTGCGCTGGTCGTGACCGCCGCGGCGGATACAGCGGATCTCCTCATCCGACAGCGTCTGCATGATCTCCGCCAGCTTCGCGTTGTCCCCGACCCAATGTTCTCGCACTTCCTTGCCGCTCGACACCGAGTACATCTGGTAGTCGCCGTCGACGACCTGATCCATGCGTTCCTGCAGGACGCCTTCGTGATCGCGCGCGAACAGCACGTCCCACTCACCGCTCCAGATGACCTTAATTACATTCCATCTGGCACCGCGGAAACTGCGCTCGAGTTCTTGAATGATCTTGCCGTTGCCCCGGACCGGTCCATCCAGCCGTTGTAAGTTGCAGTTCACCGCCACTACGAGATTGTCCAGTTGCTCGCGGGCCGCGATGTTGATGCTACCCAGAACTTCGGGCTCGTCGGCTTCGCCGTCGCCGATGAAGTTCCAGATCTTGCCGCCGTTTGCGGGTTTCAGTCCCCGGTTCTCCAGGTATTTAGCGAAGCGCGCCTGGTAGATCGCGCTGGGCGTCGAAAGTCCCATCGACGCGGACGGTATCTGCCAGAAGCCGGGCATGTTTCGAGGGTGCGGATACGAGGACAATCCGCCACCCTTCTGTAGTTCGCGCCGGTAATTGTCGAGCTGGGTCAGGCTAAGTCGGCCCTCCAGCAGGGCCCGTGCATAGATTCCGGGGGCCGCGTGCGCTTGGATACTGACGAGATCACCGCCGTAGTCCGCACTCTTCTTGCGGAAGAAGTGATCGAAGCCGACCTCGATCATGGTCGCTGCGGATGCATAGGTCCCGATGTGCCCGCCGACGCCGGTGCCACCGTCGTAGCCGCGCAGTACCATCGCCATTGCATTCCAGCGCAGGATATTCTCGATACGCTCTTCCACCTCGATATCGCCTGGATAGGCCGGTTCTTGCTCCAGCGGAATTGTATTCCGGTAGGGCGTGTTCAGTGTGGCGTCGTCGACAATGACATTGAAGTCGGTCAAATAGTCGCGTAGGGCGCGGAATATCGTCTTGGCGCGCTCCGGCCCCTCGACCCGGAGCAGCGACTCCATCGACTCGATCCATTCCACAAGCTCTATGTCGTCCTGGATGTGTTCGGTTCTCGTTGGCATCGGCCACCCTGTGTTGATTTCAGGGGACAGTATACGCAATTCGATTTTCGCTTGGGTGCGGGGTTGCGCTTGTACCGATCCCAGCCGATTCACACAAATTTAGGGGTTCTGCCCCCGGAATTCCCTGCCGGAATTCCACCACAATTCCCTGATTCAATTGGAAACTTTTGCTGATTGCGTCTATGTATATAAGTGGGGATAGGCGAATCAAGACCGTATGACTGCGAAAAAAATTCCAACCGCGGACATTGAGATCGGCATGTATGTTTCGCGACTGGATCGGCCTTGGCGCGAGACGCCGTTTCTGTCCCAGGGGTTCTACGTCAAAAATACCGATGAGCTTAACAAGCTCAGCGAAAGCTCTCGCTTTGCCTATGTGATGATTCCAGACGATGAATACACGTTGCAAAGCGGTCACAACAAGCCAATATCTCTGTCTACGATCAACAATCTCATTGGCGCCTCCAATCGCAAATCACACAAGCAGCAGATCTCCTTAAAAGACGAATTACCGAGCGCTGAGAAGGCGCATGCAGCCATGGAAGACATGACAATGGAGATTTGGAGTGATCTGGAGAATGGAAGAATGTTGAATGTGGACGACATCAGCAATCGTGTGCGCGTGATGGTCGACAGCATCGAGCGCAATCCCGACGCCTATATCTGGCTTTGCTGCGTCAAGGATTATCAGTCATTAACCTTTCGGCATGCCATCATTGTTTCCGGATTGTTGACCGTCTTTGGCAAACAGCTGGGACTTGGGCATAAAGACCTGCGGTTGCTTGGGATCGGTGGACTCTGTCTTGACGTCGGGAATATCAATCTCCCCGAAGACTTATTAAATAAGACCACTCGTTTGACGGATGACGAATGGGAGCTGATGAAAACGCACGTCCGGCACAGTATGCAGTTGCTCAAGCACTTAACGGATGCCGACGAAAAGATGCTGTGGATGGTCGCGACCCATCATGAGCGTTATGACGGCAGTGGTTATCTGGCCGGGCTGTCGGGTGGCGATTTGCCCTTGTTCGGACAGATGGCAGGAATCGTCGACACTTACCTGGCTTCCACCGAGCCCAAGCCCTACGCCCCCGGGATGACTTCGGATGACTCCATCGAGACGTTGTTCAGGCAACGCGACCACCATTTCAAGTCTTCGCTGGTTAATCAATTCATCCGGGCGATCGGAATCTATCCGACAGGGTCGCTGGTGGAGTTGAGTTCCGGGGAAATTGCCGTGGTGGTTGCTCAGAATGTGCGCAAAAGAATGAGCCCGCGTGTCGCGCTGATTCTAGACGCTCACAAAAAACCCTACCAGGACTACCCGCTGGTCAATCTCGCCAACAAGACGCAGACAAGCGATGGCAAATCCCGTGGCGTCGTTAAAGGCTTGCGGGCGGGGCAATATCCAATCGTGCTGGAAGACATTCTCGGCCCCCTGATGAGCCACGTAGACGAGGAAGAATTTAAGACTGATGACAATGATGAGGAACAACGCGAACAACGAGAGATAGCAGTCAACGTTAAGGACAATCAAGCCCGTCAAGCACGCACCTCGAAGGCAGACATTGCTCCAGCCAACATACCCACGACTACCGCTACGTCAAAAAAGACCTCACGATACATTGGTGCGGCAGCGGCAATTGCGGCGCTTGTGATGGGCGGCGCTTTCATCACGTACCAACAAAGCCTGTTGGCGGACATGGCAAAGCAGCTGGAAGAGTCACGCCAAATAGCAGTGGAGAAAACTGAGGAAGCTCGGCTCCTGGCTGAAGCAGAGGCAAAGCGGATGGCCATCGCTGAACTCAAAGCCAAGCAAGTTCGGCTCCTGGCTGAAGCAGAGGCGAGACGCAGGGAGGTGGAAGCTGAAATCAAGGCGGCAGTAGAGGCTAAGCGCCAAACGGATCTGGAAGCTGAACTTAAGGTAGCTGCAGAGGCGAAGCGTCAAGCGGAGGTGGAAGCTGAACTTCAGGCGGCTGCAGAGGCGAAGCGTCAAGCGGAGGTGGAAGCTGAACTTAAGGTAGCTGCAAAGGCGAAGCGTCAAGCGGAGCTGGAAGCAAACAAACCAGGCAATGTCTTCCGGGACCGGCTCAAGGATGGCAGCGAAGGGCCAGAAATGGTAGTCATTCCGGCGGGTTCGTTTCGTATGGGAAGCCTCCAGGGAGGGGGTGACAAGGACGAAAAGCCGGTGCGCACGGTCAGGGTTGCGCAACCATTTGCGATGGGTCGCTACGAAGTCACATTTGATGAGTATGATCGATTTGCGCGGGCGTCGGGACGGAGGCTACCAGATGATAAAGGCTGGGGTCGCGGCCGAAATCCGGTGATCAATGTTTCTTGGGAAGATACGGTCGCCTATATACACTGGTTATCGGCGCAGACGGGTCAGCGTTACCGACTGCCTACTGAAGCGGAATGGGAATACGCGGCGCGTGCCGGCAGCGAGTACAAGTACGCTTGGGGAAACGACATTGAAAAGAACCGGGCGAATTGTAATGGGTGTCTCAGCCAATGGGACGGCAAGCAGCCAGCACCAGTGGGTTCCTTTCAACCGAACCGGTTTGCACTGTATGACACCGTGGGCAATGTCTGGGAATGGGTGGACGATTGTTGGCACCCAAACTATGAAGATAAGCCAACCGATACTTCGGCGTGGGTGAAGGTTGGCAGCGGTGACTGCAGCCGGCGCATGCGCCGCGGGGGTTCCTGGGGCGACGAACCGATTTACGTCCGCTCGGCGAACCGGGGGAGGGGCACTCCCGAATACCGCAACTTCAACCTTGGTTTTCGCCTGGCTCGGGACATTGAATAACGCTTTAACTTAATCACCGCGGATCAACGGGGTCAGGTTCGATTGATTTATCGTGCGCAACTCGCCCGTCCGTTACGCGATCTCGTGCTCTTCAATATAGCGCAAACAATAGAGTCAACGTCAATTTATTTATTCTCTCGTTAATTAACATCAGTCAGTGACGAGACGGTATTAAATTCGTTCGATGTATCGTGTCCCCGAAATTCCGGTATTTTTCCAATTTAGGAATGCGAGACCCACAGGTCAATCAAGGAGTGGCAACGGAGCAAAGGACAACGTATCGAGAGGATGGTCACCGTTCTACGCAGAAGAGACTGCGAGACTATCGCGTGCCGCGAAAGACACCCGAAATTCTGCGCCTGGATCGCGATTGACGACGTCGACCCGCCCCCGCATCGCCAGCGCCAGCTGATGGACCAGCGCCAGACCAATGCCGGTGCCGACCGTCTCACGGGTGAGTTCATTCTCCGAGCGGTAGAACAGTGCGAAGATCTTCTTCATCTGGTCTTTCGGTACGCCGGGGCCGTAGTCGCGCACACTGAACTGCAGCGTGCCGTCGCGTTGCCGTCGGCAAGCGATGTCAATAGCGCGCCGGTCGGCCTTGGCGGAGAACTTGGTGGCGTTGTCCACTAGGTTGATGACGATCTGGGCAAAATAATCGGCGTCCACGTCGATCACTGCTTGACCGGCATCATCCTCGCAGGTCATGTTCAGCTTAAAACCTGCGCGCTCGATCTGCGAGGAAACCTTGGACCGTAGGTTGTCCATCAGTTTCATGACCGGCATGGGTTTAAGGTCGATGTTCGAATCATTGCGGGTCATGCGCGCCAGTTGCAGCACGTTGGCGATAAGCCGCGACAGACGTTCGCTCTCGTCATGAATGTACTCGTAATAGGTCTTCTTTTTTTCTTCGTCTGCCCAGCCCTCGCGCAGTATTTCCCCGTACATGCGAATGGAGGTCAGCGGGGTTTTCAGTTCGTGACTGACGGCGGACACAAAGTCTTGTTGCTGACGGGTGAGTTTGATTTGCCCGACGCCCAATCGGTACATCAAGTAGAAACCACCACAAAGCACGAGCAACAAGATCGCCGCCACCCAGGTCACTACCGTGCTGCCCGGTCCCGCGGGCAGGTGGGTAACGCTGAAGATGAGCGCCAAGTTGTTCAGCGGCGCCGACAGGCGCGTCTGGTAGAGCAGCGCGCCCTGCAACTCCTCGGTACTGGACAAATATTCGCGTGACGCCTGGCCGCTGAACGCCGACAACACATCACCGGCGAAAGCCACCGCCAAGTCGGTGACCTGTGACAACGCGGTCGGGCGGAACGCTGATTCGATGACGCCACGGAAAAACGCTTGCGGTTCGATAAGCGACCCCTGGATGTAACGTTGACCGTCGCGCCACACCTTTCGGAACAACACGAAATGACCGCTGTCCAGCACATTGAAGGCGAACGCGTCGATCTCGCTCTCGAAAATGCGGATGCGCAGCCCGGACTCGGCCGCGGCTTCCCTGGCCATCACTTCGTCAAGCATCGCGAGCTTCTGTTCCGGCAACGCGCTGCGCTCCTTGCGCAACACCCGCTTCTCGGCAGGTGCGGCGGTTTCCTGGGTGGCCGTGCTCGCAACATCGTCGCGCGCGCCGCGTTGATAACGGGGGTCGAGTTGCAGGTCCTCCACCCGCCCCAGCGCACGAGGCAGCTTTTGTTTCTTCCTCTGTTGTTTATTGTCGCCTTCATTGAGACGATCAAAGGCGGCTTGTGGCGCCAGCTGCTCGGATTCCAGGACACGCGACCGCGCCACGTCCTTGCCGGCGTGGTAAGTTGCGACCGCCGGCTTGTCTGCGGCGTTGCGTGGCGGTGCGTGCGGGAGCGATTGTTTGCCTCCGACGACACCGGTGCCGGTGGCATCCACCAGTCGGTTTTGTCCCAGGATCTGCTGGATGCGATCTTGCAGTGTGCGCCGCTGATCCAGCTCACGGCTGGAAATCCCATACGCCAACGGCTGTACGCCCGGTTGCGGTAACAGCGGGGTGGTGAATTGCCCTTGTGCATCGATCTGGAAATAGCCGATCAGTCCGGGGATCGCGGCGGCGAGCGGATACGCCGACAGCGGTGAACGCTGTACAAAGCTGGCCGCCGGGTCGCCGGCCACCACCAGGAACGCGTAGTCGGTGAACGCGCGCGCCTCTTCGGCATCGATCAGTTCACCGAGTCGGCGGTCGATGCGGGTCGTCAATTCTTCGGCCATGACCCGATGCCGGTGAAACGCCTCCCATTTCAATTGACTGTACGCCTGCCGGATCAAGATGCCGGTCGGAATCGCCACCGCGAGAAAAAACACTACCAGCCACAGCCGCAGCCGTTTCTCGTTCCAACCGGCAAGCGAGGCGCGGAACATGCTAGTCGACCTGCAGCCGATACCCCGCGCCGCGCACCGTGACCAGGTAACGCGGTTGAGAGGGATCGGTCTCGATCTTGCGCCGCAGCTTGGCGATATGGATGTCCACGGTGCGGGTTTCGATATCCAGATTCTTGGCGTAACCCCAGACCCTGTGCAACAGTTCATCACGGGACACCGGTCGCTGTGAATTCGCGCTCAGGTATTGGAGGACCTCCACTTCGCGGCGGGTGAACGACAAGGTCTGGTGGCCGCGGCGCCCCGAGAGATTCTGCGTGTCGACCTCGACGCCGTCACCGAGGCGGATTTGGTTCTCCATCTCCACACCGATCCGGGACCGGCGCAGCACCGCCTGGATTCGCAATATGAGTTGCGCCACCGAAAACGGCTTGGATACGTAATCGTCCGCGCCCAGTGACAGCCCTTGAATAATGTCTTCGTCGCGGGTCTTGGCGGTGAGCATAATGATGGGTTGTTCGCGATCCTGCGCGCGGATCCGGTTGCAGATTGCAAAGCCGTCCATACCAGGGAGCATCACGTCCAGTAGGATCAGATCGAACATGCCACTCAGTGCCTTATCGAGCCCAGCCGGCCCGTCGGCGGCGGTGTCCGCATCATAGCCGTGGTACACCAATACATCTATCAGTCCGGCACGGATCGCGGCTTCGTCTTCGACAACCAGAATACGGATCTTGCGTGACATGGTGATGTAAAGCCTAGCAGTTCACCCCCACACCAGCACGTAAATTTTTTGTAAACAACCGCGCCCAAGTTTTACCAAAACCTGTCTACCTGCTTGGCAAGGCCATGCCTAAACTTGTTTCACATTCTGTGAAACGACGAACCAGGAGGTACGAACCATGGCATTGATCACCCGCGTCTCGCGATTGTTCCGCGCCGATATTCACGCCGTCCTTGACCGCATCGAGGAACCCGATGTCCTGCTCAAGCAGGCGGTGCGCGAGATGGAGGAAGACATCACGCGCGACGACCAGCGCATCAAGGTTTTGACACACGAATACGGGCAACTAACCGCCCGGCACACCGAGCTCGACCAATCGCTGCAGCAGATCGAGGAACAACTCGATGTATGTTTTACGTCCGGCAAGGACGATCTGGCGCGGGCGCTGATCAGGCGCAAGCTGGAGGCGCAGCGGCTCAGCCAGGTCCTCGTCAAGAAACGCGCAGCAGTGCAAGAAACACTCGCGGAATTGCGAAACCGGCTTAAGGAAAATCGCGGACGGATGACGGCCATGCAGCAGAAGCTGGAGCTGTTGGCGGAAGACGACACCGCCGCGCGCAGCGAGGCGATCTGGGCCACGCCCGATATCACCGTCCGTGACGAGGACGTGGAAGTGTCCTTGTTGCGTGAGAAACAAAAGAGGAAGCAATCATGAAACGGCCGACATTTTTTGAAGGTGTTGCAGTGGCGGTGGCCGCGAGCGTATTTGGCGCCGCGCTGTTTGGTGCCCTGGCCACGGTGTTCGCCGGCGGCGCGGTGCTGCGCGTGCTGATCGCCGGCATCGGTCTCGCCTATGTCTTGTATCTGCTGACGCGTAGCCGCGAGCGCGTCGGGCGCGTGACGGTGCTGACGGCGTGGCTGGCGTTGGCCGGGGCGACGTGGTTCGTGGCACCGCCGCTGCCGCTGTACGTCGTCGCCCACGTCGGCATGATCTGGCTGATCCGCTCGCTGTACTTCTACGCCAGTGCGTTGTCTGCGCTGGCGGATCTGGGATTGACCGGTGTGAGTCTGGCCGCGGCCGTGTGGGCGGGAATCTACTCGCACAGCCTGTTTCTGTCTATCTGGTGCTTCTTTCTGGTGCAGGCGCTGTTTGTCGGGATTCCGGCCAGCTGGCGCCGAAACCGGAACCGGGCGTCTGACCCGAACGACGAGGACCGCTTTGAATGCGCCCATCGCGTTGCGGAAGTCGCCCTGCGCAGGCTCTCTTCTGTCCGTTAACTCTTTACGAGGATATCAACATGAAATCGAAAGTAATCGCACTTGCCTTGTTTGTGTTCACCGCGGGGACGGTGGCGCTCTATCCGCTGTATCAAAGCAACGCCACCACGCTTACCAACACGCCGCTTATCACGCCGTTGCCCCACCAGGCCGCCAAGGTGGAGGTGGTGTTTGTGCTGGATACCACCGGCAGCATGAGTGATCTGATTCAGGCCGCCAAGGAGAAGATATGGTCGATCGCTTCGAACATGGCGTCGGCGCAACAGGCGCCCGAGATCAGGATGGGGTTGGTTGCCTACCGGGATCGCGGCGATGCCTACGTGACCCGGGTGGTGGATCTGTCCAGCGATCTGGATTCGATGTATGCCACGCTGATGGACTTTCAGGCTGCCGGTGGCGGCGATGGGCCGGAAAGCGTGAATCAGGCGCTGCATGAAGCGGTCCACAACGTGTCCTGGAGCCAAGACCCGAACGTGTACAGGGTCGTATTCCTGGTCGGCGATGCACCGCCGCACATGGATTATCAGGACGATGTGAAATATCCACACTCCCTGAGCGTGGCGCACAAGAGGGGGATCGTGGTCAACACCATCCAGTGTGGCAAGAACAGCTATACCGGCAAGAAATGGCAACACATCGCCCAGTTGGGCAACGGTCGTTACTTCCAGGTGGAACAGGCGGGCAGCGCGGTGGCAATCGCCACGCCGTTTGACAAGAAGCTTGCCGAGCTATCCAGGAAACTGGATGACACGCGGCTGTATTACGGCTCGCCCGAAGACAAGAAGAAACAGCGCAAGAAAATAGCGGCCACCGAGAAACTGCACGCGGCAGCGTCGCTAGAATCGCGTGCACGACGGGCGACATTCAATGCCTCCAAGAGCGGCAAGGTCAACCTCACGGGAAAGGGCGACTTGGTAGACGATGTGATCAATGGTGGTGCGGATCTGTCCGCCATCGACCGCGATCAGTTGCCGGAACCCTTGCAGGAGATGTCGGTGGACGAGCAGGAGGCGATGATCACCGAGACCGCTGCGCGCCGTAATGACTTGCAGGGCCGGATCCGGGAACTCGCCGACCAACGCTCTGCGTATCTGAAAACGGAAGTGGACAAGCTCGGTGGCGCCAAGGATTCGCTGGATACGAAGATCTATCGCGCGGTGCGCGATCAGGCCGGCAAACTGGGCCTGCGCTACGACGCCGAGGTGCCCGCCTACTGAGTCGAGCTTGGCGGCGGCCCGGCATCGCTGCTGGGCCGCCTCTTATTGGTAACAAGGTGTCACACCTCTATTAACTTTTTGCCTCACAAGATCAATTTCAAGATTGCCGCGAATACGTTGTCACTCGCGGCACCCATTCGTTCGCAAGTCGGCCTGGCTTTGGAAGGAATGCAATCCTCGCACGACGGCGACGCGGCTACCAATAAGATGATGAGCGCGGCGGTGGACAAGGTCTGTGTCACTGTCTATGAACTGACCGACGACCTGGCCTCGTTGTTGAGCGGGTTGCAGCTCAAACCTGATCGAATGGCTGCAAACTTGAAACAAACGAACGGTTTGATAGTGTCGGAAAATGTCATGATGACCTTGGCACCCAAAATCGGTCGTCAGAACGCTCATGATCTCGTTCACGCCGCTGCGGATATCGCGCAGCGCCAGGGCGCGAGTCTTTTCGACCTGTTGATGGCGGATGATACGGTACGCGCCAATGTGTCAGAAAGCGATCTGCGTGCTGCCCTAGATCCGACGAACTATACCGGTTGCAGTGCCGAAATCGCCCGCGCGTGCGCGGCGCTGGCGCGCACTACCGCCACGCGATTAACCAGCGAATAAATCAGGGGACAGATCAATTTTTTAAGAATAAATCTGTCCCCGTCAAATAACTGTAACCACTCAGACTTAACCTGTCAGAGAGTGTCAGATCTCAAAGGACCGAGTTCGCAACCCAATCCGGCCTTTCGCATATGTGCCGCAAAGCCGACATTCACCGCACGTTCTGTTTTATCGAGCCCCGGTAGTGGGGTCGTATTTGCTAGAATGACACTCACAGACAAAGGGTTACAACTATCGGATTACATGAAGAAAGTCTCGAAAACCCACGCCAATTTTAATATGGGACGAAAATGTTCGTTCCATTATCTGTTAGGCCAATAAACATTCAATCCAAACTGAGGAAGCAATGACGAAAAGACATCGCATACAATTTCCAAAGGACGAGTTATCCAATGTCAATCAAGACGAAGCCTATTTCTATCTTCAGGGATCAGGTGGCAAGAGGAAAATAAAGTTCCACGCCTACGCTGAAATTTATCAGGTACAGGGTCTGTATGAGCAAATCTTTTATGACCGCCTAAAATGCACATCTCCAAGCAAAGTAGCCTCAATACTCGAATCAGCGGTAAAACAGTATCAAGATAATTTTAGTGAGCTAAGAATATTAGATTTAGGTGCAGGCAATGGCATGATGGGG
>CAMYNX010000021.1 GCA_947259875.1 uncultured Gammaproteobacteria bacterium | reverse complement strand
ATTGTAAAGTTCTTCCATGCGCTCTATGGCCGTGCGCAGGTGCAAATCACCTAACCCGCGCAAAACAGTTTCGTTGGCCGCCGAATCACGTTCAATCTTGATGCAAGGATCCTCCTACGACAGCTTTTCCAGGGCTTCTGAAAGCTTCTGTTCATCACCGCGCTTCTTTGCCAATACCGCGAGCCCGGCTAAAGGCATGGGAAAATTCATTGGTTTGAGATGAACGTCATCTTCATCGTGAAAGTTGTGCAAAATGCTATCAAACCGAACATCCGGCACCTTGGCGATTGCACAGATGTCACCGGGCATTCCTTTGGTGATCTCATCGTTCTTCTTGCCTTGCAACTTGAATAAATGACCGACCTTGAATGCCTTGCGGCTATCGTTGACAAACAACTCGCTATCCTTATCAATGGTACCCTGGTAAATACGAAAGATACCGAGTTTTCCTACGTACGGATCAAAAGTAACTTTAAAAACGTGCGCAAGAATGTGTCCAGCTGGATCCGGCTTCAATTCAATCGGCGTCTCATCAGCACCGTTCAGTTTGACTAATGGTGGCGAGTTTCCCTCTGTGGGATTCGGCATTAATTTCGCAAAAATATCCAACAACTCCTTGACCCCGGTTCCACTTTCCGCAGAAACAAAACAAATAGGAACCAAGTGGCCCTCTCGCAATGCTTTCTCAAACGCATCGTGCAGTTGCTCAGGGGCAATTTCTCCTTGTTCGAGATACATTTCCATCAATTCCTCGTCCACCTCTACGGTCTGATCGATCACCTCAGTATGAGCGTCACTGACCGAAAAGAAATCCGATTCTCCGGAGGGATTAAAAAAACAGTCAACCACTTCAGTGGCATCTTTGGACGGCAGATTAATTGCCAGGCACTCCTTTCCAAACGTCTGCTGTATGGAATTGAACACACCCTCCAGATCTACGCCATCCGCATCGATTTTATTGACGACGATCATACGGCACAGATTTTGTTCACTCGCCCAGTCCATAAGCCGCCGGGCCAACATCTCGATTCCGGTCTGGGCGTTGATTACGATGGCCACCGTCTCTACCGCTGGTAATACGCTCAATGTCTGTCCTAGAAAATCTGGATATCCAGGCGTATCGATGATATTGATGTGCTTGCCGCCGTAATCCAGGTTGAGCAGCGTGGAACGGAGGGAATGTTGATGTTTTTGTTCTAGCGGATCGAAATCGGAGGTTGTGGTCCCCCGCTCAACGTTTCCTGCATTGTTGATCATCCCCGCGTGTTGAAGCAGGGTGAACCGGCGTGGCCAACAAGCGCCACATTCCGGATATCTTGCGTGGTATAGCCGGACATAAGCATCTCCATCCGTTTCGTTGTCGTGGTGTCGGCTCTATGGCCGATTCACGCTAGCCTAAACCAAGCGTCCATGGCTATCAATCCGGCTGGATTCGGGAGGGCGGCCCAGGACCTGGGTGCCCGGGCAAAAACTGCGTCTGCTCCGTGGCGGCTTAAGTATCCGCTAGTGGCTCCCATAATTCGATCTTATTCCCCTCCGGGTCCATGATCCACGCGAAAATTCCTTCTGGGTGTTCCTTGGGTCCTGTCACGTCCAGACCTGTCTCACGAAGCTCATCAATGAGTTCCTGCAGGTTTTGTACCCGATAGTTGATCATGAAGGAAGCACTGCTGGGCTTGAAATAGTCGGTGTCCCGGGGGAACGGCCCCCAAACGGTATATTCGGTTTTTTCTGGATCATCGGCATCGCGCCACTCGAAAATGGCACCGGCCTCGTCACTCGCTTCGATACCGAGATGCGCCTCATACCAAGCTTTAAGTTTATCCGGGTCCCTTGACTTGAAGAAGATACCGCCAATACCGGTCACCTTTTTCATGATCTCACCTATCGAAGTCTCGTCACGTTTACAGTCGTGAACATAGCAGAGTCGCGTCAATTTGCAATAGCATCATACTTCAAAAGGCACTGTAGCCGAAATTTTCTTGGAAGCGCTGAGCAAACTCATCGATCGTGAAGCGATGATTTTGCGTACCATGGTGTTCAATATTTATCGCCCCCATTAATGACGCAAGTCTTCCAATATCTTCCCAGTCTTTCCCGTTAGTGATTCCATGTAGCAATCCCGCGCGGAACGCATCGCCGCAACCGGTAGGATCAACAGCCCCGTTTACCCGCCCAATCGGAATCTCAATCCTTATACCGTCGGTAACTATCTCTGAACCTTTAGCACCCTTGGTGACGATCAGCGCGTCCACCTGACCCGCAATCTGTTGCAAGCTCACGCCAACCCGTTCTTGCAATAACTGACTCTCGTAGTCGTTGACGGTAATGTAAGTGGCCTGATCTATAAATGTCTTCAGCTCTTCAACATTGAACATAGGCAACCCCTGGCCCGGATCGAACACAAATGGGATACCCAAGTTCGCAAACTGCTCTGCGTGTTCGACCATCGCTTGCCTGCCATCGGGGGACACAATACCCAGTTCCACATTGTGCATATCTTCAATACGGTTTCGATGCGCCGCTGACATCGCCCCGGGGTGAAATGCGGTGATCTGATTATCATCCATGTCGGTAGTAATGTAAGCCTGGGCCGTGTACGTGTCGTCGATCTGTACAACAAGTGTTTGCGGAATGTCGCACTGATTCATCCATTCTGCGTAACGTCCAAAGTCATGCCCTACCGTGCCCATTGGTAGCGGTTCACCACCCAATAACTTGAGGTTATATGCAATATTTCCGGCACATCCTCCAAATTCACGACGCATTTCCGGAACTACAAAACAAACATTAAGTATATGTACCTGTTCCGGGAGAATGTGGTTTTTGAACTGGTCCGGAAACACCATGATGTTGTCATAGGCAAAGGAACCACAGATCAGTATCGCCATGGCAAAATTTTATCGTTCCTGAGTGTTATGGCGTGTGATATCGAAATTAACAGGCAACGGAGTCAACACAGTTCACTCGTTATTCCATGCGACATCCAACTCCCGCGCGGCCTTGACCTCGTCGAGCCGAGTAACCGGAGTAGTGTGTGGCGCAGACTTCACGAGCTCAGGATCTCGATGGGCCTCCTCCAGGATTTCAACCAACGCATCGGTGAATCCATCCAATTCTTGCTTGCTCTCCGTTTCGGTAGGCTCGATCAGGAAGCACTCAGGCACCAACAGCGGGAAATACACGGTGGGGGCATGATATCCCTTGTCGAGCAAGCGCTTGGCGACATCCATAGCGATCACACCGGTTTGCTCCTTCAAACTCTTCAGAGTAACGATAAATTCATGGGCCGCACGTCGTGTCGGATACGCTATGTCAAGACCACGACTTCGCAATTGCGCCATCAAGTAATTCGCGTTTAATGTGGCGAACTCCGCAACCCGATTCATGCCTTCCTTTCCCAACAAGCGGGCGTAAATGTAAGCTCGCAGCAAGACACCGGCATTACCCATGCTGCCGGAAAGACGGCCAATGGATTGCGGTAAATCCAGCTCTGTTAACCAGCGGTATTCGCCACCTTCCTCCGTGACTATTGGGATCGGTAAGAACGGCAACAGGCGATCGTTGACACCCACCGGGCCGGCACCAGGTCCACCTCCACCGTGGGGAGTCGAAAAGGTTTTGTGCAGATTCATATGAATCACGTCAAAACCCATGTCTCCCGGTTTGACTTTGCCTACGATGGCATTGAGGTTCGCACCATCGTAATACAATAGCCCGCCAGCCTCGTGAACGATATCGGCGATCTCTTGGATGTGTCCCTCGAATATTCCGAGCGTCGACGGATTCGTCAGCATTAGTCCCGCAGTCTGTGGTCCTACTGCAGCTCGAAGTGCCTCTACATCAACGTCACCTTCCGCATCGGTGGGTATTTCGCGCACCTTGTACCCACACATCGTTGCAGTCGCCGGATTGGTGCCATGCGCCGCATCAGGCACTAAAATTTCATCGCGCCTTTGATCATCTCGTGACTCATGATAGGCGCGGATCATCGTCACGCCGGCAAATTCTCCCTGGGCGCCAGCCAGAGGCGTCAGTGAAACCCCTTTCATGCCGGTCACATCTTTTAGCATTTCCTGTAACTCATGTAGACATTGCAAGAAACCTTGGCCGGTGGTCACCGCGGACTGTGGATGACGCATGAGAAACTCCGGAAGCATCGCGTACTTGTTACACGCCCTCGGGTTGTACTTCATGGTGCATGATCCGAGAGGATAGAAATGTGTATCAATAGAGAAATTGTTTTGTGACAAACGTGTATAGTGACGCACTACCTGGAGTTCGGATACCTCCGGTAACGAAGCTAAATCTTCGCGAAGAAATTCCTCAGGTATGTCCGTGATCTTTGACTCCTCTCGCGGCGATTGAGAGGAATTTCTTCGTGTCGGTTTCGATAGTTCAAAGATAAGCATATTGCATCACTAACCAAGCGCCTGCATGGCCTTGTCATAATCTGGTTCTTGCGCAATTTCCGGTACCAATTCCGTATATATGACTTTATTGTTCTCATCGAGAATAACCACCGCGCGGGCAGTGATACCGGATAATGGGCCGTCTACTAATAGCACGCCATAGTCCTTCGCAAAGTTCCGACTGCGCATCATCGACAAGGTCTTTACTTCGTGTGTCGATTCCGCTTCACAGAAACGGCCTTGAGCGAATGGTAGGTCGGCAGAAACGATCAACACTACAAGATCATCACGGCCCTTAGCCTGCTCATTGAATCGTTTTGTCGAAACTGCACAAACCGGCGTGTCCAGACTGGGAACGATGTTGAGAAGTTTCTTCTTTCCGCTAAAACCGGTAAGTGAAACATTGTTGAGATCGCCATCGACCAACGCAAAATCAGGGGCGTCGCTTCCCACATTCGGCAGATCACCATTGGTGTTGATTGGGTTACCTTTTAATGTTACTTGCGCCATGTCTATCTCCTCGTCGTAGTTAATTCTGTTTTTTGTAAATTCATTTACGCTGCTTTACTAGCCGCATCCAAATAATCTTCAAGCTCTGTGCTGTCCGCTTCCGTAGAAGCTGCTAGCTGTTCACATCCATCTATCCTTTACCAGCGACCTTTTGTGCACACGGCGGATCAAGCCGCCGGCGCGACATAATACGTTCCAAATGTATCCCGTAGTTATTTATCTCGGTGTCGGTACGAGTCTCGGTAGCACATACAAGCATGCTGTCCCCTAGTTGCGGATAGTGCCGGCTGAGATCGATGCCACCAACAATGCCTTGCGCCTCCAGCGCCTTCAATATGGCTGTTGGATCTTGGGTCAACTGAAGTACGCCTTCGTGGAAAAACGGCCGGTCGAAGAGTTTTTTGACACCCTCGATTTTGGCAAGTGAATTCAACAAGCGCTTCGTATTAGCGTGACATTGCAGGGCTACCCGGCGCAGTCCGTCAGGACCTAACAGCGCCATGTAAATTGTGGCCGCGGTGACCATCAATCCCTGATTGGTACAGATGTTAGAGGTCGCTTTCGAGCGCCGGATGTGTTGCTCTCGCGCCTGTAAAGTGAGCGTAAACCCAGGTCTTCCTTCCGTATCCACGGTGCGCCCAACGATACGTCCCGGCATTTGTCTTATCAGCTTTTGTTTGCAACACATGAAACCAAAATAAGGCCCCCCGGAAGATAAGGGTACGCCGACAGGTTGGCCCTCGCCCACAGCGATATCCGCGCCCTGCTTACCCCAGCGCCCGGGTGGTTTGAGTAACGCCATCGCGATGGGATTAACCAATCCAATAACCAGCAATCCATGATCATGGGCCCAATCGGTTAATGCATCGACATCCTCCAGGACGCCGAAGTAGTTCGGCTGTGGGACCACGAGCGCAGCAACATCGTCGGTCGTTTGTTGAGACACAATCTCGACTGGAGTGTGGCCACCGACTTCAGAGAACGACAGATCAATGAGCTCGATACCTTGGTTTCTGACAATGGTGTTTACCACTTGCCGATATACGGGAGCGATTGTGCTTGGTATCAAAACTTTGGTTGCTTTCTTTTTTGCGCGCACTGCTGCGAGGACTGCCTCCGCTAACGCAGACGCGCCATCATAAAGAGAGGCGTTGGATACTTCCAAGCCGGTCAATCTTGCCATCATAGTTTGAAATTCATAGAGCAACTGCAACGTACCCTGACTGGCCTCCGCTTGATACGGCGTATAGGCAGAGTAAAACTCACCACGGGTAGTCAATTCCCAAACCACCGCGGGTATGTGGTGCTCGTAAGCGCCACCACCTATGAAATTCACATACAGTCCATCTTTATTCGCACGCTCCGTCATGACCCGCCCGATCTCCATCTCATTGATACCCTCCGGCACTAACGACAGTGCTTGCGCGCGTAAATCTTTCGGTATCTCGTCAAATAGATCGTCGATGGAGTCAACCCCGATCACGTCGAGCATGTCTCTAATTTCTGATTCAGTATGAGGGATAAAGGGCATAGCTGATTCGCCTATTCTTGCTTGCGCCGGCTAACCCGCATGTTGCACCAAGGATCCCGGATGATGGCGACGAAATCGGGCGGCTGGTTCCCCTGCTTGCGGGGACAAGCGCCGCGCTGGAGCGAAATGCATAGCCGTAGCTATGCGTTGAGTGAAGCGCAAGTCCAGGCGTTCGAGGCCAAGCCAGTGCCGGGATAAGCCCAACTCCGGGTGCAAAACGTAACACCGAGTATTTATCGAATTTATTATCTCAAACAAAATGTTAGCTCCTCTTTTCGCTGACTTGGTGCAATATGCGGGTTAAGATTCCGACGCGATGACTTGCTCATAGGCCGCGGGATCGAGAAGATTGTCGGCCGCCGATTGATCAATGGGGCGTAGACGAAACATCCATCCCCGATGGTAGGGGTCCTGATTAATAGTCTCTGGCGCATCGGCCAGTTCGCTATTTACCTCAACAATCTCTCCACCTACCGGCGCATAAATGTCGGACGCTGCCTTTACCGATTCCACGACTGCACAATCCTCTCCAGTGCTGACGGTGCTCCCAACTTCTGGAAGTTCCACGAATACCATGTCACCCATCATATCTTGCGCATGCTCCGTTATACCAACCTCAAAATGACCGTCTTCCATTATCCGCAACCATTCATGGGTCTTGGTGTATCTCAACTCCTCGGGTATTTCACTCATCTCACCCTCCTTCAATTGAGTGCTGCGTTTCGTATAATCAAAGAGCCGGTAAACAACTCTTTCCGTGACGCACAAACGGATACTTGACAACCTTCGCATTCAGTTGCTTGCCGCGGATCTCGACCTGACACGAGTCTCCGGTCTGCACCTCAACGGAAACACGAGCCATCGCAATGGCGCAACCCAAAGTCGGTGAAAAGGTACCACTGGTAATCTCGCCTTGTTGACCACCCGCGCACGTCACTCGTTGATGACTACGTAATACGCCCTTATCCACTAACACCAACCCGATTAATTTACGCGTCACACCTTGTTCGCGCTGCTTTTCCAGCACCTTGCGTCCTACAAAATCCCGGTCCTTCGGTTCCCAGGCAACAGTCCATGCCAGGCCCGACTCTAAAGGCGTGGTGTTTTCATCCATATCCGTTCCATACAAATTCATTCCGGCCTCCAGCCGTAGCGTATCGCGTGCTCCCAGACCGCAGGGGGCAACCCCTGCCTGTTGCAACGCGCGCCAAACATTTGGCGCCTGGTCATTCGGTAATATGATCTCGAACCCGTCCTCACCGGTGTAGCCTGTTCTAGCGATAAAGTAATCGTTTGTTTCGACGGCAAAGAACGGTTTAAGATTTACAGACGCTTCCTTTACCGCATCACCCAGGGCAACACAAGTCTTGTCACGGCCGTTGGGACCTTGTACTGCAATCATCGCCAAATCCGGCCGCGGTACAATATCTACCCCCTGCACTTGTTTGGCTTGATCTTCGATCCATGCTAAATCCTTGTCCCGGGTGGCCGCATTCACCACAATTCGAAACCAATCATCGCGCACGAAGTAAATAATTAGATCGTCTATGACACCACCGTGTGCATTTAACATACACGTATACAGCGCTTTCCCAGATACCGTGAGCTTGTCAACATTATTAGCCACCAAACGCCGAAGAAACTGACGCACCCCGTTTCCGCGAAGTTCCACGCGAGCCATGTGCGACACATCAAACATGCCGGCGTCTCGGCGGACTGCGTGATGTTCTTCGACTTGAGATCCATAATGAAGCGGCATCTCCCAGCCCCCGAAGGCGACGATTTTCGCTCCCGTTTGTTTATGCAATTCGAAAAGCGGTGTTTTTTGATTCATTTTGGTCGTTAATATTAGCGTGTCGTAACAATTAAAAAGGGCGATGGCTAGCCTGCATTTCCCACCAGGATCCCGGATGCTGGCACAGACTCGTGCAGCTGAGCACCGCGCCTGGAGCGAGACCCATAGCGGGCTATGGGTTGAGTGAAGGCCAAGCGCAGGTGTGCGAGAACCAGCCAGGGCCTGGATAGGCGTGACTGTCGTAACACCCTGTGTCGTAACTTCGGCTCAATGCCTTAAGTGCTGCCGCAGTGCTGCCGCGAACTCGGAGTCTGGCGCCGCCTGGTGAGAAATGCGGGCTAGACAGCCATCGCCCCTCTGTCCGCTTACCTGAGAGCTTAAGCACCTTCGGTGTCCAATACCTTCTTGTGACGTGAGGTATATTGCCTCTCTGAGCAGTCACGAACGTTCCTTTAGATCCTGACCGCGAACTACAAAGCAAAGGTAACGGGTCTCTCCAGAGCCGGCCGATTCCGCAGTCCCTTTGCCTGTGCGTTTCCGGGCGAGGTTGCGCCTTCGGCCCCCGTCAATGTACTTGGAACCGTTCCAGGACGTCATATTTGACCGAAATCAACACGTGATTTCCTGGTTCCAACTGAAAATTAACGGGCATCTCCCACGGATCGTTTAGCCGGGGGTAAAACTATACTGACCGTAGGTGCGCGTGCCAAGATGTTCTCTAATGCGAATAATAATGATTATTGTTTGCATTCTTGTTAATATGCCTTAAAATCGATCGACGATACGTGAATTACGAGGAGGATATGGGAATGAAAATCCTTAAATTTCTGAGCCTTGGGCTTGGTGTCATGTTGCTGGGGGTGAGCCTTGGCTACGCACAAGAGGTCAACCTCTACTCCGCCCGCAAAGAGGCTCTCATCAAACCGCTGCTGGATGAATTCAGCCAAAAAACAGGTATTAAGGTCAATCTGGTTACCGGCAAGGCGGATGCGCTGCTAAAACGCTTGGAAACAGAGGGCGCAAACACACCAGCCGATGTTCTGATTACTGTGGACGCCGGACGTTTACACCGTGCGAAAGTTGCCGAGTTGTTACAGCCTGTTAGTTCTGACGTGCTGCATGAATCCGTACCCGCTACCTACAGAGATCCGGAAAACTACTGGTTCGGATTGTCATTACGGGCGCGGCCCATCATGTACGCGTTAGACAAACTGGATCCGAACACGTTGACAAGCTATGAGGATTTAGCGAAGCCCAGGTGGAAGGGCAAGATTTGCGTGCGTTCTTCTAGCAATATCTACAACCAATCGCTGGTGGCATCCATGATTGTCGCCATCGGTGAGCAGCAAACCGAAAAGTGGGCCCGGGCTCTAATAGCGAACCTGGCCCGTCCACCAAAAGGCGGGGATCGTGACCAGATTCGGGCTGCCGCTGCCGGCCAATGTGTCATTGCGATCGCGAATACTTATTACCTGGCGCGCATGGCGACTTCTAAAAAGGACCAGCGGGCACGTGAAGCGGCCGGGAAGATCGGCATAATATGGCCAAACCAAAAAGGAAGGGGTGCGCACATAAATGTCAGCGGCGCTGGAGTGACGAAATTCGCCAAGCACAAGGACAACGCAATAAAACTACTCGAATTTTTGGTCAGCGATGAAACACAACGTTTTTACGCTGATAGCAATCATGAATACCCGGTCAAAGCAGGTATGGAGCCCAGTGACATACTGAAGCGATGGGGAACATTTAAAGGGGACTCAGTCAACCTGTCGCTGCTCGGCAAATACAATAGTACCGCAGTCAAACTAATGGATCGGGCCGGCTGGAGGTAGAAGTTCCGGTGTTCTCTCCGGCACATCCAGACACTATCGCGGCTTCCAAATCATCTCCAGTGAGATGGTGGCACCGCCATGGCTGGAGTCTTGGAGTGGTGGCTGTTTCCGCATTACTCGCACTGCCTATTTTGGTGGTATTGAGTTTTGTGTTACAGCCGGCGAGCGATGTGTGGCGGCATTTGTTAGAAACCGTACTAACAGATTACGTTATCAACTCGCTGCTATTGATGGTGGGCGTCGGTGTCGGCACCTTGTTACTCGGCGTGGGCTCGGCGTGGTTAACGACTCAGTACCAATTTCCGGGCAGGGACACTCTGATATGGGCCTTATTGCTGCCCTTGTCCATGCCGGCTTACATCACCGCCTACACGTACACCGGCATGCTCGACTATGCCGGTCCTTTGCAATATCAATTGCGCGAATGGTTTGAGTGGTCTTACGGAGATTATTGGTTTCCCGAAATTAGGTCACTGCCAGGCGCCATGGCCGTGCTTTCTTTCGTGCTTTATCCCTATGTGTACTTGTTATCGCGGGCCGCGTTTCTCGAACAATCCGTATCCGTGACTGACGCCAGCCGCCTGTTGGGGTGCACCGCATGGCAAAGTTTCCGTCGCGCGGGGCTACCGATGGCACGACCGGCCATTATCGCGGGTTTGTCACTGGCATTAATGGAGACCCTGGCAGATTATGGCACGGTGCAGTATTTCGGCGTCGATACCTTTACTACTGGCATCTTTCGCACTTGGTTTGGGCTTGGAGATAGTTCTGCTGCGGCGCAGCTATCTTCTGTTCTTCTTAGCTTTATATTTTTACTCATAGTGCTCGAGCGTTGGTCTCGCAAGCGTGCCCGATATCATCACGTCGGCATCCGTTCTCAACCATTTCATGTGCAGTTTCTTAAGGGATGGCGAGCGGCAGCGGCGATCTCGGCTTGTGCACTGCCCTTGATGCTTGGGTTCGTGCTCCCAACGGGACAATTATTATTGTGGGCCTACCGCACCGCTGACCAGATGATTGACCCTGAGTTCTACCGGCTAATCCGCAACAGCGTCACATTGGCCGCGGGCGCCGCAACCTTGGCGGTGTGCATCGCGCTACTCATTGCCTACGGCAAACGCCTATCGCCAAACAAGGTCGTCATATCCGCAGCGCGGGTGGCCGGCATGGGTTACGCAATACCCGGCACGGTCATCGCAGTTGGCGTCATGCTGTCTTTGGCGTGGTTGGATAACCACATAGATTTTTGGTTGCGAAATCAATTCGGTATATCCACCGGGCTGTTGTTCAGCGGCACGCTTTTCGCACTGGTGTTCGCATATATGGTCCGTTTTCTTGCCGTGTCGTTACAAACTGTAGAGTCGGGACTGGGCAAGATAAAAGAATCGATGGATGATGCAGCTCGGTCGCTGGGTTATCGCCCCAAGGAAGTCCTTCGCCGAGTACATATCCCAATAATGCGCGGAAGTTTGCTAACCGCCGGCCTGATCGTGTTTGTCGATATTCTCAAGGAGCTACCCGCCACCTTGATACTGCGGCCATTCAATTTTAATACTTTGGCGGTGCGTGCTTTTGAACTGGCTTCCGACGAGCGCTTAGCCGATTCGGCGATACCAGCGATCGCAATTGTACTAGTTGGACTTTTTCCGGTAATACTGCTTAGTCGTGCCATCGCGCGTAGCCGCACAACAACCTATGTCGACAGAACCAACGGCAATGCTTAGCCCGTATATTGCACCAAGGATTCCGGATGATGGCGAAGGGAGGGGCGCCTTGGTGTAATATGCGGGTTAGACAACTTATCGGTTTTTGCTGGTGGTAAGGATGCCGGGCAGTTTTTTCTTGTTGATGGAACACTTTCCATTTTTCCGCATTCCCTCGCAGACTCCATACATGTACAAAGAGTGATTATCGAGCACAAAACCGGACTCGTCCGCTACTTTCCGCTGCCGTTCCTCTATGGCTTTGTCGTAAAACTCGAATACGTCGCCACATTCCATGCACACCAAGTGATCGTGATGGCCTTCATCGTTGAGTTCAAATACCGAGCGACCACCTTCAAAATTGTGACGTATCACCAACCCAGCGTTTTCGAATTGAGTCAGCACCCGGTATACAGTCGCCAAACCGATCTCCTCTCCGGAACCCAGCAAACTCTTGTAGACATCCTCGGCCGTCATATGCCGAATATTGGCAGTTTCGAGCATACTCAAGATTTTGAGCCGTGGCAGCGTGGTCTTGAGACCGGCCTTCTTCAACTCGGCGCTAGAAGACATTGACGGGTTCCTGAGGAATAATCGGTCTCTGAAACAATAACGTTAGTAACAATTATTAGCAATAACACGCGCATTGACAGATTGAATGTTAATCGGCTTCATGTCTATGATTGACCACATCAAACCAACGAAACCGCATCGAGATCTGGTGAAATTCGCAGCCGGGACTGTGTTCGTGCTTGGACTGATCTGGTCTCAGTTTTGCGTGGGGGAAACTTATGTGTTTTCTGCGCCTCCTCGCGAAACCGCCGAGGATGGTCAAAAAGACTACGGCCCCATTGCTGAATTCCTCACCAAAGCGACCGGCAGACGGTTTATCTACCGTCACTCGAATAATTGGCTATCCTACATGAAGGATATGCGCACCGGTAAGTACGATTTAATCTTTGATGGTCCGCACTTCGTCAGCTGGAGAGTAGCCAGGTTAGGGCATACCCCGTTGGTAAGGGTACAGGGTAAGCTGGATTTCGTGATCGTCGCCCGGAACAACGATGAGGTAGTATTTGATCTTACCGATCTCGCAGGACACAAAGTGTGCGCACACGCCCCGCCCAATCTGGCCACTCTCACCATGCAAACCCAATTCACAAATCCCGTGCGCCAGCCACAGATTTTTGAGGTCAACGGGTTCAATAATATCTTCGCAGAGCTTCTCAAGGGTAACTGCCGCGGGGCGGTAATACCGTCCGCGTTATATGCAACATTCAATAACGGCGATACTAAAGGTAAAACAAGAATCCTCTATCTCAGCGAACCCTTACCGCGACAAGCGATTACCGCTAGCCCCCAAATACCGGAAAATATTCAAAGCGTTATCCGTACTACGTTGCTGTCCCCACAAGGCTTAGTGGCAACCAAAGGGCTTCGCGAACGCTTCGCTGACGGTGAGCAGATGGTGGCAACGAATAAAGATGAATACCAGGGATTCGCGACTCTGCTGAATGATCTGTATGGATTTAGCTGGTAGTCACAACATCGAACCCAACGTGGATTCGCAGACCAAGGACTCGA
This sequence comes from uncultured Gammaproteobacteria bacterium, assembly GCA_947259875.1. Classification (GTDB taxonomy): domain Bacteria; phylum Pseudomonadota; class Gammaproteobacteria; order Arenicellales; family JAANXG01; genus CALZGZ01. The sequence goes on along the minus strand of CAMYNX010000021.1, from coordinate 21,219 downwards.
GCGTCGATAAACGGCGCAATCTGGCGTTTATCGACGTCGTTTAGCTGCCTAGCCTTTTTAACATCGGAGCGATAGTAAGCCCCTGCACCAATATCGAGAACACGACGATGATGTACGTCATTGCCAAAAACACATCCCGCATCTCTCCCATCGGCAGCGATAACGCCAAAGCCACCGAGATACCGCCACGCAAACCGCCCCACACCAGGATCTTGACCACATGGGGACTATATTCTTTCTTTAACCGTAGCAAACTGACAGGGATGCCCACACTAAAGAACCGGGACATCAACACCAGAGGAATTGCGAGTAATCCCGCAATTATGTAGCCAGCAGAGAAATCTAGTATCAGCATCTCGAGCCCGATGAGCACGAATAGAATTGCATTTAGGATCTCATCTATCAGTTCCCAGAATGTATCGAGGTGTTCACGAGTCTTGTCGGACATAGCTAGCGCCCTACCTGTATTACCGATCATCAGACCTGCCACCACTATGGCAATGGGACCAGACGTATGCAGTGCTAACGCCAAGGTATACCCACCCATCACCAAGCCCAGGGTGAGCAGAACCTCAACTTGATAATTATCAACTGTACGCAGCAGGTAAAAACCGATATAGCCCAACACCACACCGAACAGCACACCTCCCACCGCTTCTCGTACGAACAGCAGCGCCGCTTCTCCGGCAGAAACGTCCTCGGGACTGAATGCCAAACTCAGCAAGATCAGGAATATGACCACACCAACGCCGTCATTAAACAGCGATTCGCCGGTAATCTTGGTCTCCAAGCTTTTTGCAATACCAACCGTTTTTAATGTTGCCATAACGGCAATGGGATCCGTGGGTGATATCAGTGCGCCGAACAACAAGCAATATATATAAGCAATATCAAATTCAAGAAGCTGCAATAGAATCCAAATCAGGGTGCCGACAATCAACGTAGACAAAACAACGCCCATCGTCGCCAAACTCGTGATTATCCACTTGAACTTGGAAAGATCTTCAAAATTCACATGCAATGCGCCGGCGAACAGCAGGAAACTTAGCATTCCGTGCATCAACACTTTATTGAAGTCAACCTGTGACAGCATCAACTCGGCCTGCGTTTCAAATTCCCCGATGCCCAAAACATTCAAACCGATCAACACCAGCGAGAAGATCAATGCGATGAGCATGACCCCAATAGTAGTCGGCAGCCCAATGAAACGATAATTAACGTAACTAAAGACCGCGGCAAGCGTGATGAGTATCGCGAGTAGATTCAGAAATTCCATATTGGGTTCTGATTAATCATTAGCGATCGAAATCGAGCACTTAGCAAGTTCTGGAAGATCACCGCTAAGTCCCATCGCACGACGTACTATTAATTGTTTCACCGGGCCCGATGCATCGGTCAGGCGCAGCCCCAGGCCTCGCAATTGACGTATTGGAGTTAACCGCACCTGGAATAGTCTTTGCAAACCATGCACCGCATTCATCATCAACATGTTCTCGCCCTTGCGCCAACGCTCATAGCGCCGTAACACAGATCGGATTCCGATGTCCTTCCCCGCGGCACTGGCCACCACCTCAGACAGAACGGCGGCGTCTGCAATGCCAAGATTGGCACCCTGACCTGCGAGCGGATGCACCGTGTGAGCCGCGTCACCGATTAGTGCGCAACGGCTGTCGATGTAGTGTTCCACATATGAGCGCGACAATGGGAACCACTTGCGTACGCCGATCGCGCTGATGTTGCCTAACCTGAATTCAAACGATTCCCCCAACCTATGAATAAATGCCTCGTCCGTCAGCGTCATCAACTCATCAGCCAACGGCCGGTCACAGCTCCATACAATCGAGCAACTGCCGTCCGCCAATGGCAAAAAAGCCAGCGGACCGGTCGGCAAGAATCGTTGCCAGGCAGCGTGTTCATGGGACCGCTCCGTATACACCTGAGCAACGATGGCGCGTTGGTCGTAATCCGTTCCCCGCGCTCCGATACCCAGGTGCTGGCGCACCCAAGAGCTGGCTCCATCGGCACCGACAACCAGGGCCGCTGTGCACTCACCGCCACCAAAAGCAATTGTAACTGAGTCGCGGTGCGGGGTAATTGTGTCCACCTCGGTTGTCCATAGCACGTCGGCGTTGGGATAGTTGCCGAGCTGTCGGTGCAAGGCGTCAACCACCAGGTTGTTCTCGACGATATGTCCCAGCTGTGGTTCGCCGATCTCCGCGGCATCGAAGGTAATGGCACCCTCACTCCCCGCGTCCCATACCACCATCTTGCGAAACGGTGACACCCGCTGTGCACTGATCGCCGGCCATACCCCCAGATTGCGAAACACACACTCCGCAGCGCGGCCTAGCGCGCTGACCCGGAGATCGTATTGGCTGTGATCAACAACAGGGGGGTTACCGGTATCGATTACTACAACTCTAAATTCACGCTGAGCCAGAGCATTGGCCAAAGTCGCGCCGACCATCCCGGCACCGATAATCACCACATCGGGCTCGCTCATAGCCTACTCCAAAGGTACCCCGCGACCGAGTTGCGGGACCCGTCCCGCCAAACCCATGGTGCGCCGAAGCAGGGATCGCTTGAGAGACGGAAAGACATCCACCGCCACCATGCCGACACCCCGCAAGAAAGCCAAGGGCAGTGACTCATTACAGAAAAGCCTTATCAGGCCATCGGTGAAGGTAATAGTTGCGCGGGTATCGGCGCGTCGCCAATCGGCATAGGGGCCTAACACCGAGATGGCACCTATGTCGTCGCCGTTTCGCACGGCATTGTTTAGGACTTCAGCCAATACGGCCACATCACGCAGACCAAGGTTAAAACCCTGACCGGAAACCGGGTGAATGGTGTGTGCGGCATTGCCGATCACCACCGCCCGGCGGGCGGTTGGATTCGGAACACGAACCAAAGACAGCGGATACGCTTTTCGTGCGCCCAGATTGCGCAGATTGCCTGCACGATATCCAAACCGAGCTTGCAGACTGGCGAGAAATTCGCTGTCCGCGAGACCCATGAGTGCAGGGGCCTGACTGGATGTGGTTGTCCATACCACCGCGTAACGGTTGCCGCTGGTCGGCAATAACGCCAATGGACCGGTAGCGGTGAAACGTTCATAGGCCTTATTGTGGTGGTCCCGCTCTGGGGTGACCGTCGTCAAGATAGCGGTCTGTCCATAATCGCGACTGACCGTCTTGATGCCTAGCCATTCGCGGGCGGGTGATCGACCGCCGTCTGCCAACACGACCAATCTGCATGTTACCGCTGTCTCTCCATTGTTTGTTTGCACGGCCAGGACTGCGCAGTTTTCATCGTAGCTGATTCCGGTAACTTGGCCGGGGCAAATAAATTCCGCTTCGGTGTTATCCATGCGCGCCATTAGTGCTTGCCCCAATACCCGAGCCGGCACGATATACCCGAGCGCATCGACGTCAGCATCGGTATGGCTAAGACGAGTAAACCCGGAATGGCCAAGGTCCGAAATATGAATGCTCTCTATCGGGGTCGCGTCCCGCGCAATCACCTCGGGCCAAACACCGATTGCAGATAGGATCTGCGTCGTGCCATGCGAGAGGGCGAGCATGCGTTCGGTGTAACTAGGTTGCGATTCGGACTTGAATGGCACCGCCTCAATCAAGGCCACGCGTAGCGGCGTCGAAGCCAATGCACACGTCAAGCTGGCGCCGACCAAACCGCCGCCGACGATTGCGACATCAAATCGCGCGTGACTTTCATTTCCTATGTTCAATGCATCCTCCTGCACCACTCACTTTTGCATCAGAGCCTCGATTTCGCCTACGCTCTTTGGTGCATCTTTTGTCAAGACGGTATTACCGTTACGATTTATCAGGACATCGTCCTCGATACGGACGCCGATTTCGCGCCATCTCGGATCGATGTCCTCATCACCTGGGATATACAAACCAGGTTCAATCGTAAACGTCATCCCGGGTTCCAACTCGCGCCATTCTCCCTCGACTTTATAGTCACCGACGTCATGAACATCCATGCCCAGCCAATGTCCGGTCCGGTGCATGTAGAAACGACGATAGGAATTGTTCTCGATAAGTTCATCGACGCCCCCTTGTAACAGACCCTCATCAATTAGCCCTTGAACCAAAATACGAACGGCTGCATCGTGGGGTTCATTCCAGTGGCAACCCGCCTGCGCCTTTTCGATCGCGGCAGCCTGTGCCGCTAAAACGAGCTCGTAGATGGTTCTTTGCTCCGGTGAAAACTTTCCATTGATTGGGAACGTGCGCGTAATATCGGAGGCGTAACAGTCGATCTCCGCTCCGGCATCAATCAGCACTAATTGACCGTCCGCGAGGATGTCGTTGTTATCGATATAATGCAATACACAAGCGTTAGCGCCCCCAGCCACGATCGGGGGATAAGCCGGATAGGCGCTACCACCTTTGCGGAACGCATATTCCAGCTCCGCGTGGAGTTCATATTCCATCATTCCCGGCTCACACACTTGCATCGCGCGCCGATGAGCAGCAGCCGATATCCTCGCCGCGTGCTTCATCACTTTTACTTCGTCGGATTGTTTAATTAACCGTAATTCATGGAGGATGTGAGTCACGTCCACCAATTCATTTGGCGCATTTATGCCGGCACGGGTTTTCGCTTTGACCTCGTTGACCCAGCCCAATAATTTCATGTCGAAATCGGGATAACTGCCCACATTACAGAACACCTTGCTACGATTCTCCAGCAAGCCCGGCAGAATCTCTCCGATATCGGCGATAGGAAATGCATCATCGGCATCATAGAACTCAACCGCCCCTTGCAAGCCAGCTCGCTTCCCATCCCAAGCCTCGCGTTCAGGGTCACGTTCGCGACAGAACAAAATGAATTCACCTTGCTCACGACCGGGGTATAAAACTGCCACCGCTTCTGGCTCGGGAAAATGTGTCAGATAGAAAAAGTCGCTGTCTGGACGAAATCTATAATGGACGTCTCGGTTACGAACCCTTTCCGGCGCAGTAGTGATAACGGCAATTCCATCGCCCATGAGTTGCATCACATCCTGACGTCTACGCTCGAATACTCGCCGGTCGATCATGTCAATACTATCCCTTTCACTACGAGTATTACGCGACATCATCTTGAAGCTCTTCAAAGATCAGCTGAACGCCCACACGAACATACTCCTCTATCTCCGCCAATGCCCATTCGTCTTGCTCTCGATCTTCTCCAGGCTCAGCCTTGGAAATCGCGATGAAATCCCGGGCGATCTCCGCCGCATCTCTGGGTAATTTATCTATGGTAAACGCTTGATTGGATAAAAAACCAAACACAAAACCCTGGCACCACTGGGCCACAGCCTCGGTACGCTCCACCAACTCATACTCTTCATCTGGTAATAATAACGAAAAAGATGAATCACGATCATTCAGGCTTTGCTGACTACTTTCATGCAAGGAATCGATCGATGCCTCAAGCGCGCCTTTCGATTCGTTACTAATCCCAGCCACCGCACTGACTAATTCAATTACATCCACTCGTCGTCCGGACTTTAGCTGGTTGCAGATAGCGCCGCAAATAATGCCATGAACTTCGGAAGCATTATGATCCGTATCCGCAAGCACCAACGCCCCGCGTAATCGGTCATAATCAAAATTGGAAAACGTGGGATTCATGCTACGCTATAAATTTAAACGAACATAGAATCATGGAGAGCAGGAGGTGACGTTGGTCACTCTGATGATTGAGAGAACGCCAGTTGCTCGTTATACAATAAACCAAGTAACCACAGGACACAAAAGGTTCCCATATTTAGGCCGTTCCTTCAACCGTTAAAAGGCGTTGACCGAATTTAACCAGAGGCCTATAGTTCGGATCGTCATGAATCTCAGCGAACAAGAACAAGATTTAGCTCGTTTGGAACAGCGGGTAGATGAATTGATAAAAACGTGCCGACGCTTACGGGACGAAAACATGTCGCTTCGTTCCAGCCGTGACTCCTTGCTTGAAGAAAAAACCAAACTTTCCGAGAAGAATAAAATAGCGCGCAATCGACTGGAGACAATTGTTGACCGCCTTCGTACACTAGAAAACATCAAATGAAACCGGCCTCACAAGGCGTAAAAGTGACTATCATGGGGCGCGAATTTACAGTGGCGTGTCCAGATGAGGAACGTGACGCGTTGACCCGGGCTGCCACAAACCTTGACGGCAGGATGCGCGAGATCCAAAAAAGCGGGAAGGTTGTAAGTCTGGAGCGCTGTGCGATTATCGCCGCTCTCAATGTCATAAACGAACTATTGTATATTCGTGATGAAGCTAAGAAAAAAGAGGAGTTGGGTGAGCGTATGAAAGCGCTTCAGGAAAAACTGGACTCGGCAATGCAGGAGCAACTTCATCTATAATAAGGGGCATATTCCCGAAAGGGTGACATTGGAAGGAATAGAAGATTTGGCGTCGCCTACGGTGTTCGAGTTGTTCTGAACACCCTTAGAACCTAAATCATACTTTGGGAGCTGCATAGAGACCGTTGTTGTGCATGTCCTATAAATGGAAAGCCTGATACGTCTCCGAGGCCCCCACTTGGACCTTTTTGGTTCAAGGAATTAGGAGCGACACGGCACAGGTGGGTGACGCCACTTCTATCACATTACTTCGATTATTCCCGTTATCGAGCGTAGATCATTGGTTGCAGACAAACGCCACTTACGTACCCAGATGCGTAATAGGCGTCGTCAACTTTCCCAGGACGAGCAACAATCCGCAGCTGACGGTTTGCTGCGGCAGATATCTCGTTTATCCTATTTTCGAAATGTGCACCGCGTTGCATTTTATTATCCCAATGACGGTGAAATAGATCCCCGCCCCACAATCGAGCATGCTTGGCGCATAGGCAAACAATGCTTCCTACCGGTGGTCAACCACCCGAATTCGCCATTACGTTTTGCGCGGTACCTGTGTCAACAACCTACCCGCCCTAACCGATTTGGGATCCCGGAACCGGTGGTTCGGCGGCGCGATTTGCGCAACGCGCATAACCTCCAGTTGATTCTCGTGCCATTGATCGCCTTTGATGCAAACGGTGGTCGGCTCGGCATGGGAGCCGGTTTTTACGACCGCACACTTGCCTTTTTAGGCAGCAGAAAATATTGGCGCTCACCGATGGTCATAGGCGCCGCTCATGCTTTTCAGCAAGTTGAGCATGTGCCACAGGACTCGTGGGATGTGTGTTTAGGAGGTATCGTTACCGAAAAAGCTTTTCTCTCCGTGTGAAAACTTTTATCTTTGCGACTATTAGGCCTCTAACAGCTTAGACGGTTATCCATGCAATACTGGTTGATGAAAAGCGAGCCGGATATTTACAGTATCGACAATCTTGCCCAGCAAAAGGGCAACACAGACCATTGGGACGGAATACGAAATTACCAGGCGCGTAATTTTATGCGTGATGACATGCGAAAAGGAGATCTGGCATTTTTTTACCACTCCAGTTGTCCGCAACCCGGTATCATCGGAATTATCAAAATCGTACGTGAAGCTTATCCTGACTTTACCGCGTTCGACTCCCAGCACAAATACTTTGATCCAAAGAGCGATCCTGAGCAACCTCGCTGGTTCATGGTTGACGTCAAACTAGTGCGAAAATTCAAGATGACAATTCCGTTACAGGAACTCAAGGAACACGAGAAACTCCAAGACATGCGCTTATTACAACGCGGTAGTCGGCTTTCTATCTTGCCGGTTACCAAACAGCAATGGGACTACATCCTCAAGCTCGAAAACAAATGAAAAGGAGCATATATTATGCGCTGGACAGGCATTTTATTTAGTACGGTAATTGCAATCCTTGTGATCAGTTCGTCACTTGCACAAACAAACAAAAAGGAAAATACAATGGTGAGATTTACCACAAACTACGGCGTCATTGACATCGAGGTGTTCGATGATCAAGCGCCTGTCACAGCAAAGAATTTTCTCGATTATGTTAACGACGGATTTTATGATGGACTGATTATGCACCGCGTGGTACCCGGATTCGTACTTCAGGGCGGCGGCTTTGAGCCCGGTATGAAAGAACGACCCACCCGTGACCCAATCAAGAATGAGGCGGACAACGGACTCAAAAATGATCGTGGCACGCTGTCTATGGCACGCACAAATGACCCAAACAGCGCCAGTTCTCAATTTTTTATCAATCTCAAGGACAATGCTTTCCTGAATCACACCGGAAAAAATCCAAAAGGTTGGGGATATGCGGTGTTCGCCAAAGTAGTCGAGGGTATGGCCGTGGTGGATAAGATCGCCGGAGTCGAAACCGCTCGTGCTGGTTTCCACGATGACGTTCCAAAAGAGGACGTAACCATCACCACAGCGGAGATCCTGACCGACTGATCTTCTAGTTCTGCGGATTCAATGAATGTAATCACCTTATCGAAGGTCGTCCCGCCTCTTTTGTATCCACTAACCATCGCGATTGGCCTTGGACTAATCGCGATTTTGTTTCTTCTGCTTCGCAAACCGGCTACCGCGGGTGTAATACTTTTGCTGTTGATAGCGACCCTAGGCGTTGCCGGAAACCCCAAGATCGCCAATTATCTGGTCGCAGACATCGAACGTACTCACCTACCCTTGACTCCTGAGAGCACCCCACAGGCAGACGCCATTGTGATGCTGGCAGGCGTGGTGGGACTTCCGGCGCCACCTAGGGTTTCGGCGGATTTGTCAAGCTCCGCCGACCGCATCCTGCATGCCGCACGCTTGTACCGAGCAGCAAAGGCCCCGATGATCATCGTCACCGGCGGTAACGTATTTCCAAAACCGGGGGTAAAGCCGGAATCGTTTTATGTCGCGCGCCTGTTACAAGAATGGGGAGTCCCGAATCACGCTATTATTACCGAGGGCGAAAGTCGAAATACCTATCAAAATGCCTTCGAGAGCAAACAAATTCTCGACGCGCGGGACATCGGCAAGATCCTGCTGGTGACTTCAGCGCTTCACATGCCTAGAGCCTTGGCTGTATTTCAATCTTTGGGGGTCGATGCGATTCCAGCGGTGACCGATATCATGGTGGCTCAATATGATGTGCCAGACACTCATCCAGTGGTTCTCGACTGGCTACCCAACGCGCAATCGTTGTTGCTGACGACCCTGGCGATAAGAGAGCACCTGGGTATGTGGGCATATCGATGGCTCGGTTGGATTAAAACTGAAACCGAATAGTCGGCAGACGGCTAAAAATCGAAATAACGCAACTCGCGGGCACCACCGGCATATACGATCGTGGCGACGAAATTGTCGTTTGGATAAAACTGTCGCAAGGTCCAGTATTCATCTCCATTTAACAAAGTGTTATCTGCAATAGTCATGGAGTATGTCGCGCAGTCGGTGCATAAATCGACACTATCCAGTGGGTAGCAGATCCCAAACCCCTTAGCCTTGCCGAACGCCTCTTTTCGGGTCCAGCACGCAAGAAATGCTTGCCTGCCCTTGTGATCCGGAAGTTCCAGCAATGCTTCGCTTTCGCGCTCGGTAAATTTACGCATCGCAATACGCTCGTAATGTATCTTCCGAGCGAGACCCTCGAGATCAACCCCTAACTCACAGTCGTGAGCGAAAGCATACAATGCCATATCATTTGAATCGCTATAGTTAAAGCAAAGTTGCTTACCTTGAACACGATTCAGGACTGAAGGTTTACCGTAAGGCCCTAGTTCAAAGCGAATCGTGGATGGCGATCTACGAAGATAGTGACTCAACAACTCGCGTACGATACCTCGGCCGGCAATATATCGGTTTCGATGTCGGTCAAATCTTAATCTTGCCGCCCGTTCGTGCTCCCTTGCCGACAGCGACAAGGCAAGTTCGCGTCGTCTGTGTTCGTCAACATCGAGACAGACCCACCACAGATGAATTTCACCCGATTCCAGACGCGGCCACGGCTCCACCGCGAGCCATCTAATCCTTGTTTTATCATCCGGCATCATAAGCAATCTCAAATTTCGTTGGGATACGTACGACACAAAATCGCCGCGGGATTTTTCGTTTCGTAAACCAGCAATTAGGTTATTCGACGGTAATCGAAGAGTACGCTCCTCGCAAATTTTTTAGTAGCTCATCAAGCCATCGATTGGCGGCTCGGCTGTCTTGCTGATACCCGCTCACCAACATAGTGATTCCCCACCATAGTTACGAGCCTGTCGAGGTACTATTATTCAAGATTGTGTCTTTAGCAGCGGTCGAAGACCGGCCTATCTTTGCACACCCATTCGTCGCATTTTGCTTGAAAAGCGGCATATGTGAACTACGCTTACCGATACAGTCACTGATATCGTGAGTTACCTTTTCGTGAAGTGCCTTGCTCCCCCTGAGCTGGGTAAATTTCGTCCTAGCCTGCGTTGCTGTCTTCGGGCGGCGCGTGGGCTTTTTCTCGTCTAACACAGGATGACGAGCATGACCCACCACGATGGTAAACAGAAACTAAGGTCAGACAAAAATCGGAGAAAGAAGCCCGCAAAGAAAAATAGCGAGGCGCCGGACAACTACGACACCACCGAAGACGTGGTGCTGTCATCGGACGATGGATATACCCCCGCCGCGGTGGTCATCGAAGTCAGGGAAAAGGGAGACCTGACGACATCATCCCGGCCCAAAGCGAAAGACCAATCTGCGAAAAAGCGCCGTTTCCATTTCAATAAGGTGCTGCGCACGCTCCGAAAGCCGGAGCTAATGATGATCCAGGCCTATAAGAAAAGTGGCGTGCGCAAGAACTTTTTGGAAAAACTCGCGTGGTATCAGAACTTTGAGGACAATCGAGTTATGGGCCGAACACTGGAAGCCGCCTACGGTGGGGCTTCCAGTCGCCGCTATCGATTACAACGATTTGTTCGTAACAATCTTCTTTTCAGCCTGCTGTTGTGCGTAGGTCTGATTTACTCTGGCCGCATCGGCGTCACCCAAATCATGTATCTGGAGTCTCGACTCGATGTCACGAAAACCGCTAATAACAACCTCGCCATGGCGCCCAAATCTAAACTCTCAGCGGAACAGATGAGTCGACTCCGAAGCGAGTCTCGCAAGGTTATCGAGGTGACTCTTGCGCATTGCTCCGTGCATCCGGATGTTCGCAAGGCATTACTTTCTACACTCGGTAATAATTCTGAATTCACGAATAATGAACTTAATCAGGCGATGCGCGAGTTCCGTCGATTCCAGCGGCGCTATCTGACCTCGGGCGTAACACAATGGTATCAAGACGCGCAGATAAACAGTCAGATAACTAGTGACGCACTGAAAACAGTCTTACCACGAGCACAGGATTTTCTATCGCTGAAGAAAACCGAACGCCGCAACAAACAACTACTGCTGGAGAAACAGGAGCTGTTGCTCAAACGGATTGACGATGCGGGTCCGCTACAGGGGGTCAATCGCATTAATAAAAGAATACAAGCCCGCAATCAAGTTAAGAACTTGCAAGAGCAAATCGATCAAGGCCCCACGCCAACCGACCTGCTATCACTGGAAGATCAGTTGGTATCTTCCAGGATTATATTAACCATCACCGATGCCACTGAAAGTCTCGCTTGGAATCGTCAAGCGCCCGGGGTGCTCGAGGCTCAGGGCATGGATGTCGAAGCAATCCAGAAGTTCGTCTCCAAAATAACCCAAGACATCGACTCTCTGATGTACACCGTAACCACCGGTACCGCGAAATTGGACGCGTACCGAGTGCGGAATCTACGCGATCAGCTCAGGCGGCTGACCGTCGTCTTGGCGGTAAACAAGAGCTCTCCAAAAACACTCATCAGCGCTATCGAGCACAGTCAACAAGTGTTAAATGAGCGTATAGACCCGCTACTCTCAAAGCATACAACGATTGTCGCTGGGCCGATCGACTTTAGCGGTTGTTTAAGACCTTCGACATGAAAGATGCGGCGTCGCAAAGCGATCAATATGTTTAGCCCGTATATTGCATCCAAAAAGTAGCGGCCGCCTCGACCGTTTAGACGGCTTCGGTATCTGTTCACTATGCTCGCGCCTTCCCAATGTCGTTGAAATAGAGACTAGCCGCTCGAAACCGCCGCATTATCAATTGGCACGGGCACGGTCCAGCTGGCGGCACATGCGGAATAAATCCAAACATAAACGATAAGCGGGATTATTAGTCTCCACGTTATTCGGGCAAACGAGGTCCTTACGCCGCCTCACACCTCTCACCAATTTCGGCACACCAATGAGACAACCCTATCGGTGGGGCCCTACGCATATGGTATACGAGGAAGTCTTGCCTATAATTATCCACTAGAGAACGAACGACGACAGGCCACAGATCAAGGCAGCTCGGGATACCTTTGCTTGATGCTTGAAAATGGATTACTCCGATTTCCTTAAGGCCGACGTGGAAAGCGCCGAATTATTAACGAAGAAACAGTATTAAACGGCATCATCTAAGCAAAAGAGATTTTATGCTTTTTCACTCCGTTTCCTTTCTGTTTCTATTTTTGCCAATTTTCCTTGTGAGCATCTTTCTGATGCCCAAGGGTACGCCTCGCGCTTTAACTCTACTTTCGTTTTCGTATCTTTTTTATTCCGGGGCCGAGCCGTTCTTCGTAATTGTTCTGATAGTGTCGTCACTAACGGACTATTCCGTCTCCATTTTACTGGATCGATCAGATCGACGAGCCGTAAGACGGATGTGGCTCGCTGTCAGCGTCGTGGTCAATCTGTCAGTTCTGGTAATTTTTAAATATAGCGAATGGATTTTGTCAAACTTGAACCCGGTTTTAACCCTTGGCGGCTTTCCTCCTATCGCGTCAGATTTTTATTACAACTATGTGCTACCGGCGGGGATCAGTTTTTACACGTTCCAATCGATGTCCTACACGATCGATGTATACCGACGGAAAATACAACCTGAGCGGAACCTGCTGAGTTTTTGCAATTTTGTCGCCTATTTACCACAACTCATTGCCGGGCCCATTGAAAGATTCGGTCACCTACATCCACAAATTTATCAATTTACTCACCAGACCTTGCGACCAGAGATTACGGCCGGCATCGATCGTATCTTCTTAGGTATCGTCCAAAAGCTACTCATTGCGGACAGCTGTGGGCTGATTGTTGATCGGTTGACTCTAGTTCAGGGCGAACTCGGCTTTGCGACTGCGTGGGCAATCGCCTTGGCTTTTGGGATGCAGATCTATTACGACTTTGCCGCCTACACCCATATGGCCATCGGAATCTCGTTGCTCCTTGGTATCCGACTCGAGGAAAACTTTCTCTCGCCTTACAAGGCGGTATCGATCCAAGACTTCTGGCGACGATGGCATCGTACGCTATCCAACTGGTTCAGGGACTATGTCTATATTCCTATAGGCGGCTCTAAACAAGGCAATACACGGACTTTCTTCAACGTATTACTCACGTTTCTTCTTGTAGGCATCTGGCACGGTGCTGGTTGGAACTATGCCCTTTGGGGCGTCATCCACGGCACACTGTTGGGGTTGTACCATCTCAAGAAAGACCTCTTTCCAAGGTGGGAGCTCAATCGCTACGTCGCATGGTTGGCGACGTTCGTCGTTGTTCATTTTGCCTGGGTGCCATTCCGTGTCAGCGACGTTGTTCAGATCGTTGATATTTGGAGCGGCATGGCTGGATTGAATTGGAACGGCACTGACGCCGTATCGGCGCCTGATATGATGTTCTTAATTGTTGTCGTGATTGGCACATTGATTTTTCCTAATGCTTCGGAGCGTTGGCCTGGGCGCACAGGCTGGCGAGAATCGGCTGCCATTGCCGGACTGGCGGCATTTGCCATATTCAGCACGCCAGCAATCAACAAATTCATCTATTTCCAGTTCTAGGGGTCATAACATGACAACCCAAGAAATCTACGGTCGACGCGATAAGAAAAGTGACATGCCGCGTTATGCCTCCATGGCCGCGCTAGTCGTCGTGATATTGACCCTGGAAATCACTGTGGGTAGCTGGCAAAGGGAACGCGCTGCCGATTCAATAAAACTCGACAACCAAAATTGGGCAATCGCCAAATATAAGTATCCTTACAAACAAATCGATGTTCCGGTAAAGAAAAAAGGACAGGTTCGAGTCGTTTACATTTCCAATTCACATGCCATGACTGGTGGTCATGTGGCGAATCATTTAAGCACCATTCTCGAGCATGACAGGCCCGGAACTGTTGAGGTACTGGACATATCCGATCCTGGCATCTTTGCCCCTGACATATTGCAACGGACGCTACAGGCCCTGGATTTCGATCCCGATGTGATCGTTATGGCGGTTGCCTATATCTCGTTTTCCGATCGTATGAACCTTGCGCTGCAGGCACATACAGCCCGTTCGTTTTTTAATTCGGGCGTACGCGAGAAACTGCCAGCGGGTTTCTGGTGGCGTAATTACGATCTGGGTATTTATGGCGAAACCCTTTTCAGCCAGCAGTCCGATTTGTATCGTTTCCGCAATAAGATACGAGATACTTGGGAGCTACCGTTTGTCGATAAATTGCGATCCTGGTTCGGACAAAGATCCGTACTTTTTCTCAGCAGCGATGAGGATCAACGCTGGAAGTTTCCCGAAGGCTACGATAACAATCTATTCCAGTGGCACTTATACTCGATCGGGCGACGTAATCACCTAGCCGATCTGCAGAGTGCGGTACAGATAGCAAGCGCCAGCGGGGTTCCAGTTATTGGAATCAATTTGCCCATTGATTGGGATAAATCGGTCTATAAACACCAAGCCGAGGATATAGTCAGTTACCGAGCGAGCTTGGCACGCATATTCTCCGCGGGAGGAGAATATCTCGATTACCAGGACATATTTCCCAAGGAATTCTCCACCTATGATGCACTGCACCCCAACTGGCACGGTGCCAGGCTGCACGCGCTGGATCTAAGTCTAAGGCTGCACGAACGTGGACTCCTTCCCCGGGAAATTAGCGACGCGAAGCTGCTTGCTTCGTTCTTTGATGTTGATCAAGCTGTTAGTCAGGCGTATCGCCAGGCACTTAATGGTAACTACCCGTTTCTAAGAAGAAATGGTTTCAGGCGCCTCGATCCCAGCGAGCCTGAAAATGCGAGAAAACTGCTGCAACGGCTCGCGTCATATCCACTCGGGAGCCTCGCAGAAATAAATTTCCTTTTTGCGTTGAGTCTACGGACGCGTTATTGGCAGGACAGTGATTTCTCGTTCGGCACGAGATTATCGCAAAATTTGTCCGCGATTATGCAACGCGCACTACAGGAAGAAATTCGACGAGCCAAAACAAGGCTACAATTTTTTATGCAACGCTTACGAGAGCTCCAGAACGAGCGCCTAAAATCCTACCCCTTGCCGGACATGCAGTCCGCTCAAGTTGCGGAAATGGTTACTTTTCAGCCATACAACGGTGTGACTGTGTACAAAACTGTATATCGTGGCCCAGATGCTAATCTCATAACCGTCATGACAACAAAACAGGGAAATATCATCGCCTACGAGGTCCAGAACAATGCTACCAAGCAAGCGTACAGACGCGTCGATGTCTTCGGTGACGGATCATTCCTTTTGATACAAACTATTACAAGCCCCATGATATATCCGAGCTGGGTAATTCACACGCGACCCTACGCCAGGTTTGGAATCTAACCGATCAACATAGTGCAGCAATCAAAGAGAAAGAATCAATGAAACGAAAAAGAGGAAGCGGCCGCCTCGACCGTTTAGACGGCTTCGGTATCTGTTCACTATGCTCGCGCCTTCCCAATGTCGTTGAAATAGAGACTAGCCGCTCGAAACCGCCGCGCTATCGCTTAGCGCCGGCACAGTTGATCTCACGACACACGCGGAATCAACCCAGAAATAAACGGTAAGCCGGATTATCGGTCTCTTCCTTATAGGGGTAACCGAGGTCCTTGAGAAATTCTCTGAACGCCTGTTTTTCTTGCGGAGGTACTTGCATCCCGCACAATACACGTCCGAAATCCGCACCATGGTTGCGGTAGTGGAACAAACTAATATTCCAGTTATGTCCCATCTTCTCCAAGAATTCACGCAAGGCTCCGGGACGTTCGGGGAATTCGAATCGGTACACGATCTCGTGCTTCGCATGAGGGGCCCGGCCGCCAACTAAATGGCGTATATGGACTTTTGCCATCTCGTTGTCGGTGAGGTCCAAAGTCGGATAATTATGGCTCTCCAGCTTTCTGATTAAAGTATGGATCTCCGATGAACTCTGGATCTGGACCCCAACGTAGACGTGGGCCTCTCGCGCATCCGCGTAACGATAATCAAACTCGGTAATCGCCCGATTGCTAATAATCGCGCATAACTTACGAAAGCTGCCGGGGCGCTCGGGAATGGTTACCGCCAAGATCGCCTCACGTCGTTCGCCAAGCTCGGCACGCTCGGATACGTGGCGCAATCGGTCAAAGTTCATGTTGGCGCCGGACGCGATGGCGATGAGATTCTCGCCCCGGGCCCCGGTGCGCTCGGTATACTCCTTGAGCCCCGCCACCGCTAACGCTCCGGCAGGCTCCATAACCGAACGGGTATCCTCGAAAATATCCTTTATTGCGGCACATGTCTGATCGGTGTTTACGCACAATATCTGATCGACAAACTTACGCACAACGCGAAAGGTCTCCTTACCCACCTGTCGAACCGCAACACCGTCTGCGAACATTCCCACGTGCTTGAGTCGTACTCTACGCCCAGCCCGAAGCGATTGGCGCATCGCATCAGCATCATCGGGCTCAACGCCTATAACTTTGACCTGTGGGTGGATCTGCTTGATATAACTTGCGATTCCGGCGATCAACCCACCGCCCCCTACCGGTACGAACACCGCATGGATAGTCTCGGTAAACTGTTTGAGAATCTCAAATGCGATGGTACCTTGACCGGCAATTACATCGGGATCGTCGTAGGGATGAATAAACGTTAGTCGTTTTTTCGCGGTAAGCTCTTGCGCATGTTGGTAGGCATCATCGTAATTGTCACCATACAGTGTCACATCCGCACCCAAACGACGGACCGCATCAACCTTTATCTTGGGCGTAGTCTTGGGCATCACGATAATTGCTTTACCTTGCAGGTGCTGCGCACCCAAAGCTACGCCTTGTGCATGGTTACCAGCGGACGCCGTGATGACACCCTTTTTTATTGACGCGGCATCAAGTTGCACCATCTTGTTGTAAGCCCCTCGGCATTTGAATGAAAACACCGGTTGCTCGTCTTCCCGCTTCAACCACACATGATTATGCAAACGAACGGACAAATTTGGTGCATGGTCCAATGGTGTTTCTCGAGCGACGTCATAAACACGCGCCTTGAGTATCTTCTTAAGGTAAGTCTCCGGCATCTTGATTATACGAGTCGAGGTACTTTCTTAATCGGGATTGTGTGAGTATCCTGTCTCATCTCAAATACTAGCCTAACAGGTTGTATCAATATGAAGCGAGAAGATCAAAAAAAGGCAGCGGCGGAAGCGGCGCTAGATTTCATCGAATGGGACATGGTGATTGGTGTGGGTACAGGCTCGACCGCTGACTACTTTATTGACTCGTTGGCTAAAGTGAAAAACAAGATAGATGGCGCTGTCGCAAGTTCCGTGACGACGGCGGAACGTCTCAAGCAATACAACATACCGGTACTCGAGTTGACCGATACCGGTGATCTTCCGCTGTATGTCGATGGCGCGGATGAGGCGACTCGTCATCTGCATCTAATCAAAGGCGGCGGTGGCGCGTTGACTCGTGAGAAGATCGTGGCGGCAGCAAGTGAAAAATTCATCTGTGTCGCGGATGCGAGCAAACTAGTGGACGTGCTCGGCACATTCCCTCTTCCGATCGAGGTAATCCCGATGGCACGGAGCTTCATTGGACGCCAGTTGGTAAGACTCGGGGGTCAGCCCGAGCTTCGGCCCAGTTTTACGACTGACAACGGCAACCTGATTATCGATGTGCACAACTTGAACATCATGAATCCAGTAGAAATGGAGGAAAGTCTTGACCATATCGCTGGGGTCGTCACCAATGGAATCTTTGCCCGCCGGCCAGCGGACGTGTTGTTGCTGGGCACCGACTCCGGAGTGGAAAAGATCACCGCGTAGCCGCGGCCGTCCAACAAGCTTGTGAATCGCTGGGAGCAATGAAACAGCACCCGAAGAACGGGTTCCTAGGATTCTTCGCTCACGGGGTTCGCTCAGAATGACAAGAGTGCTTGTCATTCTGAGGCGGAACGCCGAAGGATCTCAAAAGTACTGAAGCCAGTAAACTCCATACAACATGGTGAGACTCCTCGCTTGGTGCTGACATGAGTTGCCAATACCGCATTTTATGAGCCACCGATAATTGCATGGCGAAGCTTGCAATGAATATTCACCTTATCAACGCATCGCGAAGAATACACGCGACGTGGGTGGCGTCGCGCCCGGAGAGATCGGTAATCTGATGCCGGCAACTCGTCCCGTCGGCCACGATCCGCGTATCGGGACCCAAACCCCGAACCGCCGGTATTAAACTGAGCCCCGCCATCTTTACAGAAACATCATAAGTCTCAGCGTTGTAACCAAAACTACCCGCCATACCGCAGCAACTGGATTGAATTATTTCTACATTCATACCAGGCACTAATTTCAACACCTCGGTTACGGCATCCATCGCCCCAAAAGCTTTTTGATGACAATGACCATGGACAACAACTTTTTGCGGCCCAATAGCGCCCAGTTTGAGTTCCAGCAATCCGTCGCTGCGCTGCGCGGCGAGAAATTCTTCAAATAGCTTTGCATTGGCGGCAAGCCGATCGACCTCTTCACCAGGAAGCATGCTCGCAAACTCATCACGAAAAGTTAACAAACACGATGGCTCAAGTCCGACCACCGGTATGTCGCGGTCAATAAACGGCTTGAGCGCCGACAGCGTGCGTCGGGCTTCGTTAATGGCTTCATCAACAAGACCGGCGGCCAGGAACGTGCGGCCGCAACAAAGCGGACGGGTGGTACCGTCCGCCGCACCGGGCATATGAATTTGATAACCGGCCGCGTGCAGCACCTCCACCGCCGCGGTCAGGTTGTGCGGCTCAAAATATCGATTGAAGGTATCCGCAAATAAAACCACTTCACCGGCTTTGCTGTCCCCGGCGGGTTCGCTCGAGTCTGTCAAAAACGGTTGTGGGTGCCATTCGGGCAGCGAACGCTTGGCGCTCAGGCCCAAGAACCGCTCACCGATACGCGCCAAAATGCGGCTACGATTACGAACATTCGCAAGGCCGTGCATGCGCGACACCCATGGGGCATATCTTGGTAGATACGCGATCAAACGCTCGCGCACACCCAAGCCGTGGCGACGATGATAATGATGAAGAAACTCGATCTTCATCTTGGCCATATCCACACCCGTAGGGCATTCGCGCTTGCAGCCCTTACAACTCACGCACAACCTCATGGTGTCATACATTTCCGCTGACGTGAACGCGCCGCGATCTAACTGCCCCGACAACGCCAGACGTAATGTATTGGCACGCCCGCGCGTTAGATGTTGCTCGGCATTTGTCACGCGGTACGACGGACACATCACGTCCGCATCGAACTTTCGGCACGCCCCATTGTTATTACACATCTCAACGGCACCGGGGAATCCTCCCCATTGCGACCAATCAAGTGCGCTGTCTGGCACCTTCGTGTGGTACTCGGGTTTGTAACGAAACAGGCTGCGGTCATCCATTCGCGATGGATTCACAATCTTGCCGGGATTCATCAATCCCTTGGGGTCGAATAGCTTCTTGACCTGCTCAAAGTTCTGCACCATGCGTGAACCAAACATGGACTGGTGGAATTCCGAACGCACTAATCCATCGCCATGCTCACCGGAATGGGAACCTTTATATTCGCGAACCATCGCAAACGCCTCTTCAGCAATGGCGCGCATCTTCTTGGCATCGGCTTCCAATTTTAGATTCAGCACCGGCCGCACGTGTAGACAGCCGACGGAGGCATGGGCATACCACGTACCGGTCGTTCCATACTTGCGAAACACCTCAGTCAGTCGATCTGTGTATTCGGCGAGGTCTTCCAGGCGCACCGCGCAGTCTTCAACAAATGAGACCGGCTTGCCATCACCTTTCATCGACATCATGATGTTGAGCCCCGCTTTCCGCACTTCCCAAATCGCTTTTTGCAACCCAGGATCGGCGGCGCTGACAACCGCGTCGCGAAATCCGAAATCCTCCATGCACTGGACGAGGTCTTCTAATCGATCGAGCACTGCGCGAGAATCGTCGCCGGAAAACTCGACCAGCAACAGCGCCTCCGGCTCACCTTCAACACAGCGATCCAGTGTGGCGCGAAACATGGGGATCTCCCGCGCGAGGTCGATCATGGTACGGTCGACCAGTTCCACCGCGCTCGGACCAAGCTTAACCAAATGCTGCGTCATATCCATCGCAGCGTAAAAGTTCGGAAAATGACATACGCCGAGCACCTTGTGCGGCGGGATCGGATGCAAGTTGAGATGAATACGCTCGGAAAAGGCAAGGGTCCCTTCCGAACCAACCAGGATCTGCGCAAGATTGACGTCGTGGTTCTGCTTATCGGATATCAGCGCGTCAATGTTATAACCGCCGACTCGGCGTTGCAGTTGCGGAAAACGTTGCTTGATCTCCTGCGCCTCGCGTTGACCCAATGCAAGCAGCGAGCGCACCAACGGAGATTGGTCGATGGCCCCGGCCAGCGGACCAAAGGTCATACGCTCACCGTTGATCATGATCGCGTCGATGGCCTGTACGTTGTCGCGCATCGTGCCATAGCAAATAGAACGCGCACCGCAACTGTTGTTACCCGCCATACCACCCAGGGTCGCGCGGCTGGCGGTGGATACATCCACCGGGAACATCAGGTTCGACGGGGCCAGCAGGCCATTCAAATGATCGAGCACGATGCCCGGCTCAACGACCGCGCGCCGAGCGCTGACATCAATGTCCACCAGTTTTTTCAGGTACACGCCGACATCGATAACAACTGCCTCGGCCACGGTCTGCCCGCATTGTGAAGTCCCCCCGCCCCGGGGAAGGAGGGATACCCCCTCTTCGGCGGCAATCTGGATCGTGCTTACCACATCCTGCCACGTTCTCGGCACCACCACGCCCAGCGGCTCGATCTGATAAATCGATGCGTCGGTGCTGTAGCGGCCGCGGCTATAGGGATCGAATAACACATCGCCCTCGATCTCCCGTGCCAGGCGCGCCGCAAGCTGG
>CAMYNX010000020.1 GCA_947259875.1 uncultured Gammaproteobacteria bacterium | reverse complement strand
CTGATCGCCGGCCCCTTGCTCTTTGTGCAAGCCTTGTCCTTCGCTCACGCCTATCGATATATCCGGTGACTGCTCGGTTATCTGCGTCCACACCGAACACGTCTCCCATTCGATACCGTAGTGGGAATCTGTGTATCCAATCTGTTTAATGACGTCCCTGGTGATGTGCGGAACGTCGACCCATCCCCTTGTTGTCATCTCTCCAAATACCATTACGCCACCGTTCTTTGCTGCGGCCTCAATGGCTACCCTGCTATTCATATCCTGTCTGAGGGCCTCGTCGAGAATTGCATCGCTGATCTGGTCGCACATCTTGTCAGGATGTCCTTCTGTCACTGATTCTGAAGTTATGATCCGCTTTTCAGCCATATCATCACCTTATTCCACATGAAGTTGTATCGAATGGTTGCGACCGAGCTGAGCCGGCGTCACCGCCGAATTGCATATGCTAAGTATACTGGGAACCACGAGCGGCGTCCTTGCTCCGAACGCCTGTTCCCGGTGCTCGGTTATCCGGGTCAATCGTGTTCGACGTGGCCACCCAGATTATGCACTAACGACTCAATATCTACGGCGGCTGCGGACACTTGTTCGGAATCCGCACCGCGCACCACTAACGAAACCCGGTATCCGGTGTTGGCTCTGCCGGGATAACTGCCGATACTCAGGCCCGCATACTTGAGTTGAATCTCGCGCAGACCCATCGCTACGGTGCCTTCCGGCAAATCGCACACCACGGTGGCGCTGGTGATGGGCGCGCCATGTTCAAGCCTCGGCAAGATCTCCTCCACCATGACCTGCATCACCTTGGGGACACCAGCCATAACGTAAACATTACCGATATAAAATCCCGGCGCAACCGATATCTGGTTTGCTATGAGTTCGGCGCCTTCCGGTGTGTTAGCCATGCGCAGCCGCGCCTCGTTTACCTCGACGCCGCGGGTTTCAAAATAGTCGATCAGCCGGCTTTTCGCCTCAGGATGCCGGATAAGCGGCACATTGAACGCCTTGGCAACGCATTCGGCGGTGATGTCATCGTGGGTGGGACCGATCCCGCCGGTGGTGAACACATAGCTCACGCGTTCACGTAGTTCGTTGACAGTAGCAATGATTGTTTCTTCGACGTCGGGAATCACCCGGGCCTCCACTAAGCTGATACCGACCTCGCTGAGCCGCTGCGCCAAATGACTCAGATTCGCGTCCTGGGTGCGCCCAGACAACAACTCATTGCCGATCAGGATCAGCGCCGCGGTGATGGTGGAACTGTCTTTGCTTGGTTTGGCCATGGCCATAAACTACACGATGTCTTACGGTACCGAAACCACCTGGAGATGAAAATGGCCATATCTTGCAGGTACAGTAAGCATTTTGTTGATGCGTCTTAGCATTTTCGTTGATCGAGCGAAATCCGTCGGCCTGGTGCTGATCATGAGCGAAGTTGGAGGGGTTCAGATGTACCTGCTCGATGTGGCAAAGAGGGAGACCGCAGGCTGACATCCTTCATGTATCACTCCGAGCACAACAAGTAATCTCACAGTGTTACATTGTAGCCACGAGTTAAAGCGGGCGAGTCCGTGGGACGAGCATGAATCTTGTAATTTGTTTTTTATTTCTTTTAACTGTGCACCGCATACCGCGACGACGTCTGTTTGTCGTAGCGACTACTATCCTGGGCGCCACGACTTCTGCAAACGCATCTGATCTTACAGTTTCCATGACCAACGAAATTACCGCAAAGCAGCTCCGGCAACATGTCTCACGCCTTGCCGAAACTATCGGCGAGCGCAATGTATTTCGGCCACAGGCGCTGCGCGCGGCACAGGAGTACATCGAAGCGACATGGCGCGGTCAGGGCTATGAGATTGCGACCCAGGAATACTCGGTCAACGGGGTGCGCAGCGCCAACCTGGAGGTGACACGTACCGGCGTTCGATATCCCGAGCAAATTATCCTGATCGGCGCCCATTACGATTCGGTGTATGGCAGTCCGGGGGCCAACGACAATGGCAGCGGTGTTGCCGCACTGCTGGAGCTGTCGCGGCTGTTCGTCCGCGTTGAGCCCGAAAAGAGCGTGCGCTTTGCGGCCTTCACCAATGAAGAGCCGCCTTTTTATGCCACTGATCAGCAAGGTAGCGCGGTCTACGCGCGTCACGCGCGAAAACGCGGCGATGACATACGATTCATGGTTGCGCTCGAGACCATAGGCAGCTATTCAAATTCCCCGAGTTCCCAAAGCTACCCGCCGCTATTTAGGTTCTTCTATCCAGATAAAGGAAACTTTATCGCATTCGTCAGTAATTTTAGTTCGCGCCATGTGATGCGAGATCTCGTGCGCGCGTTCCGGGCATCGACGGATTTTCCCGTCGAACACGTGGCCACGTTTGCAGCGATCCCTGGGGTATCTTGGAGTGATCACCGCTCTTTTTGGCATCAAGATTACGATGCGTTGATGATCACCGATACAGCGTTTTACCGATACCCTTACTATCATAGTAGCGAGGACACCCCCGACAAACTGAACTATGACGAGTTTGCAAACATGACCAACGGGTTGTTCCGGGCACTGTTATTGCTTGTTGGGCGCGTGGATTGAAGGGTAGAGGGCCCGCGGCGCGATGATCCTTGGCGCATCGTTTACGCCGATAAGCTCGACCCTCATGCAACTTGTCCTTGGCCGGATAACTGCCGCGCCAGCGGCACGTCTGCCGACGCGGGTGCACCGTCATCAAATGTCTGTTGGATGACGTCGCGACGATGGTCGAAGATGTCATCGAGAGTAGGACGAACATATAGTCGGTGTACCGTATCGTGAAGCGGCCACACTAAGAACAGTGGCAACCCGTAGCGCACTTCATCACGAATCACCGTGGATTTACCGCGGCGTTCAAAGGTGTGCAGGTGATGCCAAAAGGAATAGGGCCCCTTCATCTGCTCATCAACGAAACACCAGGGTGGATCATACGTGGTAATCATGCTGCGCCAGCGTACCGGCACACCGAGCAACTTGATGGTGTAATCGATGACACGCCCCTGCTCTATCGTCACTGGACTTGGTGTGAGCACGTGGAATGCCAGTGAGTTCGGGGTGATCAATGCAAGGTTTTCCGGCTTGGTAAAAAACGGGAACACCTTGTCGATGGGCTGAGGTACGATCTGCTCGCGTTGCAGCAAGTGTATGCGCATGATGGCCTTGACGCTGCCGGGGTTCGATATTACTGACAGGGATGTTCGGCGCAGCGCCGCCCATAGCGCCACCTTGCAAACGGCGTGTACACCAGCTCCAGCAGGGAGAACAGCTTTAGTTTTTGCACTCCTCGCCCCAGCCACCGGTAACGCGGCAGTTCCGTCCAGATGGCTACGAACGCACGCACCCCGGTCTGCCAAACGCCCTCTCCGTCCAACACGTGCAGGCGCGCCATTGCGTCACTGAACGCCAGACCATGGGCAGCCAAAGCTCCCGTATCACGAGTGATATCCACCCAATGAATCCGCCCGCCGTAGTCTACGCGTTGGTAATGCGCGATCTCGCGTTGACAAAGTGGACACCCACCGTCATAGAAAACAATCGGTTTTTGCGCCATCTGTTGGGAGCGCCGCTGATTCTTGATGCCGTTGATTGTGCGGTTTTCGACGAACGTATCTAGTAATCTTTTCGAGTAATCTGGGACTATATCTAGTAATCCGGGACTAGCTTTGCCGCGCCGCGCCGCCAGGAGCCGTCGGGTTGCAAGCAGGCGTTACCGTAGGCCTCGACCTGTTTGCCATCGATAACGACGGTGGTCTGATATTCGCGTTCCTGCAGACAGCGATCACTCGGCACGGCCGTGCGGTAGGATGGGACGACCTCGCGATACACGACGCGCGGTTGATCATATTCATAGTAATGCCGGTGGTAGCGACGCGGCGGATAACGCCTGGGTGCATCGTAGTAATCATAGCCGGGTTGGTTCATGGCATGGCCCAACACGGTGCCAAACAAGAGCCCGAACCCTAATGCCAGGCCGACGTCGCCACTGTCATATTTGTGATGTCCGTGATGTTTATAACCACCGTGATAGCCACGGTAGTGCCCACCATAATACCCCCCCGCCGCGGCGATATTGGTCGCCACGAGAGTCGATAACACCACCGCTAATAGCACTCTAATCAAGCCGCGCATTGGTTTGCCTCCTTGGGAGTGTACTGATTATAACGCTGATACCGTCGATAGGTTGACGGAAATGACACTTGAACTACCCGCAAAGCCACCATGAAAAGGATGCGTGCCGGCTGGCGCTTGCTTAGCGTGGCTACTAGGTCAAAAACAGCTTGAATATAAAAAAGAATATGATCGCCAGGATCGCGCCTGCGGGGAGTGTGACAATCCATGACATAAAGATATTGCGCACCACGTTCAGGTTCAGAGCACCGATACCGCGCGCCATGCCCACGCCTAGCACCGCGCCCACTAGCGTGTGGGTGGTCGAAATGGGCAGACCTGTTCCGGAGGCCATGACTACGGTGGTTGCCGCAGCCAGGGTCGCCGCGAAACCGCGGCTGGGTGTCAGCTCGGTGATGCTGTTTCCAACGGTGGTAATCACGCGGGTTCCGTACATTATCAAACCAAGTACGATACCTGCCCCCCCGAGTAGCAGTATCCACACCGATACGGCTGTTTTCTGTCCAATTGCTTGTCCGCCGCTTTGCACGATGCCCACGACAGCGGCTACTGGCCCCACCGCATTGGCGACATCGTTGGATCCGTGGGCAAACGCCATTGCACAGGCGGTAAAGATCATCAGTACACCGAAAACCTTCTCCACATTAGCGAAATGAAACTTTATATCGAGCGCCGGGTCGGGACGCACGCGGTTAACAAAAAACTTTCCCACTCCCATCACAATCAGACCCACAATCAGCGCCAGCAGATAACTCTGTCCGGCGGAATATCCCAACCCGACGTATTTCAGGCCCTTTAACAGCGTTACCAACGCGATAATGAACCCTACCAGGAATATATACATGGGAACGTAACGTTTGGCATTTGTAAACGGGTCCTCGGTACTCAGGATCAACTTCTGCACGCTCCTGAACAGTAGGAACGCGATCGATCCCGCGAGCAACGGCGAGACTACCCAACTGCTGACAATGGCACCGATTTTGCCCCATTTGATCGCATCCACACCGATACCGGCAATCGCAAATCCAACAATCGCACCGATGATGGAATGTGTCGTGGACACTGGCCAGCCAAAGGTCGAGGCAACAAATAGCCATGTGCCAGCCGCCAGCAGCGAGGCGAGCATGCCGATGACGAGATATTCCGGCGTGTCCGCGACCGTGGTGACATCGATGATCCCCTTGCGTATGGTGGCGGTTACCTCGCCGCCGGCCAAAAACGCCCCAAGAAATTCGAACACGGCAGCGATAAGTACCGCCTGACGGATTGTCAACGCACGGGAACCCACCGAAGTAGCCATCGCGTTGGCAACGTCGTTCGCCCCAATCCCCCAAGCCATGAAAAGACCGAATACGGCCGCCAAGACAAGATAGGTTGTAGAGAATTCCACGGGATTGGTTAGTTGGCTTTTATCTTGCCAGCAAATATTCGAGACGGCTGCCGACGCGCTGCGCGAGATCAGCGATCTCTCCGATCCAATCGATGATTTTGTAGAGAAACATTACCTGAACGGGATTGAGGGTCTCTTCGAGAGCAAACAAACTTGCGCGCAATTTGACTTGTTGTTCATCATTTTGCTTCTCGATGGCATCCAGCCGTTTTATCATCGACTCGACCAACTCGACTTCGGCGCCGCGAAATCCGGTCTCGAAAAGCTCATCTAACTCATTGATGGCGGTGCGCGCCTGACTGGTTGCTTCCACGGAACGGTTCACAAACTCGACCATCTCGCCCGATATCTCGCGCGGGATGTCCATTTTGCGACCGAGCATAAGACCCGCTATGTCCTTGGCCTTATTGGCCACCATGTCCTGAATGCGCAACATCTCAAGTAGATCTATGCGCGACACCGGCATAAAGATCCCCTTTGGTAAATGCAGGCGGATATCCCTCTTGATGTCATCGGCTTCGTTCTCCAAGCTACTGATGGCTCGCTGGATCTCGCCTGCCTGATCCCAGTCCCCTGTTACAACCGCATCAAAGAAGGGTTGTAGTTTGGAAACACACGCCACCACTTTTTCCATGTGATGTTGCATGGGTTTCACCGGGGAGCTGCTGAAAATTCTCGATAAGTAACCGCCGGTTGCCATATCTGTGATTTCCCGAATGAGATTTGCCTGTATAAATGATTCGCCTCATTCAAACAAGTGGCGCCCGGGGTGTTGCGACGGAAGCAACAATTGAGCGCTGTATAAAAAACGGTGACAAGATATTGAGCACAAAAGAATTTTTGCAGTTGAATCGGTTGTGGAAACCCGCAATCAACGCCCACATTCCATCGAAACAAGCGCTGTGGAATCCTTCCAACAACCGGTGATCTGCTGACAATCAACGCGATGCGGGTTAGTCAATCTGGTTTTAGCCGCCGAATAACCTTCTGATGGCCATAGACATTTCAGGACAATGTGTGCAAAAGTCAATACTCTACTGGGTTTCACACACATTTAAATAACTAAAGCAGAGATTGACCATTGGTTAGGCGGACATACAATCCGGGGGATCCGGTGGTATATCAAGTAACCAAACACAGTAACCACCCGGGAGTACGGGCGAAGAGCATTACGCCGGCCACACAGGGGGACCAGTATAGTTACACCGTGAAAAAATTCTGGCGCATCGTAGAACAGACGCCGGATGGGAAAGTTGTCGCCGAGACTCGCCGCGGCAAGCAGCATGTGATCAGTCTGGACGATCCTTGTTTGCGCCCCGTGACCTGGTGGGAACGTATTGTTTACCGCACTCGCCTAGCAAATCTACTCGATGATGAATAGTGAGTGAGCGGCGGGAAACCGGGGATCCTCGATGGAGCTGGCAACAAGGGCAAGATCCAGGTATTGGGGATGACATCCCTGTCACCGACTTCTCCAAATTAAAAAGTCTTTTCTTCGCGAAACAATGACCGGACTCTAGTTACGCCACCGACGGAGGGGCCGGGATAGCCCCGTCCCTATTCATGGTCCACACCGAAAAGATCCGCAGCGTCTCTTCCAGGAACAGACGACATTCGACTCCCAAGGTTTGTTAGCAAGAATTGTGGCTGCGCGCCTGGTGAGAATGCGGGCTAGTTATGGCGCAAGTCTTCACGCCCACACAGGTGTGTTGCTGAACATGAACAACAATAGTGTCAGGACAAGCCGGTACTGTAGTGTCAAAGACATCGGGTCACCTTCTCAGATTGGAGGCGTCGCATCATGCTCACGGTCCGGGGTCCGGTGATTGGGGAACGCGACCGACGAACGTGGTGCGAAAGCGCTGTCACCAATAACCGCAGTGAAAAGTCCGTTCGCAATCTACAGCTGCGGTGGTAACTAAAGAGGCCACCGGTTTCCGGTGGCCTCCGGTTTAGCGCATATGCTGTTTAGGCGACTTTCTTAGTTACGTTCGCGACGTTCTCGGCGACGACTTTCTGCACATCACTGGCATACCCTTGTCCAATTTCCGCCACTACCTTGGCGTCGTCGGTCAGATTTTTCACGACTTCCTGCGCAACCTTGCCCTGCTTCGCTATGTATTTCTGACCGCTCTCCAGATCGGAGATGGCCAGAGCGTCTTTCCAGCTCCCCAGCATCGCATCGGCATACTTGCGAACGCTCTCGATATTGAGGTCCACGAGACGCTCGACGTTCGCCAAGGTCAACTGGTTCACTTCTTTGACGACTGCCAACACGTCATCGGCTTGCTTGGTAAGATCAACATTTGCCATGGTTTTGCTCCTGATAAATTAATGGTTTCGCTATGTTGCGGTGCAGCATAGCACTACTTTTGTTGCAGTGCAACAATATGCTGACATTTTTTGGTATTTGGCCGATAATTTACGTAACTTATTGTAAATAAAGAGTTTTCATGTGAAACGCAAGAAACACGGAGCAACACCGCCACCCAGCCGAAGTTTCGCCGGACCCCTTCTCCGTGCCGCAATCCGGCGCGCTGCGGCGCGGAACCGATAATCCAGCATGGTTTGGCTACAGTTTTTGATCTGCGTCCTGGTGATCGGCTACGCCGGCATCAAGTTGTCGCGTTATGGTGATGCCATTGCCGATAAGACCGGGCTCGGAGGCACCTGGATCGGCTTGGTGCTATTGGCTTCCGTCACATCTCTGCCGGAGCTGGTAACGGGCATCAGCTCGGTCACGATTGCCAACGTGCCCGATATCGCCGTCGGTGACGTCTTGGGTAGTTGTGTGTTCAATCTCCTTATTATTGTTGTTCTGGACTTCCTACACCGCGGTGAATCGGTCTATACCCGCGCCAGACAAGGTCACATCCTGTCCGCCGGCTTTGGTGTCATACTGATCGGTTTCGCAGGATTCAATATCCTGCTTTCGTCGAGCGGCTTCACGATGACCCTGGGTCACATTGGCGTTTACAGTGTCTTAATCGTAGTTCTTTATGCCGTCGCAATGAGCACCGTATTTCGTTACGAGCGCAAACAACTTGCGGCATTCGCGGCGGCAGAGGCAGATCGTTTCCCCGAGGTCACGCTGCGTCAGTTGACGATCCGTTATCTCGCGGCAGCGTTCTTGGTCGTGGCGGCTGGGAGCTGGCTGCCGTTTATCGCCAAACAGATCTCCCACCAAATGGGTTGGTACGAAAGCTTTGTGGGAACACTTCTGGTGGCCTTTGTCACCTCGCTTCCGGAACTAGTGGTGACCGTGGCGGCACTGCGTCTCAATGCTTTGGATATGGCGATTGGAAATCTTTTCGGCAGTAACCTGTTTAATATCCTGATCCTGACCGTGGACGATATCTTGTATATGCCAGGACCGTTACTGGCTCATGTCTCGACCACTCATGCGGTATCTGCGATCTCCGCCATCATGATGACAGGGGTCGCCATTGTGGCACTGCTTTATCGAACCAAGACGCGCGTCTTGAAGACGGTGGGATGGGCAAGCATCTTTTTGTTCACCATCTATCTGTTCAATTCTTATGTTATCTATCTATATGGCAAATAAGTGCATTTTGCGAAAAAACACAGTTTAAAACCATTGTTAAATCCGTGGGTTGGCGGTTGTCTCTCTTAAGCTTAAGGATTTAAATGTAATCGCACTAGGTTACGTAAGTATTTTTCGCTGAGGAGGAAACATATCATGACTGAGATAATCAGAACCCTTATCAATGGTAAGGCAGACATGATGTTGAATGACCTGCAAGATATCGGTTTTGCCCCAGATCAAGCTGAGTCTTTTCTGGCCGAGACAAGTAGCAAGACTTTGTCTGTTTTCAAGGACCGCGCCAATAAATTTGAGTTCACCACGGCATCTGAAATCAGCTTGATTTCTATGCTTATGGACAAGATCGATGCATCGGCCATCGGAGCACATGTGGGGATAGATTCAGAACTCGCTAACAATGGTCTACAGACAATTCTACCATCTATCGTTAGCACACTCGCTAATAGAGCCAACATTACTGAATTGGCGGCCGCGATGACGACGCAGCGGGGTTTGATGAACAAAATAAGGGGCATGTTCGGAAACGTCATGGGCCATTGACTACGATGGGCGAATCTCGCCGCGTCGTGCGACACCGTGCGCAGCGTCTAGCTTCGAATGCATTTAACAGGTCAGGACCGATAGCCCGCATATCGCACCAAGGACCCGGATGATGGCGACAGAATCGCGTGACTGGGCGCCGCGTGGGAGCGATGCGAAATAGAAGCGGGGCGCCTTGGTGCAATATGCGGGCAAGTGTTACGGTTTTGATCTGCGGTGATTCATGAATCCAATCGAATCTGCAGCAGTTGCCGACCAAAAATAGCGACCACGCCGTGGTGTCTCATGGCCCCGGAAGTGGCATATTCAAAGACATAAACGCGTAAGAAATGTAGCACACCGCCTCTACGCCGCAATCCCACCCATCCCAAGGCCACTGTGTCATCCAGGAACTGGACATCGTTCTGCCTGCAATAACGGCGCGCTCCGGATACCGCTTGCTCCCGCGCCTGCATGGAATCGAACCAAAACCACACAGCCAGCCCCAACGCACCCAAAACGATCAAGGTAGTTGGCATGATGTAAAACGCGGATAAGAAAACATGTGCCTAACTCGCATATTGCACCAAGGAACCCGGATGATGGCGAAGGGACTTGTGCTGCGCGGAGTCGCAGTACGTGTCCTGCGGGTAGTCGCAGGGCCGGGCGGCTGAACGCTGCGCTGGAGCGAAATGCAGGACAGTAGCTATGGGTTGAGTGCAGCGCAAGTTCAGGCGTTCGAGACCGAGCCAACGCCGGGATAGGCGCATACCCGAGCACAAAGTGTCACGCCGGGCATTAATCGAATTCTTAATTCTAAACAACATTAGCTCTTGTCTGTGCCGCCTTGGTGCAATATGCGGGCTAAGCCTCATCGTGACGTCGCCGTTTCGAATCGCGGAAATAAACACCAGCTGAATGCGAATTTCTATGTACCGCAAATGCTATTCCCCACTGGGTTTGATCGGCAGAGTTTCGTCACCTTCGTCGGTCGCGGTAACACCGTGGTCCGACCAACGTAACATACGGTGTGTCAGCAACCATAACACCAGACCGCCGGTAAGTAGCAACAACCATATGTACCAAGGGAATCTATCAATGTTATCGCCCATCACAACCATGAGCGCGGTCAATGGCAAAATCCCCAATCCGGTTGTCCACGCGAATGTCCACCAAGAAACGTTCATCAGGCCGGCAGCGTAGTTGATCAAATTGAATGCGATAACCGGAATGAAGCGACTGAAAAGCAGTGCGCCCCCGCCATGGGTACGCGCCCACTCATCCATGCGCCGATTATTTCTTTCCGATAATACGCGACTCACAAAAGGCCTTCCCAGCAGCCGGGCAAGACCGAAAGCCAGAAAAGCTCCCAGCATCGCACCAGTCCAAGTCACCACGGTTCCCCACAGCGGGCCATAGACCATACCGTTGGCGATCGCGACAAGTTCGGCTGGAAACGGTACAAAGGAATGCGCCACCATCACTGAAATTGAAGCAACCACACCCCAGGGTCCAGAAGACCGAATCAGCGACACGATCTTCTGCATGGACAGATGCGGCCACCATTCGTACCAAAACGACTCTTCGGTCAGACCTTCAACCAATAGAAAACCCAATACAATCGCTGCAATCAGTGCCCCGATCACACTCAAAACGGTGGGATCTTTGTACGGTTTCCAATCATCCACAGCGACTCGCCTCCGGCGTCGGGGATCAATCACGCTAATAGTAGAGAAAAACGGGCGCCGGACCTACCACCCCGATGACTCATCGTGCGCCGGCTGGACAGGACGATCGACGGATCAAACACTTAGGTATCCGGTCGGTGTGCCGCGCCGATGACATCGCCCCCAATAATTCCTGGTCATATAACCCTATGGGGCCCATTCGACTTCGCTCAGGCAGGCCTTGGTTGGCATGGACAGAAAACAGCATATCTGTATGGTAGTGTGACAGTAGTAGCGTTACACCTTTTTCGAGCACATGATCCGGGTCACCAAACACATTCACATCGACGAAAGTGAGATCGAGTTACAGTTTGTACGCGCCTCGGGACCGGGCGGACAAAAACTGAACAAGGTCGCCACTGCAGCCAAGCTGCGATTCGATGTCACCCGTTCGCCGTCGCTGCCCGAGGCGGTGCGCGAACGGCTCATCCGTCTGGCCGGCAAACGCGTCTCCCGAGACGGAATATTAGTAATCGACGCACGCCGCTATCGTACCCAGGAGCGAAACCGCCAAGATGCTATCCAAAGATTGGTGCACTGGATTCAAAGAGCCGCCAAGGTGCCCAAACCGCGGCGCAAAACCAGACCGTCACCCGCGGCAAAGAAGCGCCGTCTCGATGAAAAGCGCCGTCGCGGACAGACCAAGCGTCTGCGCAGTCCGGTAAATTCCGAGCGCTGAAGGATGGGTCCTCAGTCGTCGATGTAGGAACATGCGCTGGGGACTGAATGCGAGCGCCCTCCGGGCAAACAACCTCCAAGTGTAAACGCGTTTTAAGCGAGATGGATCAGCGACTACTTGCCGCTTTGCTCGGAATTATTTTACCCACAGGGTGCTGCCATGCACCTTATGAGTCGTGGGAAACACCGAACGTTATCACGCAATGGCTCAGATTCAGTCTGAGAGACAACATCAAAAAGTGAACTGCCGTGAACGTTAAAGGTTGTTAGATGCCTGCCCTTAATATGATTTGTCTAAAGATTCGACAACCAATACGGACCAAAAGAATGCCCCCGAGCTTGCGGCCCGGGGGCACGATGGCCATTGTGATAGGGGCTGTCAATAATCCCAAGATTGAAACCGTTGCCGCCAGGTTGTGAATCGAAGCTTGATGTCGGCGCCGTGACGTTCCAGCATCGAACCGGTCACGATGGCGATGATTCCCAATAGCGCCAGGCTTCCCCAACTGCCAAGGTCGAACATCTCGATGGCGTAGGTCACTTGGTGGCCCAGACCCACCAACAGGGTGAGCAATCCCAATCCGAAGATCAAGCGTTGTTGTACGCTGTAGCCGTACACCATAACCGCAATTCCGGCCAACAGGCACGCGGCAGCGGTGATCACATTCCCGAACAAGAAAAGATTCGCAAGCATGCCCGACGCCACGATGACACTGGCTATGCGACGATAACCGGTACCACGTCCCGAGCAACGCAGCGAGATTTCAAATATCAACGCAGCAAGACTCAAAGTGAACACTGGCAGTAGCAACGAATCCGCGTGTGGCCACATGTCATCCACGACCGCGGCAACACCGGCGGCCGCAAATCCGGCGGGGATCACTGAGAAGTACTCCAAGGTCTTGCGCATTGTCGATGCCCGATCCATCTGTCCTGCAATTTGACGTATCACAATGAACACAACGAGCGCGGCCATGGTAATTAGAAACGCATCGGTCGCATATAGATAGAGACTGCGACTCAAGATTATCCCGACGGGCAGAAACTGCACCACCCGGGCGAATAAGCCCTCGTTGGTGCGAAGTGTTGCATCCTGCCGACTCGCGCGGGAGACCTGTGAAAGAATCCCAAACGTCGCAACCATGATAAGCATCCCGATTACCTCGGAACCGCGCACGGGCACCAATAAGGCTGCGTTACCGAGCAAGTACAAAACCGTGAGCCGCGCGGCGGAACGTCTCGCGAGCGCCATGAACCCGAGCCATGTGACGGGGCCGAGGAGAAGCAATGCGCCGCCGCTTGTAACCAGGGCCGTCGACAGACTCTCGGTATGCCAGGTCGCGAAATCCGGGTATATCACGAAAGCCGAATCCCACTGAACTTGGGAATACAACAGCCCTCCGAGAATCGCAAAGTTCACCGATACTGATATCAGGGCCAAGGCAAGAAACAATCGGGCGCCCTTGCTTTCCTTGATCCAGTGTCCGCTAGCAAACCCGGTACCGGCAAGCAACACGGTATGCGCCAACAGCAGCAGGTAACGCTGTACGTCATTACCCGACTCCCAGCCCTGGAGCAGAAAGATCGATACCGACGCGATGAGAACGGTGGCGCCGAGAATCCTCAGCAGCCCGGTCAGCGCGTTGAAACTAAAGAGCGAGTTGACGAAACCCATCGGCTTGGAAGGCGCATGTGTTATGACTTCATCGGTTGGCGTGATTTCCGTGTTTGTGTTCATAACTTAGTTCTCCTGTTCACCGGTGATCGCACGCAGCTCTGCGCGCAATGCGTTGCGGTCCTCGACTTTAAGAAACTGTCTTTCCAAGGTGTCCGATGCATCAGCCTGTCCGGCCGCCAACTCCGCGTCGGTGATCTGGATCTCCCAGCGCTCGAAGGTATCGTCAATATCGATCGTCGCGGAACTATCGATGGCGTTGATCGAACGCAGCGCTTCCGCCGTGGATTGCCGGGTGCGCATCAGGTTTCTTTGCTGAGAAATTTCGCTGACGCGGTTTTCAAGATCTTGCGTCTCGGTGGCAAGCCGGCGTTCGAGTTCTCCGTGGCGCTCCAGTGTAGATTCCAGTTCCGCCGCCTGACGCTGACATTCGCGCCGACGACGCAGACACTCGAGCGCCGTGTCTTCGTCATTTTCAGCGGACGCTCTGGCGCGCTCTATCCAGCTTGCTTCCGTCTCACGCAGTGCTTTGAGCTTGGCATGGAGCCGCTGGCCGTCGTTACGTACTCGCGCCAAGCGTACCTTTGCTTGGGCTGCAGCGCGCCGGGCATCGCGGATCGATGCGTCGATGACTGCGTCGTGATTCTCGATCTGACTCACTGCCTGATCGACGTGGGAAAACAACGTCGCGGATAAACGTTTAAATAGTGACATGGGTAAGTCCTCTCAAATTGTTGCCAGGTATTGCACAGTGTTGGCAAAAGAGGCTTGTAAAGCAACTTATAAAGCAAGAGTGTCATTTATATGCTCTAAAAGTATCATTATATGATACTCTTCTTGAGTATGCCCCAGGCCCAGGACATCGTCATCGCGCTCAAGACTGCGCTCAAGCGAAGAGGCGTGACCTATGCCCACGTGGCGAATGCACTGCAGCTGTCGGAATCCACCGTGAAGCGGCTGTTCGCCAGCGGAAATCTCAGCCTCAAACGGTTACAGCATATCTGCGCACTGGTGAATCTGGAGTTGGGTGACTTGGTGGACATAGCCGATGATTTGCGGCGTAATGTCGTTGAACTCACCGACGAACAGGAACGGACCCTGGTCGGTGACCCCAAACTCCTGTTGACGGCGTTCTTGTTACTCAATCACTGCACGTTCAAGCAGATTACCGACGACTACAAGATCTCGGAACTGGAAGGAATCCGCCTGCTCGCGAAACTGGATCGTTTGAAGATCATTGATTTGTTACCCGATAACAAGGTTCGTATGCGGCTTGCGAGAAATTTCAATTGGCGCAAGAATGGGCCCATCCAACGCTTCTTCGAAGAGCAGGTGCAATCCGAGTTTTTTCAGTCCCGCTTCGACGGTCCTGGAGAATTACGATTCGTACTCAATGGCATGGTGTCGGATCAATCCATCAAAATATTCCACCAACGTCTGCAACGCCTGGCAGTAGAATTTGAAGAATTGGTCAAGGAAGATCGAAAGCTCGAGCTGGACGACCGTCGGGGTACGACCGTTATCGTGGGCATTCGTCCTTGGGGATTAGGTGTATTTGAGCAGTTACGAAGAAACCGAGCGAGTTAAGTGGCGGAACAAGCAACGACGTATAAGCAGCAGTCGCCACGCATTAACAAGCGATAAAAACATATCACCTGACCCGTTGTTTCAAATTCTCAGTAACTTCACAGGATTACAGGTCCGGGCACTGCCGAATCGCGACAGCGAATTGGGTGTTTGTGAACTGGCCCATACTTGGGGGAGATTCAATCTGAAATCTCGCGTATTCTTGCTGTGCACCGGAGCCGAGATTGTCCTCGAGCGCGCTAAGGGACAGTGGGCTGACTACCGCAAGAACCCGAAGCTACCCGACTGGGCGCACGTGGTGCCCTGCGCAACCGGTTAATGTATTTACTAAGCAGGCGTCCGCTAACGGTGACCAGCGTACCGGATCCAAAATGCCCAATCGTCCCGGCACTGCCTGCTGCCTTGAGTGATCGAATAAAAGCGAAGATTTGATATGAGCATGCAACGTGAAACAACGGCAAAAGAAGCCAGTAATAAGAATATGGGCTTTTTCGAACGTTACCTGACGGTGTGGGTGTTTCTCTGCATCATTGTAGGTATTGCGCTGGCACACGTCATCACTGAACCCTTTCAGCTGATTGGCCGGATGGAAGTGGCACAGGTAAATCTACCGGTCGCTATTCTGATCTGGCTGATGATTGTGCCGATGCTCCTCAAAATAGACTTTGCTGCCATGCACCATGTTAAGGAACACTGGAAAGGTGTCGGCGTGACGTTGTTCGTCAATTGGGCTGTAAAGCCTTTCTCAATGGCATTGCTTGGCTGGATTTTCATTCGCGGCATCTTCGCCCCCTACCTGCCGGCGGAACAAATCGACTCCTATATCGCAGGACTCATCATACTTGCAGCTGCTCCCTGTACGGCCATGGTTTTTGTATGGAGTGAACTATCGGATGGTGAGCCACACTTTACTCTTACCCAAGTGGCGCTCAATGACACAATCATGATCTTCGCCTTCGCACCGATCGTGGGTCTACTGCTGGGGCTGTCGGCGATATCCGTACCTTGGGCAACACTTTTTCTGTCGGTATTGCTCTATATTGTCATCCCGGTTGCATTTGCGCAGTGGTGGCGCAGGCGCTTGCTGGCCAACGGTGGCGAATCTCATTTGCAACGTGTGCTAAAGATGATGCACCCGGTATCGCTAGGCGCTTTGCTGGCGACCCTAGTTTTACTGTTTGGTTTTCAGGGCGAACAGATTCTGAGCCAACCATTGATTATTGTGATGCTGGCCGTGCCGATCCTGATACAGGTGTATTTCAATTCGAGCTTGGCGTATTTACTGAATCGGAGCTTGGGCGTTGCACACTGTGTTGCCGCACCCTCAGCGCTAATTGGGGCTAGCAATTTTTTTGAACTAGCCGTGGCCACAGCCATTGTGTTGTTTGGTTTTAACTCTGGAGCCGCACTCGCGACGGTCGTAGGTGTGTTGGTAGAGGTACCGGTAATGTTATCCGTGGTCAAAATTGCGAACAACACACGCGACTGGTACGAGCGCCGCGCCGAAATATCCATCGGTAGCTAAGGCGGTAGCCGCCCTTCCGAAAGGCTAAATAATCACTAATCTGATTGACCGGTGTTGGCCTGGTCAGGGCCTATTTGCAGAATCGGAGCACGCCGTCGCTGTTAGATAGTCGCTTGTCGACCCGAAGGCATCGTTTATGATCCTCGGCGCAAATGTCTGGTCCTGAATCGCACAGCGGACCTCTACGGATCAGATCGAGAAGGGCTGCCGTTAGCCAACATGAGCAGACTCAGGCAAGCCATGGAGACAACCGCACACCTTTGCATGCCTTGAACCGCAGCAATCGTCTAAGCCGGCTTCTGAAGATCACGCGCAAGCCGCGCGCGGCAGTGCCCGGCTAGTGTTCGCATTTCACATTGTTCCGAGATTTCTTCCGCCTCACAGTAGCTCGCCCGGGATTGCGCGGCTGAACCGTCGCTCATTGCCTCGATTTCGCCGCGCGCGAACAGTGCCCATGCTTGGTGACTACGCTCACCTTGCGTCGTCGCAATTTCAATCGCCCGGTGCACCTGAGCAAGGCCTCGATCCGCTCTGCCCGCATCGCGCTCCGCCAATGCATACCAGACAAAAGGATAGCCCGATCCCTCCGGGTGGTGCTGAAGCCTGTTTGGC
The DNA here is from genome assembly GCA_947259875.1 of uncultured Gammaproteobacteria bacterium. Taxonomy (GTDB): domain Bacteria; phylum Pseudomonadota; class Gammaproteobacteria; order Arenicellales; family JAANXG01; genus CALZGZ01. The sequence goes on along the minus strand of CAMYNX010000020.1, from coordinate 7,275 downwards.
TCAACTGCCTGCTCGAACACGTCGACCGCTTCTGTCACGCGACCATTCTGGGTAAGAGCATATCCGAGTATGCCAGCTGTCAACGAAAACAACAGACGGACTTCTGCGTCCCGGCACAGCTCGAAGTTTGGTTGCATCAGTTCGAGAGCTTGCTCCGCCTCGCCAAGCAGGAGATGAGTGAGCGCCAGGTAATCGGTGACCCAGACCCGGCTCATCGCGCTATCGACTTGCTGGGCTATCGCGACACCCTCGCGCGCCCATCTAAAGGCTTCATCGAATTCGCCAACCTCGGCCAGTCCCCAGGCCAGAAAGCCGCGCGTGATGGCAGCAGGATATCCCGCCATCCCGTGGCGCCGGTAGGCTTGTTCGCCCGTGAGCAAGCCGCCGACCTCGCGGTGGATCGCGATCTGGCGTTTAAACCTGCCGCACGCCATGAGGGGAAGGCCCAGGTGCTGCATCGTTGTGACACGCACGGAAAAGTCGTCGGCTTCCTCGGCGAGCCCGATGCCCCGCTCACCGAGTTCGATTGCTTTGGCGTGCTCGCCTGCTTGCCAGTAGTGGGCAGTCAAATAGTTGTGGACGTTTGCGAGCAGCGCCGTATCACCGGCTTGCTCCGCAAGTTTGCCCGCCTCGCTAATACGTCGCTCCAGCTCCTCATGTCGTCCCAGCGGCCACAACGCCGTCCGCATCTCGAGGCGAACGTCGATCTTGTCTTTGATCCGAACACTGTCGTTTGGCAATTTGTCGAGAGCGGCCAATGCTTCATCGAACCATTCGATCGCCGACTGGTACGCGGATCGGGCATGAGCGTTCTTCGCTGCCAGCCGACAGTAGACAAAGCTCTTGTCCCAGCGCTCGGCCCGCAGAGCATGGCGGCCGAGTATCTCATAGTGTTCCTCCAGTCGATCGGCGTAGGCGCCTTCGATCCCGTCGACGAGGCGACCATGCAACACCCGACGCCTCTCGTGGGTCAGCGAGGCGTAAGCGACTTCCTCGGTCAAGGCGTGCTTGAACTGGAACTCCGCATCGACACCACCGACGAGTTCATGAAGCAGCTCCGCTTCCTGCAAGTCCGACAGTCGGCTTGCCAACGTTGCCGCCGGCAAATCGGCTGTCCGTTCGAGCAACTGGACCGGTATACGGCGCCCGATCACGGATGCCGTCTGCAGCAATCGCTTGAGGTCGGGATCCAGACGATCGATGCGTGATGCCAGCACATCTTTGACCGAAGCGGGGACATCGATCTTCTCGGTGCTGCCCTCGACCGCGAGGACACCGTCGCGCTCGACCAACACGCCGGATTCCTTGAGCGCGCGTATGACCTCTTCGATGAACAATGGCCGACCTTCGGTCTGAGAAACGAGGGTGTTCTTGAACGATTCGAGCTGCGGCCCCGAACCCACGAGCGCATTCAGCATTTCCTTCACGTCCGTCTCGGTCAGCGGATTGATGCGTATCGCTGTGTAGTAGCTCTTGTTGGCCCATCGATGTTGGTACTCGGGCCGATAGGTCGCGAGCAGGAGCACGCGATGTGCTGCCAGACTATCGGCAAGCGCATCGAGAAGCAGTTGTGTCTCGGGATCAATCCAATGGAGATCCTCGATCAGGAGCAGTAACGGGCAGACCATCGCAGAGCTAAGGAGAAAGCTTCTAAGGCCTTCGATGACCCGAATACGCCGAAGCTCGGGGTCGAGCTGATTCCACGCCGGGTCCTGTATCGGCAAATTCAGCAGAAATCGGAGAATGGGAACAAGACCGGTGCTTGCGTCCTTGTAGGGCGCTAGCCCATCGGCAATTTTGATGTCGATCTCGGTCTTACTGTCCCGATCGCCAATACCGAATATCGAACGCAGGAGATTGGCGATGGGTAGCAAAGGGTCGCGCATCCCATAGGGCGATGCTCCGGATTGGTATACGGACCAATCGCTCATTTGTGGCATTTGCAGAAGTTCGTGAGCGAGCCGTGACTTTCCCATACCGGCTTCGCCGATGAGCGCGACTATTTGACCCCTACCCGACTGGGCCAGGCCAGCCGCAGACAGCAGAGTGTCGCGTTCGCCAGCGCGACCGACGAAGGCCGTCAAACGACGCCGGGAGCGGGCCTCCCAGCGCATTTTGAGCGCGGTCCGGGTAATCAGCTCGAACACCTCGACGTCGTCGCTAATACCTTTGATCGCCGTGGGCCCGAGCGTTCTGCTCTCTACGAAGTCTTCGGATAGCATCTTCGTGGCCGCAGTCATGTAGACGCACCCGGGAGCGGCGATTTGCTCCATTCGACCCGCGAGATGGACCGACGCACCGATAGCATCGTAGTCCATCGACAAATCGTTGTGGATGGCACGCACAAGGACTTCCCCGGAGTGAAGGCCAACCCGCAACTCGACCGGTTCCTCCGCGTTGCCCACCACCAAGTCTCGAATTGCGAGTGCCGCAAGACAGGCGCGCACAGCATGATCCTCATGCGCGAGGGGAGCGCCGAACAACGCCATGATTCCGTCGCCTTGAACCTTGTTTACCGTGCCCTCGTATCGATGGATAGCATCCATCATCAGAGCGATCACAGGTCCCAGCCTTTGCGCCGCCTCCTCGGGATCTAATCCTTCGATCAAGGCGGTCGAACCCTTGATGTCGGCGAAAAGTACCGTCACGTGCTTTCGCTCGCCCTCGATTTCGCTTCGGCCACCGAGGATTCGATTTGCCAGGTGGCGCGGCGTGTAGGCTAGCGGCCCTCCATCCGGCATGGACGATATCGAAAGGATTTCAACGTCGGTGGGCGCGGCTTTGGGGGGATCGAGTTCTGCGATCGCGGCGAGCAATTTTTTACGGTCGCCGAGCGCCGCCACTCCGAGTTCCTTGAGGTCGTCGTTGGTGAGCTGCCGCAGTACCGTCTGGTCTATTCTATTCTCCGCAAACGAATCGGTGTATTCGCCGAAACCTAATTCACGAAGCCAGGTGACAACTTCCAAAGCCGGCTCCTATTTCTATGCCTAACGCTGGTTAGCCTACCATACGCGTAGATCAATAACTCGTTACCGTGACACCGTATCAATACTGGCCCATCGACGGCTTTCAGAGTCCGTTGGGTCAGAACCGGCGGTGTGATACACGTTGGGCGAACGACCGCTTTGTGATCCGCAAGCGGACGTTACCCGAGACCACGATGAACGACGGCACAACCATCTGACCGTTGTGAGCCGATGGCGGCGAATTGGAAAAAACGACCTGCAGCGGAAGTTCTAAAGTCTCCGGCAATCGACGAATCTTTCGACTGGATCTCATCCGCCTCAACCGTCCCAAGCACGGTCAGTTCATCCCAAAAACTGATATCCCAGCCAGGACAGCAATGCCCCAGACAATCAATGCGACGCCAACAAAGTAACCGACCCGGTGGCCCCTTGGGATGGTCTTTTCCAACAAAACAAACACGGCAATTCCCGCGATCCAGTAGACATTCATGACACCGCCGAAAAACAGGAGCCCCATCAAGAACCAACAGCAACCGACACAATAGGCGCCGTGTTCAATTCCCATGCGAAACGCGCCGCTTGTTCCGCTGCGCCAACGGGTCAGAATGAACTGCATTGGTGAGCGGCAATGATTGAGACAGGCCCGCTTGAGTGGTGTCAGTTGGTAGACGCCTGCCGCCAGCAATAGTGTGCCACCAAGAACCACGCTCGCACTGTCCAGCACAGGGGACAGTAAGTCCGCACGTTCCAGACCCCATTGCACGGCGACAGCCAATATACTGAAGCCACCCCAGACGATCAGGTAAGCCGATGCGAAGATTGACGTGGGTACAAAAGGATTGCCATTTTCTTCTTGCTTACGATTGATCGCAGCGAACAATAGCACCACGGGAGCGGCGGAGGACGACATCATGGCCACCATCATGACCCACCACATGACAAACATTAGAGCAGCATAGCTGAGGCTCCAGACGGCGGGAGTCATCATATCTAAGCCCGCTTTGCGAGAGGTCATTCGCGTCATCTCGAGAGCGGACATGTCCATGCTCGCCCCAGCAAGGATGTAAGCCCACGACAGCGCAATAACGATAGACAACGCGCCCAGGATTATGATTCTGTCGCGTTTGACAACGCTTTCGATAGCCTTGTCGATAGGTTTACCGGGACTCTTGCGACTGGGATTAACCAAAGTATCGTGCACGACAAGAGTAGGATCTATGCACGGCCCCCGAATGATAAACGAGCCTGCCCGTCACCGAGACGTGATTGGCAACATCAACTGCAAACTTGCGCGGTCACCTCTAAAACGTCAGGGTTTCCCGTTAAGCGGCCCAATTGAAGCTATGAAGTGTCGCTGAATCGCCTTCCCAGCTTCCAAGATCAGGATCCGACCAACTGCTAGCCTTGCCTTTGGCCAAGACCATGCTATCCATCTGGAATGCCGCCTGGGCAGCCGCACCAGATAGAGTTGCCGACTTGCCAGCGCCATCTTGGAATGGCGTAAGTGTCGCTTCTCCGACACCATCGACCCTAACTGTAGGGTTGTCACCCCAGTCAATTTCGACCTTCGCGATCTGGGCCGGATGCCAAGTGCTTAAAACAGCACCCCACAGTCCTTCCAGCAGCCCGCCTTTCTGGCCGCTGAATATGGCTTCCAGTTCCCGCTGCTGATCCGAACTGGCCGCTTCATTGATATATAGTCGAGCGCTGCCATTACCTGAAAAGAAATTGGCTGGCCAATGGGCCATGAAGACCACCTTGGTGCCAGCCAGATCGATACCGTCTGAGCTCCCCGCTTCAACATCGAATCCAAAAATTGCCGAACACCATTCCTGATCTGGTTCCCCCTCAGGACCCAACCAGCAAGGGCAAAACGCCTTGCAGCTACACAGTTCCATGCTACGACCTGACACTTGCCAAGACATGCTTTTCTCCTCCTATGATGATCTGGTTTTGTTTAGGGCGAATACTCTACCTACTTTGTGCTCGCTACTCAACGAATCCGTCTAACTCACGAAAGTGAGTGGGAACCTTTCCACATTGCCATCAAACCAAACATATCAATTCAATCACGTGAGGTCCGCGGGTGGCCGTTGTCACTCGATGGCAGCGAACGGGAAAGAACGACCCAAAAAGGGCGGCCGATTTCAACAGCGTCGCAAAGCCGACATTCATCCCGCGTCATGGTATGCAGTACTTGGGATATAATGCGAGACACAAATTACGTCGCAAACTTTTTTGAGGAGTGTACGCGGTTCCGTATAAGCTTTTTTCATAGGTGGTGTCTAGGCGTGTCCTACTAATGGATATTCAGTTATTGAATACATGGTTAGCGAGTTTGTTACAGAACCCAATGACCGAAAAGAAAAAGGACATTAGGCCCTCTAAATATATTAGGCATGGCGAGCGGGCTTCAGTAAACGTAACCTATGGGTAAGCGTGCTTTCTAAAAACGACGGGCATGTCAGACCAAGCCAATACATATGTGTGAGTACACCCTCCAACAGCCGGCGCCTATTCACCGATAACCAGTATTGAGAGGAGAGAATGCCATGAAAGAATCATCCATCAAGGTGGGAATAATCACAGACCAGACGGGTGCACTCTCGTTCATGGGTATCGCCAATGCAAACGTGGCCAAGATGGTGATTAATGACATCAATGCAAAGGGCGGCTTGTTGGGGCGACAGATAGATCTGCACCTTGAGGACAGTGCAACTACAGATAGTGTAGCGGAAGCCAACGCTACTAAGCTCGTCCAGCAAGATCAAGTCGATGTGATCTTCGGTGGCATTTATAGCTCCACGAGACAGGCTATCAAGGGTCCTGCTGTAGTGAATGGCAAGAAGCTTTACATTTACCCCGAGCAATACGAGGGACAGGAATGTGACCCGCTCATCTTCTGTACCGGCCCGGTGCCAGCGCAGCAGGTTGAGCCTCTCATTCCCTGGCTGATGCAACAAACGGGGGCGAAGAAATTCTACTTGCCGTCAGCTGACTATATTTGGCCACACACGATGAACAAGAAGCTCCGTCAAGTTGTCACGGCTAACGGTGGCGCGATAGTCGGAGAGGAGTACTTTCCCCTGGATCACACTGACTATAGCGAGACTATTGACAAGATCACGTCCACTGGTGCAGAGGTGGTATTTAATACGATCGTTCCTCCTGGGCTCACGTCATTCCTCGAGCAGCTTTACAACTCTGGCTTCACGAAGCGAGGTGGATACCTAGTCTGCACGTACTTCGACGAAAACTTCCTGAACTTAGTGCCAGCCGCACATGTGGAGGGTCTGTACAGTTGCCTTGACTACTACCAGAACGTCAGCGATCCATTCAGCGAGAAGCTGATCAATCAGTACGATAAGCTCTATCCAGGCAGCGCCAAGTTCACTGCTGGCAGTGCGTGCTCGGGCATGTACCGAGGTCTGAGGCTCTGGGAGGCTGCTGTGAAAGAGGCAGGCTCGCTACAGCAAGAAGATGTCATCAAGGCACTAGACCACGCAAAGATCGCTGAGGGACCAGGCGGTCCAGCTGAAATGGTACCCGGTCAGCATCACGTGCGAATGAACATGTACATTGCCCAGTCGAAGAACGGTAATTTCGAGATTGTCAAGACCCTGGGGGTCATTGATCCAAAGGAGTGCATGCAAGGTACAAAGTAAGCAAACAAGATCCACGTCGATGACCTCTTGCATGTGTTGGTGGACTGCGTGGTCGGCTGAGCGATTTTGGGCTTGTTGCTCCGGTTAGTTGGGGGTAATGTGTCTGTCGTGGTTCCGTACAAGAAATTAGCAGATGTACAGCAGGTAGGGAATGAGCCCAGAACCGCATCATCGTGGGGTATAGGGGTAGGGCGTGAGATCAAAATGGCGGTCCTGTCTTAGGGCCCTAATTGCATTGTGCAACCTAAGCTTACCCATGCGATTTGGTGTTTTCCAACTATGGACTAAAGAAAACGGGGGGACCCATGACTAATGACGCTGAATCGATACGCGTTGAAGGAAAGACCTTAGATGAGTGGTTTAATGCGCGGTTTGACGAGTGCATGGCTCAACGCGAGGCGAATCGCCAGAAGATGTTATCCATGCTCGTCACCAAGGGTACCCTGGACTGGGCCTATACGACCTACATTATTGCGTCCACTGATCCTCCCCCATGATTTCGGACACGAGGTTAAGTGACCTGCTCAAATAACATCGGTATCCGGGGTGGTGTCAGATTTTTTGTGTGCGAGTCGTTTCAGGTAATTAATCATCCAGTCTAAATCGATCGCCGAACTGGATAGCGAACTGAGCTTTTGCCGCAG
>CAMYNX010000019.1 GCA_947259875.1 uncultured Gammaproteobacteria bacterium | reverse complement strand
ATTGGTAACAATATCGATACCTGCAGCTTCCTGTTCGCTCAACCACACCAAGGCTGCATCACGCTTGCCCTGCTCCAGTTCTTCACCTTCAAGGCGCCAGGGCGCCCATAGTTTCTCGGGTTCGGCAAGCCAGGAAGGTTTGGGCAAGCTACCGGCGATAGTCGTTTCAAACATATTGATGGCCCCAATCTTTGGAATCTTATACTAACACCTGATAGCGACTCATCTGCCATTTCGCACCTATAAACTTAAGTTTTAGGGGTCACGGCTTAGGTGGGATAAGGTATTTTGAAGTTGAGAGTGGTGTCGTTGACCCAGCAAGACACAGGCCGCTTCTCGGCCAACAGCAGTCAATCGAAATTTATAAAGCAACCATTCGTCTAAGCAGATAGATAAACGAGATATCACGTGTCGGCATCAGTTTTTGGATTGCATACCTATCATCCGTCTAAAAACTTTCCATCCGGGGCGATAATAAAATCATCTGTTAATGGCATAAATGCCCTCCACCCGCCGTCATCAATAGACCGCATAACTCGAAGATTTCCGCTCTCTTCATCATCCCATACAGCCTGTATTTCAAGTTGGTAGTTTGTGCCTGATTCTGCCGTTACTTCAGACGTGTCTTGCGTTTCCAACAGATACCCTAATTCGTTATACGTTTTTGTCCTATACGCGCCTAGCGCTTTACCCAGAACTGATTTCGCTTCCTCTTTATTCATGTATGCAATCTAACCATAATTCGAGGGCCCAATGTCCTTTTTTGTTTCGGACATTGGGTCCCCTAATAAACTCGCTAACCACATATTCAATAAGTTAGCATTCATTAGTAGGACATTCTCAGGAATCTTTTTAAAGATAAAGGAGCTGATATGGAATTACCTAAATTCCTCGACAAAGCACGCAATGTACTTCGTATCAGGCATTATAGCCTGCGTACCGCATGCCAGAACGTGCGATGAACGTCGGCTTTACGGAACTTGCGCAAACTTCCGGTTTGGGTCGATCTTGGAAGTGCAGGATTTCTCCAGGAACGCCCGATCCCTTTGCCACGATCCGGGATCCTTGGTGCAATATACGGGCTACTCCGTCGCTTGCTGTGGTCCGGGGTGCACCGGTAGGCTACGTACCAGGCTCGAGATCACCTCAGTCACCCGCGGTTAGCATTGTTACGGTTACCAGGCGGCGTTGTTTTGACCGCGGAAGTGGTATTATCTAGTTCGGGAACTTCACGAGTTTTTCCCTCTCGAATACAGTCCACAGATCAGGTTTCGCACTCACGCATGGGTTTTCATCGTTTACTCGCTGCCGCTGCGGTCGTTGTGTTGCTGCCGGTGCCGTCATGGGGTCAGGCTAAACAACCATCGCCCGCGGGGCCACCACCCGCGTTGGTGAGGGTGGCGGAAGCCAAACAGATGTACATGGCGCCGACGGTGTGGGTGCCGGGCTCTATCGTTAGCCGTGACGATGCGCGTGTGGCGGCGGAAGTGGATGGCCGGCTGGTGAGCGTCGCAGAGGTGGGTGCCCGTGTCAGCACCGGTGATCAGCTGGCCCGCATCGACGACACCGAACTCAAGATTTTGAAGGCCGAGGCCGAGGCGGTGGTTCTGCGCGAACGCGCAAAACGGCAGTACGCCGAACAGGAGCTTTCGCGCCTCAAGAGGCTGACCGGGAAAGGGCTGGTCACAAAGAGTCGGTTGGATCAGGCGCGGGCGGAGCGTGACGCGGCCCACGGCGAGTCGCAAGTCGCAAAAGCACGCCTGGACGGGGCGCAGGATCGCCTGAACGACACCATAATCGCGGCGCCGTTTTCCGGCGTTGTCGCGGAGCGTTATCGCCGTGTCGGTGAACGGGTGAGCGCGGGCGACGAGGTGATCCGCCTGGTTAGTCCGGAGTCATTAGAGGCCCAGGTGCGTATTCCGCCGGCGAGTCTGCCGCATGTAACGCTCAGTACCGAGGTGCTGGTACGCGCGAATCCAACACAGACAAATGCGCAAGTACGTTCGGTGGTGCCGGTCGGTGATGATCGCTCGCGGCTGTACGACGTACGCCTAACATTGCAGGACGCGCATTGGCCTGCCGGCACCACCGTGCGGGTTTCGGTGCCGACTGCAAAACCCAAACAGGTTGTCGCCGTGCCTCGTGATGCGCTGGTTCTGAGATCATCTGGTGTTTCCGTATTTCGCGTCGGTGAAGATGGTAAAGCGCAGCTCATACGTGTAGACACCGGGCTTGCCGAGGGCGAGATGATTGAGGTGATCGGAAATATCAATCCGGGTGACCAGGTCATCACCCGCGGCGGCGAGCTATTGCGCCCGGGTCAGGCACTGAAAATCATGCCGGACCAAACACTAAAGTGAAGTCATGAGCCCGACACGTCTTGCGCTCTCCAATCCAGTTGCGGTCGTGGTTGCCGTGTTATTGGTGCTGTTGTTTGGAACCATCAGCCTGTCGCGATTACCGGTTCAATTAACACCCAATATCGAGAAACCCGAAATCACCATCCGCCAGACCTGGCGGGCGGCAGCTCCCGAGGAAGTCGAAGCGGACTTGGTCGAGGCCCAGGAAGAGGTATTCCGCGGCTTGCCGGGGGTGACCAAGATCGTCTCCAAGGCCAGCCGCGGTCAATCCGAAATCACCTTGACCTTTGATGTGGACACGGGCTTGGAGCGTAATCTGCTCGAGGTCCTCAACCGACTAAACCGTGTGGCAAGTTATCCAGAGGATGCAGATGAACCAGTCATCAGCGCGGTGGGTGGTGACAGTCGCGCCATCGCATGGTTTATCGTCAGAACGTCGCCCGGTAATCCGCGCCGAATCGACAGCTATCAGGACTTTATCGAAGAGGTGGTGCAGTCACGGTTCGAACGGGTGCCGGGTGTTGCATTGTCTCAAGTGTACGGCGGACGGGAGACGGAAATCCGTATTACTTTCGACCCTTATCGCGCCGCAAGCCTGGGCGTGGAGCTGCCGCGGGCCGCGCGGCTCGCCGGCAGCAGCAAGGACGCATCGGGAGGATTTACCGATGTCGGCAAGCGCCGCTACACGCTGCGGTTTGCGGGCACCTATCCGGTCGAGGAGCTTCAAGAGATGGTCATCGAATGGCGACAGGGACGCCCCATCCAATTGCGAGATGTTGCCAAGGTGGAGGCACGTCTGGTGGATCGCGACAGTTTTGTCACTACCAACGGTAGGACATCCATCGCCGTAAACGCCCACCGCGAGCAGGGTGTGAATGTGCTGGAAGTGATGGAGGGCCTGCGCAAAGCGGTCACCGAGCTTAGCGAGGGCCCGTTGCAACGCGCTGATCTTAACATCGAGCAAGTATACGACGAGACGACCTACATCGATCGCTCCATCGAGATGCTGCGTAACAACCTTTTGCTGGGGATGATCCTTGCGATCGGCGTGCTATGGTGGTTTCTGCGCAAATTTCGCGCCACATTAATGGTGGCGGTGGCTATTCCGCTTTCGCTGTTCGTTGCATTCATGTTCATGGATGCAATGGGACGTACCCTGAATGTGATCTCGCTGGCCGGTTTGGCGTTTGCGGTCGGTATGGTTCTGGATGCCAGTATCGTGGTATTGGAAAACATACTGCGACTCCGGGAACAAGGAGAAACGCCATCTCAAGCGGCGGAGCACGGTGCGATCCAGGTATGGGGTGCACTATTGGCGTCTACTGCGACGACGGTGGCGATCTTTTTACCGGTGGTGTTTCTGGAGAATGAGATTGGCCAGTTGTTCGGCGATCTGGCGTTGACCATCGCGGCAGCCATCGTTGCCTCACTCGTCATTGCGTTGACCATCATTCCCACCGCCGCCAATCAGTTCATCCGCGGCAAAGCGATTCAAGATCCGCATCGTCATTGGTGGGATGCGGGGTGCCGAATCATTATGAGCTTGACCGCCACGCCCGGCCGCAGGTGGTTTTGGATTGCGGCGCTGTTGTCGTTGCCGATATTGATTGCCTATGCCTTGATTCCGAAGGCGGATTATCTTCCGGAGGGCAACCGTAATCTCGTGTTTGCGTTCATTGTTCCGCCGCCGGGCTCGAGCGTCGAATACATCGAAAAGGAGATGGGGCAGATTCTGCAAGATCGACTGAAACCCTATATGACCGGTGAAACAGAACCCAAGGTCAAGTACTACTTTTTTGTGACCTTCTCCCGCGGCACATTCATGGGTGCACGAACCGAGGACCCGGAGCGGACCGCCGAACTGGTAGCGGTGATCAACGATGTCGTAGCGGGCTTCCCGGACACCATTGCGTTCGCCAAACGCGCGTCTCTGTTTGGAGGGCTGTCGGGGGGCAACACCGTGGAGGTTGACATCCAATCACGAAGCGTACCGCAACTGTTGCGGGCAGCGCTGATCGGCCTTGGCGCGATTAACAAGGTGTTGCCCGGTTCACAAGTACGGCCTTTGCCGGGTGTCGTGCTTGCCGAGCCGGAGCTGCGCTTAATTCCTGACGAGCGCCGCATAGCTGAGGCGGGGTGGGATCGCAGCATTATGGCGTCGGTGATTCGTGCTCTGGGTGATGGCTTGTTTGTCGGTGATTATTTCGACGGCGAAAAACGACGCGATATTATTCTTCGCGCCGAACCCTGGGGCACCCCAGAGGAATTGGCGGCTATTCCGTTGGCGACACCGGACAGCGGTATCGTTCCAGTCGGAGAACTGGTTCAGGTGCAGCGTACAGCCGGACCCAATGAGATTCGCCGCGTGAACCGTCGCCGCACGGTCACGTTGCAAGTCACTCCACCTGAGGGAATGGCGTTGGAGACCGTAATCAGAACATTGCGGGAAGAGGCGGAGCCGATAATCAAAAATGCGTTACCGGAGGACGGTGTGATCAGCTATTCAGGTTCCGCGGACAAGCTCGATGTTGCCATCCAAACTATGAGTGGCACATTCATCTTGGCGATCGTGATTTTGTATTTGTTGATCAGCGCCCTATTTCGGTCTTTCATTGACAGTCTGCTGGTTATACTGGTTATCCCGCTTGCCACCGTAGGAGGTGTTGCCGCAATCGAACTGGTGAATATCATTGTTCCTCAGCCCATGGACTTATTGACGATGATTGGTTTTATCATCTTGCTCGGGCTGGTGGTCAACAATGCGATCCTTTTGGTGCATCAGACGCGCGCTGCGGAGCGTGAAGGTGTTCCCCGTCGCCAGGCGGTGCAGCAGGCAGTGCGTGTGCGGCTGCGCCCAATTCTGATGAGCACGTTGACCAGCTTATTCGGGATGTTGCCGTTGCTGGTCAATCCCGGCGCGGGCAGTGAGTTGTATCGGGGGCTGGCAGCAGTGATCGTCGGCGGCCTGAGTGTGAGCACGATATTCACCCTGATCCTGCTTCCCAGCCTGTTGCGGTTGGGAGAGCCGAGCACCGGGACGGAAACCGTGTCGCCCCAGCCGGTGGTGTCCTGAATATGCAGGCTAAGTCATCCCATTCGATAGGAAATATTCCCTGCGCGCGGTAAATATCAGTGGTTGGGGTATAATCGCGCGCTATTTTTTACGCATTGGGTGCCGGTTTGCCCGCTGCGCTTGGTGACGACGTTTTGCTGATCCCCACCGTTAAACCTTTGTTCGGCAAGTAAATGGAAATCTCGATGACTCGATTGCGGCTTGGCATTGCCTTGGTCGCATTCTGCACGTTGGTGCTGGAACTCAGCCTGGTGCGGGTATTCGACGTCATTCTCACCACCACCATGGGTTATGTGGTAGTCACAGCGACCGTCTTCGCATTGGGGCTGGGCGGCATCTACCTGTACATCTTTCCCATCGACCGACAACGGGCACTGCGGTTAATGTCACCCCTGTACATCAGTTTCGCCGTGACCACCTTGGCCATCCTGCCGTTGCTCAATGCGCTGCCATTCAAACTCAATCTAGCGGGAACCTCCATTGTGGTGCAGATCGTGTCTTGGATGGCAATGTATCTGATTTTGATCGCGCCATTTTTTGTCGCCGGTGTAATCATTTCTATGATTCTCACCCACTACTCATCTCAGGTTCATTCGTTGTATTTCTTTGATCTGGTGGGAGCGGGACTCGGTTGCGTATTATTGATACCCCTGATAGGTCCCTACGGTCCGGGCGGTATCCAGTTCATGGTCGCTGGATTGGTGTTGTTGGGTGCTGCGGTTTTTGCACAGCGTCGCACTGCGATAGTCAGTCTCATAGCGATCAGCTTGTTTCTGTGCGTCTACCCGGCGACCCGGGACAGTTATCTCGAGTTTCGCGGTCACGCCGACAAACGAGGTGTGGATACCTGGATTGAACGCGGTGTGCGGGATTACGTGCGGTGGGATCCGGTGTCCAAGCTGGATGTGTTGGCATCCAGTCCCCGTGCATACAACTTTGCGTTGGATGGTGGCCAACAGGGCTCCTGGCTGCAGCGCTTTGACGGCGATTTCAACAGACTGCGGCAGGAAATGTTAAAAAATCCCGACGGTTATTACTTCGGCATCAACTCCGTCGTCCACTATCTGCTGCGTGACACCGAGCCGGAGGTGCTGATCATTGGCGCGGCAGTCGGTGGCGAGACCAAGGCCGCGGTGCTGTTCGGTGCAAAGCGCGTGGACGCCATTGAACTGGTGAAGGAGATGGTCGAGGCGGCCAAGACACGTTACGCAGCCTACAGTGGAAACGTGTTTAATCATGCGCGAGTGAATTATCTAATTGGCGAAGGACGCGCGTTTTTACGCGCATCAAACAAGAAGTACGATGTCATTCAGATGTTCAGCAATCATACCAGCTCCAGCATCGCGGATGGGTCCGGTGCGGTTGGGGCGGCCTATCTGCAAACCGTTGAGGCATATGTCGAGTACTTTACCCACCTCAGCGACGCCGGCGTCATGCAGATCAATCATCATCTGTTCCCACGTATGTTGACCGCGGCCGCGGAGGCGTGGCGGCGGCTGGGCAGAGACAACTTTTCCCGCCATGTCCTGGTTCTCGAACGATGGTACCCGGACACCTTACCTACCGTGTTGATCAAGATGCAGCCCTGGACGCGAGCCGAGGTAGAGGATGTCTATCAATATATGAACCGCGAGCCGCACCGTCCGTCACCGGCGGAGTCTCGCAAACCATCGCCCCGGGTTTATGCAGGAAACCCATTGGAAGTGCGGCTGTTCCCTCGCCAGGATGTCCTCGCGTCCGTGGCCATCGAGTTCGCCACCTATCGGCAATCACGCCTGGATTACGACATCGAACTGGAGTTGTTGCACGCTAATCAATCGCTTTTCAAAACTCTTATCCCTGGTAGCGAGGTCGAGGACAACAAGTTGTATTTGCTGCGCCTTAATCCACCGCTACGCGGCATGAAAGACAAGGAAATACAAGTGGTGCTGCGCACGCAGCATCCAACGCCAGACAAGGCATTTTCGGTTTGGTCAAAACATAACGGTGACCCATTGATAAGTTTTCGCGGGCAACCGGTACCGTTTGTGATCGCATTTCATCCCTTGGATTCCGAAACGCGTTTGCTACCAGCGGAATTTCTGGATGGGCCGTATCCGGAGAATCTGGCGGCCAAGGCAGATTACAGGTTGACGCCAGCCACCGACGATAATCCGTACTTTGGCATGATTCGCAAAAGGACCGGATATATTTCCGCTGCCCGATCGTTATACATGGACGGTGGCACCGAATTTTTTCTCAATACCCAAGTGTTGCCGTTTCTGTCGTCCGATTGGCTCAATTTGTTCATTGTGGGCGTCATATCTGTGGCGTTCTCGGTGGTGTTTGTTTTCCTGCCGCTGTTTTTTTCAAAGCACGGCCGTGCGCGTTGGGTGGGGATGGAGTCCTATCTCATCTACTTTTCATGCCTGGGCGCCGGGTTCATTATTATCGAACTCGTGTTTGTTCAGCTGTTCAAGAAACTCATCGGTTTCCCTACCCATACCTACGCGACGGTCATCTTTGCGTTGTTGGTATCCGCTGGTCTTGGCAGCTTGCTTACCAAGCCGTTGCGTATCGCTGAGAAAGGACGTTGGGCGATGATGTTTTCGTTGTTGTTGCTTCTGTTGATCGTATTCGTGGCCACATATTCGCATATCTTTCACGTGTTCCTGGCCCATCCGTTGCCGATCCGCATCGTGGTGGCAATACTCATGCTTTTTCCTTTCGGATTGTTAATGGGCATGCCGCTGCCATTAGCGGTCCATAAGCTGGGGGAGATAGAACCGGCTGGTATTCCCTGGGCGTGGGGTATGAACGGCTTTTTTACTGTGTTTGGTGGATTTCTATCGGTGGTACTGTCGTTCTTGTTCGGTTTCAGCGTGGTGTTGGGGGTCGGCTTCATAATCTATGCGCTGGCTTTTTGGATGTTCGCGCGTTTCCAGCGATTACAGCCCGTGTGATTGGGCGGTTCCGGCGACCACTGAAAACGATACAGCATGGAATATTCGCAGGACGGGCACGGGTTTTGGTTCCTGGTGCTTATTGCTCTGGCCGCTGCCCTTTACTCGTCGGTGGGACAAGGCGGAGGCTCCGGTTACCTCGCGGTCATGGCGTTGTACGGGGTGACTCCCGCCCATATGAAGCCCGCCGCGCTGGTAATGAACGTGTTCGTCACCTCGATAGTCTGGTACCGATACTATCGGGATGGGCAATTCAAATGGGCATTGTTCTGGCCCTTTGCTGTGACCTCGATCCCGATGGCGTTCGTCGGTGGAACTTTGACACTGCATGCCGCAGCGTATCGCTTGATCGTCGCATTGGCGTTATTGGTGGCATCGATTCGTATCCTGTGGCGTCCGCCGCACACTAGTCGGATACAGCGACCTGGGTGGCCCGTCACCATCGTGATCGGTGCAGTGTTGGGGCTGGTGAGTGGAATCACCGGTGTCGGTGGTGGCATATTCTTGAGTCCGTTACTGCTACTGTTTCGTTGGTGTTCTCTTCGCGAGACGTTTGCACTGTCGGCGGGGTTCATTTGGGTGAACTCGGTAGCTGGCGTCTCCGGCTATGCGTTCATCGGTAACGCCTGGCCAGCGGGGATGGTTTGGCTGGTGTTGGCGGCCTTGGCCGGTACCGCAGTGGGCGTGAAAATCCTGGCTGGACGTGGAACGCCACAAACACTGCAACGTATCCTGGGTGTGGTGTTGATGATCGCGGCACTACGAATGCTGATTGACATATGACCGCGCATGAGTGTTTGAATCTGCGTGTGATTCGACAGCGAATTGCTGACTATCCGGCGCAACGTCTGGTAGTGGGTGATAACCGACACGCGGCCGTAGCAATGGTACTGCGACAGATGGACCCTCACGTGGAGTTGTTATTAATCGAGCGCGCGCGGCGGAATGGAGATCCATGGTCAGGGCAAATGGCTTTTCCCGGGGGTATGGTGGCGTCATCCGATTGCGACGCCCGGGCGGCGGCGGAACGCGAGACCTGTGAGGAAATCGGGTTGACCCTCGCCGCGCACGACTACTTGGGCCGCATTGACGACTTGCAGGGCCGGCATCGGGGACATCCCAGTGGCATTATTGTGTCGGCGTATGTGTACATGGCGACTAGCGGCTTTGCGCCGCAACTCAATTACGAGGTCCGCGATGTGTTGTGGGTGCCGCTGACCGTATTCTCAGAGCACATGCGTGTCGTAGAGGTGCGACATCCAGCCGCGCCAAAAGAATGTTTCCCCGGCATCCGGGTATCGGATAATTCCAACCAAATCGTGTGGGGTTTGACGCACCGGTTCTTGGAGACATTTTTCCATCTCCTCGATGTTGATTTCGTCGGCGCTGGTAGTTAGCTGTGACAATCGATCCATCGTTCTACACGGTGTGAGTTATGGCTTGTGGTAAGATTTAACAACGAGCAGTTACACAAGGTTTAATACGGAGGCATTCATGGCGCGCACGCAATCGACCATGCTGGAGTTGGGAACGCCGGCACCGGATTTCCGTTTGCACAATACCAATCCATCTTGTGGTGGGGAGATGGTATCGTTAGCAGACGTTCCTGACGCCGGGGCGTTACTAGTGGCGTTCCTATGTAATCACTGCCCCTACGTGATTCATATACGCGATGAATTCATTCGATTTGCCCGGGAATATCAGGCAAAAGGATTGGCTGTAGTCGCCATTAGTGCCAACGATATAACAACGCATCCCGCGGACGGTCCCGATAACATGACCGAGACCTCGATACAGTACGGTTTTACGTTTCCGTATCTCTACGATGAGACACAACAGGTGGCTCAGGCCTATCAAGCAGCCTGTACTCCGGATTTCTTTTTGTTTGACGCCGAGCGCAAATTGTTCTACCGCGGGCAATTCGATAAGTCCCGTCCGGGAAATAGCGAACCCATAAACGGAGAAGATCTGCGTGCCGCGGTAACCGCCGCGCTCGCTGGACAAGCGGCGCCGTTGGAACAAATCCCGAGTATGGGATGCAATATCAAGTGGAAGACCGGTAACGAGCCGATATATGCCGCCAGTGCCTGACGTTCGCGGTTTGCAGAGAATGCCGCAGCTTCACTAGAGCGTATTGCGCCCCCCTGGGGCTTGCCTAACAGGTTGTCCCACGAGGTACGTGACAATCCGCCGCTCCGAACAGATGCTATGACTGACGAATCCATTGTGTTTTCGATCTTTCTGATCTTTACCGGAGCGGCAGTCGCTGCAACCATCGCGTTATTCGCACGTCAGTCACTGCTCATCGGCTACATCATCCTTGGCGCGATCACCGGTCCATGGGGATTGGGACTGGTATCCGATTCGGATCTAATACGTGACATTGCCCAGATAGGAATCATATTTCTATTGTTCCTGTTGGGTTTGAATCTATATCCACAAAAGCTCATTCAACTGCTACGTGAAACGACCTTGATAACGATTGCCACTTGTGTGGTGTTTGGTGCGGTGGGTTGGGTGGTCGCGTATGGATTTGGATTTAGCGTTACCGACAGCATTGTAGTGGGATTAGCGGCGATGTTTTCAAGCACCATTATTGGTTTAAAGCTGCTGCCGACGACGGTGTTGCACCATCGACATATGGGCGAAATCATCATCAGTATCTTGTTATTACAGGATCTCATCGCGATCGTCGTATTGCTGGTGATGCAGGGCCTGAATCGGGGGGATGTTCCAATCACCGATGTCGGCTTTTTACTGCTCGCATTACCTATGCTGATCGGTGTGGCCTATTTACTTGAACGCATAGTGTTGATCAGACTGCTTAGACGCTTCGATAAGATTCAAGAATATGTATTTCTTCTCGCCATCGGCTGGTGTTTGGGAATCGCAGAGCTCGCCAACGCGATCGGCTTGTCTTACGAGATCGGAGCATTCGTTGCCGGGATTGCCGTGGCGACTAGTCCCATTGCCCGCTATATTGCCGAAAGCTTGAGACCTTTACGGGATTTCTTTCTGGTTATGTTCTTTTTCGCCTTGGGCGCCGGGTTGGATTTCGAGGTCATTGCGAAGGTGTGGTTGCCGGCTTTGGTGTTGGCCGTGGCATTGTTGTCCTTCAAACCGATTGTATTTAAATACCTGCTGACGCAGGTCGCGGAAACCAACAAGTTGGCCTGGGAAACGGGATGGCGCCTGGGTCAGATGAGCGAATTTTCGCTATTGATTGCGTTTGTCGCGTTAGAAGCCGGATTGATTGTGGCTGAAGCGGCTTATTTGATTCACGTTGCCACCTTGTTTACGTTTGTCGGGTCGTCTTACGTTATTGTATTTCGGTTCCCGACCCCCATTGCTGTGTCCGATCAGTTGCGCCGTGACTAGGACCAACTATAGGTTTCGTTTTATTTTGTTACGGACTCTTTGCTATTCGTCGCGGCCTGTTCTGGCTCAGTAACGGGCACTGGGCAGGCCTTATTGTACCAATACTCAGCCTGCGCCGGATCCTTGGACAGGCCCAAGCCATTGTCGAACATCATGCCCAGGCGAAATTGTGCGCCCACATGCCCTTGCTCAGCGAGAGGCAGTAACATTCGCAGCGCGGTTTCATAGTCGCCGTTAGTATATGCGCGAACGGCGGTCCCAAATGCGTCAGCAACGGCGACATTCCCGTAAAGCGTGGACAGTCCAAGCAATAAATATAATTTGTTCATAGTAACAACGTTACCGACCTAACCGAACTTACACAATAGCGGGCCGGGCAATCGGGACTCAATGACACCGATGGTGGTGTGCATGCGCATGGTAATTGTGGTATCCAGGGATTGTGAAATCAGTATTCATCATCGGTTGCGGTTATGCCGGGAGCCGGCTGGCGCAGAAATGGCTGACCCGGGGCGCGTCGGTGGCGGCGCTTGCCCGCAACCGGGAGAGCGGTGAGAAATTAGCTAAACTCGGGGTGTCTCCGGTGTCGGGGGATCTGTCGGACATTTGGAGTTTACGGCGTCTGGATCTTGCCGAGCAATTGGTTTATTACCTGGCGCCGCCGCCCGGTGGTGGCACCAATGACCCGTGGGTGCGGCATTTCGTGGCGGCTTTGGGAGCAAACCGGCTACCGGCGCGATGCATACTGGTCAGTACCACCGGGGTGTATGGAGACCACCAGGGTGCATGGGTGGATGAGGGATCGGAACTGCGGCCGGGTTCCGACCGGGCGCGCCGCCGTCTCGACGCCGAGCGGGTACTCAGGACGTGGGGAAGAGTGCGGCAGGTTCCGGTGGTGGTGCTACGAGTTGCGGGTATCTATGGGCCCGATCGTCTACCGTTGGCGCGACTACAAGCGGGTGAGCCGTTAGTCCGTGAACAGGAATGTCCGTACACGAATCGTATTCACGTCGATGACTTGGTGCAGGCCTGTGTTGCTGCCGCGGACTATGGTGTTGCGGACAACGTGTACAACGTATGTGATGGCACTCCGGGCACCATGACCGAGTACTTCAATACGGTGGCCGAAATCTTCGGTTTGCCGCGACCGCCGGTTTTGACGATGGAACAGGCCAGGACCCGGCTCACACCGGGGATGCTCTCCTATCTATCCGAATCGCGCCGATTGCGCAATGACAAGATGCTCAGCGAGCTGCGCGTGCGTCTGCGTTATCCTGACCTGGTGACTGGGTTAACGGCTGTGCAAAAAAAAGCGGGTAGGTGACCCCTACCCGCTGCTTGGACTGCTTAGCCGTCCGGCTTTATTTCTGTGCTTCGGCTTCGGCCGGTTGCGGTTGGCCTTGAGTCATGTTACCGCTCCAGGTGGCGGGATCAAACCAGTTGCCCCCCCCGGTTCCGGCAGCGGAAACATCCATACCGGGCATGCTGTATGCCGCCGGGTTCATCCATTGCATGTAGGTCATCGGATTCATGAACGTCATGTAATTGGCTGGGTTCATGGCCTGCGTGTAGTGGGACATATCCATGACATGCATGTAAGCGGCGGGATTCATCCAATGGGCATAATTGGCCGGATTCATGAACGCACCGTAGGAGGCCGGGTTCATCCACGCCATCCAGTTGTTGGGATTCATGAACTGCATGTAGAACTGCGGGGTCATGAACTGGGCGTAAGTCGCCGGATTCGAAAACGCGCGGTGCGCTTTGACGTGGGTGGCGGGATCAAAAAACATTGCCCAGCCCGCCGGGTGTGCGGGGTTGAACTGCATGGTCGTCCCGGGGGCAGCGGTACCGCCCCAAGTAGACGGATCGAACCAATTGGTGGAGCCAGTGCCACCTTGACCGGTAAAGGCGCCGGCCCAGGTAGCGGGATCGGAATAATTGGGAGTGGCAGCCTGCTGCTCGGGTTGCGCGGTTTGCTCGGCGGCATGCACCGGAGTAAGACTGAGGCCCAGTGCGATGACGGCCACGGTAATAATCGACTTAAACATGGTTAGATATCCTCCGATAAATAAAAAAGCCTGTAACCATTAAAAACATTAATATATTATGAATATCTAATATACCATGATTAAGATTTAATACCACCCATATCGCCGGGACAGAAGAGATACAGCGCTTGTCCTAGCACGCCCTAAAGACATAAACTGTTACTATCTCTTTCGAGATAGATCACAACCAGGAGGGCGTGACAGTGGGCAATAAAGCGTGGTGGGGGGCGACCGTTCTCGTAACCCTGGGTGCGGCGGCACTAGCGTTCAACGTGAGCGCGGGGAATAACGGGGTAACGCCGCCGATACCCCAAGACCAAGCCGCGGTAACGCAAAATCCCGCCTCGGCACAGACACTCGTTGCTACCGGTGCGGTACAAGCACCGTCGGGACCTGCGGTAAGCGTTGCGGACGGTCGCGCAAATGCCCGTGTTGATCTTGGAACCCAAAGGTCGCCGCAAGCAACGTCCCCGGAGATGCTGAAGCGTGCGCAAGTGTTGCGCGAGGCCGACGTCACCGCGACCCGGGGTCAAGGACCTGCCGAAGCCTGTTTGGCGCAGATTAAGATGATCTTCTGCCCCATCATCGGCAACATGCCGTTTATTCGTGATGTTGCCGGACAGGTAGCCATGTGGGGCCACTTCGATTGTCCCACCGGTACGCCGCCAAAAAGCTAAACGACCGCGAACGCCGCGCCGCAGCAGGTAAACTCAAATCCTCGGGTGTGCCGTTCGGCTATCGCGATCGACAGGGTTTGATTTCTCATCACACATTCAGGTGCCCCGTGTGATGGCTCCGCTGGATAGCTAAGGGATAGTATTTCGCGCAACCGTGATTGGCGCTAGCGCATCGATGTGGCAGGTTGACATTTTAATTAGATTCTTCAACTAGTTTCTTTATCCGATTGATAATCCGGGGGCTGTCCCAATCGAGGGCACCGTGCATGATGTAAGCGACACGTCCTTGCTTGTCCAAGATGAATGTCGCGGGAAGTGCCTTCAACGGCCACAGGCGGGAGGTATCCATATGTTCATCGAACAACACCGTGAATGTGAGCGGAGGGGAAAGCGCCAACAAGAAGTTGGCGATGGAGTGTTCGTTTTCGTTAACGGCAACGGCGAGCACGACAAAATCATCGCCCTTTAACCGGTCCCACGCCCGTTGCAGTGCAGGCATCTCTGCCCGGCACGGGGGGCACCAGGTCGCCCAAAAGTTCACTAATACAACCTTACCCCGAAGTCCATAAAGGCGGTGCAAATTACCGTCTAGATCGTTGAGGGTGAAATCCGGCGCGAGGGGACGACGGTCGAGCTGTTTCAGGGAATACGCTGCATTGGCGGGTATGAAAGCAAACATCAAACCGAGAATGATGCCATGCCAGATGCTGAATTTCCGACTCATGTTATCGCGCTCACCGGTATAGGTTGCAAAAGTCCGTTATCGAAATGTGGCGCAAGACGCGCGGGCTTTAGAAGCTTAGTCATGCCTAAAGTTAAATATAGCCAATCGAAGGAAACTTGTTGTTTTCGTGTTAATTTGTTTCCGTGTTAATCGGTTTTGCCGTGCCAATCTGTGCACAGTCAAGCGCACAATGACCCTCTAATACAAGCGGTGTAAGCGAATTTTGACAATTGTCGACAATAATTCAATAGATCATCCATCAATACAAGGCGGCGCCAGCGAATCCTCGACGAATATCCGCCTCAGTCCGAGTATCCAGCATCTTGAGGTGTTGATGTATCGTGTGTACATTGGATCAAACGGATATAGAATCCCTGTTGCCGCCCCTGCTACTAGCGGTGCGTCTATCGCGACTCACCTTTGCCAACGCTGACCAGGCACATGTCAAAATCGAAATCGACATCCGTTGCACAAACATCTATCGACGATAGCATACTCGCAAAATTAGGATTAAGCCGGGAAAACCCGGGGGCTTGCTCCGGGCCCGACGCATGGTTGGACGGTGGTCGTGCCGCGGAATTCGCTTCCATCAATCCGTCCACCGGGGAGCCGATTGCCTCAGTATTTTGTGCCAACCACGATGATTATCAACGCGTGATTTCGCGGGCGCAGGAGGCGTCTTTGCAATGGCGCATGGTGCCGGCGCCAAAACGAGGTGAATTGATTCGTAAGATCGGTGATGCGTTGCGGGAGCACAAAGACTCGCTAGGTCGACTGGTTTCTTTGGAGACCGGAAAGATCAGGCAAGAAGGTGACGGCGAGGTGCAAGAGATGATTGATATCGCCGATTTCGCCGTCGGTCAATCGAGAATGCTCTACGGAAAGACCATGCACTCGGAGCGAGTCGAGCATCGGATGTACGAGCAATGGCACCCACTGGGTGTCGTCGGTGTGATAACCGCTTTTAATTTTCCAGTCGCGGTATGGGCGTGGAATGCGCTAATCGCGGCGGTGGCGGGTAACATCGTGGTTTGGAAACCGTCCCCCAAGGCGTTCCTTTGTGCTATCGCTGTGCAGCAAATATGCAATCGCGTCATGCAGCAGGAAGGCTGCCCCGGTATTTTTTCGTTGCTTATCGAGGATGGAGCGGACTTGGCGGACCGGTTTATAAATGACCGGCGTGTCGCCTTGGTTTCGTTCACCGGTTCTACTGCAGTAGGGCGGCGTGTCGGCGAAGCGGTGGCGACGCGAATGGGGAAGGTGTTACTGGAATTGAGCGGCAACAATGCGGTGATTGTTGATGATTCAGCAGATTTGGACCTGGCTATCCCGGCCATCGTGTTCGGCAGTATCGGCACAGCCGGCCAACGCTGTACCACCACCCGCCGCCTGTTTGTTCACCGCGATATTTATGACGATGTGACTATGTGTTTGTTGAGCGCTTATGGGCAGATCGACATCGGTGATCCACTTGACCCCAACGTACTGATGGGACCGCTCATCGATGCCAGCGCAAAACAACGATTCTTGGACGCCGTTCAAGAATTACGGCAACAAGGCGGCGCAATATTGTATGGTGGTAACGGGCTAGATCGTCCTGGGTTTTTCGTAGAGCCCACCATTGCCACTGCTGATAATCGCTGGGAACTGGTACAGCGAGAGACCTTCGGGCCGTTGCTGTACGTGATGAAATTCGAGACTCTTGAAAATGCGATCGCGATGCAGAACGAGGTCTCTCAGGGACTGTCGTCATCTTTGTTTACCAACAATCTACGGCATGCCGAATTATTTTTGTCTCATGCCGGCAGCGACTGCGGGATTGCCAATGTAAATATCGGCACCTCAGGGGCGGAAATCGGCGGTGCGTTCGGGGGAGAGAAGGACACCGGTGGCGGCCGGGAGGCTGGATCGGATGCTTGGCAGGCCTATATGCGCCGCCAAACCAACACTATCAATTGGAGTAGTGAGCTGCCGCTGGCCCAAGGCATCCAGTTTGATATAACCGTAACGAAACACCGCACATAGCTCGACGGGTCTCACCGAGTTCCATCAGGACGTCTGGGGGCCACAGATGCGAAGTTTATAGCCCGGGATCCCGCCGTCCCCCGTGCTTGTCCCCGCACAGCAGGGGAACTACGCGCAGCACAAGTCCCTTCGTCATCGTCCGGGATACTTGGTGCAATATGCGGGCTAGCTCTATTTGTTGGCCGCCTTGATTCTGTATCCAGGTCAAGCCGGTGTTGAGTTGTAACAGATCTTGCCGTGGTCTAGGGCGCCAACAACTGATTGGCGCGGAACAATCCCGCCACTGTCTTGGCGTCCCGAATCTCATTCTTGTGCACCATGATAAGCGCGGTTTCCAGGGGCAGCCAATGTACTTCGATCAGTTCGTCGCTGTTGTGCTTGATGTTAGTGATCTCTAGTTCCTGGGCCAGATATAGGTAGAGGATCTCATCACAGTATCCGGGACTTGGCCATATGGTACCCAGATCGTGCCAGTGTTTAGCGCGCACGCCAGCCTCTTCCTCCAACTCGCGCTTCGCAGTCTGCAGAGGTGTTTCCTCAGGGTCGATCGTTCCTGCGGGAAGCTCCCATATATCACCGCCTACCGCATATCGGTATTGACGTATCAGACACACGCCTTTGTCAGCATTGATAGCGGCGATCACCGCGCCACCGGGATGACGAACGATCTCGAGTTCCAGTTCAAGATCACCGGGTAAAACAACTGTCTCTAGTCCCAAGCTAATTAGTCGCCCCTGGTAAACATCGGTTCGATTTGCCCGCGGGCGGTTCATTGTTTTGCCACGGTGGTCTGATTAGCGACCTCCGTGACTGCCGAGTTCAACGCGTCTTCATCTGCGAGATAATAGTTATTGACTGCCTCAAACTGGTGGTTGAATTCGTAAATCAATGGTATTCCAGTGGGTACATTCAACTCCATGATCTTCTCGTCACTGATACCATCTAAGTGTTTGATCAGCGCGCGCAAGCTGTTGCCATGGGCGGATATGATCGGCTGTTTGCCTTGCTCAAGCAGAGGGATGACCTTTCCGTTCCAGTAAGGGACCACTCGAAATAACGTGTCTGCGAGTGACTCCGAACTTGGGACCTGTTTCAAATCGCGATAACGCGGGTCATGACTCGGATGGGTGGGATCGTCAGGATCCAGTGCCGGCGGCTTTATTTCATAACCACGTCGCCATTGGCGAACCTGTTCCTTGCCGTGTTTTTCCACCATCTCTTTCTTGTTGAATCCCTGCAAGGCACCGTAGTGGCGCTCGTTCAAGCGCCAATCCGTATCGACCGGCAGCCACATCCGGTCCATTTCCTCGAGAACTAACCATAGGGTGCGAATCGCGCGCTTTAGATAGGAAGTCAAAGCAATATCTATCTCCAAGCCTGCTTCTCGTAACGCAACCCCGGCTTTTTTCGCCTCTTCGATACCCCGATCAGATAGATCGACATCGGTCCAACCGGTAAATATGTTTTCCTTGTTCCATGTGCTTTGACCGTGACGTAATAACACTACTTTAGACATGTTGTTAATCCTCAAAATCGCAATTGTTAGCTACGAAAAACCGTACCAGTCACATAAAACGAAAACGGTATAGAGATTTCGATCATAGCCAATCTAGGTATGACTGGTCTCGAATTGTGCCCATCCCAACGCATCGAATCAGGCATATTGTAAACGAAGCGCCAGCGGTGATCAGGACAGTTGTTTTACCAGTTTTGCCAGAGCTTGACCGCGGTGACTTGCGCGATTTTTCGTATCGGCATCAAGCTCAGCTGCTGTGCACCCGTATGCGGCAACGTAAAACACTGGATCATAACCGAAACCATTTTCGCCTCGAGGATGATCGACAATCAGGCCGTCCCAGGTTCCCTGGCAAACCAGTGGTGTTGGGTCTAAGGGGTGACGCATGTACACCACGATGCACTGGAATCGTGCGGTGCGGCGCTGTTTTTCTACGTTCGCCAATTCGAGTAAGACTTTATGCGTATTTTCTTGATCCGTCGCGCGCGGACCAGCGTAGCGTGCAGAATAGATCCCGGGAGCACCATTCAACATGTCAACCTCAAGGCCCGAGTCGTCGGCGATAGCCGGGAACCCAGTGTGTTTTGCTGCGTTTCGCGCCTTCAAGATGGCATTCTCAATGAACGTTAAACCGGTCTCGGCTATGGTTGGTACATCAAAGTCTTGCTGTGAACGAACCACGAGATTCAGTGGAGAAAGCAGTGCCTGGAGTTCGCGTAATTTACCGGTGTTACTGGAGGCCAACACGAGTTGGGTGTTTCGCATCGGGTTACCAGCCCGCATATTGCACCAGTATTCGGGAAGCTGGCGCAGGACAGGAGCGGCTGAACCCCCTGCTGTGCGGGGACAAGCGCCAGCCGGAGCGAAAGTCATAGCCGCAGCTATGGCTTGAGTGAAGTTCAAGTGCAGGCGTGCCTGGACCAGCCAGAGTCCGGATAGGACACCGGCCGTGTACAAAACGTACCCGGGCAAAGTGGTATAGATTTGATATATAAAATCGGTTTTTCATTCAGTTACGTCAAGGTCGGTGGCCGACTGGTGCGATATGCGGGCTAAACCGCCAGCGACTGACGTTGATGCTCTATCAGCTGGCGAATACCTTGCTCAGCGTATTCCGACATCTCTACGAGTTGGCGCAGGCTGAACGCAGCTCCCTCGGCCGTTCCTTGAACCTCAATGAAGTCCCCGCTCTCGTTCATCACGAAGTTCATATCCGTCTGCGCGGTACTGTCTTCGGCGTAATCCAGATCTAGCACGACCTGGTTGTTATAGACGCCGGTGGAGACTGACGCAACCTGTCCGATAATAGGGTCCTCTTTGATGCGCTGAATCTCGAGTAAGTAGGAAACAGCATCGACGATCGCTACGTAGGCACCGGTAATCGCCGCGGTGCGTGTTCCGCCATCTGCTTGAAGCACATCGCAATCAACGGTGATCGTGCGCTCTCCAAGTTTGTGCAAATCCATGATTGCCCGTAATGAGCGCCCGATTAGGCGCTGTATCTCCAGGGTTCGGCCTGATTGTTTACCGCGTACCGCCTCACGTATGGTCCGTGTACCGGTCGCCCTGGGGAGCATGCCATACTCTGCGGTTACCCAGCCTTGTTCTTCGCCACGCAGGAAACCAGGAACCTTATCCTCGATGCTCGCGCTGCAGAGCACCTTGGTATCACCGAAGCTGATCAGTATCGAACCCTCCGCGTACTTAGTGTAGTTGCGAGTAATAGAAATTGGTCTCAACTCATCGGGTGCGCGTCCACTTGGACGGGACATTTCGGACTCCTTGGGTGTCAAACAGCTATTGCGGTTTTTATTGAAGGGCGAAGTGGCCTAGTATGAAGTGGCCTAGTATAAGGTAGCGCGTAGTGTGTAGCGAGTACTTGAGAATCCATATCTCGTCGTGCTGGAAGCCCCTTTCTTTGTGTTACTCAAATGATGTCATCGATCTTGTCCACGAAGGACTCGATGTCCGCGATCTTGTTCTCCAAGCTGTCAGTACCGGCGCCAGCAACTTTTGTCTTTGTGCCTTGACCGGCCTTGTTGGAGCGTTGGACATTCCAGAGATTATCTTGGTCGATGCGAGGTATCGACAATTTATATAACGGTTCTGCGGTACTCACCGCGTCTTCCCATCGAAATAAAATGACGCTCATATTGTCACACTCTTCCGGGCGCGAGTTCTGAGCTTGTACCAGTAGTCTCTCAACGCTGTCTTCGATTTGCGGTGCCGTGATATGCGTCTCGATATCTTTGTTAGTGAGTTCTCGCCACACGCCATCCGAGCACAACATTAGAATGTCTCCGGTTTGCAAACGTGTTTCCGCGCCGAGGGACAGCCGCGGGGAGCGGACACCCCCGACACATCGGGTTAGCTGGCTAAATTCATGAAGGGATTGGTCTTTACTTCGCATCCCCTGCTTGACTAGTTCTTCGCTGATTGAATGGTCCCTGGTCCGGATATGCATATGCTTGTCTCGACACAGATAGAGACGGCTGTCACCCACATGAGCCCAGTAAGCCAAACCGTTTTGAACCAAACACATAACACAAGTGGTTCGTGGGGTGATGGCGTCCAGGCCGTTCTGCTCTGAACGTTGCCTTATCAGGGCATGGGCATGGACGGTAGTGAGTACTAGATAGGCCGCCGGATCAGATATCTCGCGATGCCGAATTTTTTCGAAAGAGTGGATAAATGCGTTGACCAAGGTCTCTGCCGCGAGCTCGCCTCCCTCATATCCACCCAGGCCATCGGCGAGTACCATCAAAACGGCGTTGTCACGTTCCGCATAACCAATACGATCCTGGTTAGCAGACCTTGATCCGATTAGACTGTGATGCGCAACAGAAAACTGCATCGGTTATGACCACCAATTCATAAAACCGCCTTTGGGCTTTCGTTTATTGGTACGAGTCAACAACTGAAGTAACGCATCTGCATCCTGAGGGCGCCTGTGTTGCTCCAATTCTACTGCCCAGTCTATGGCTTCAAGGATCTCGTGGCTGTACTTACGACCGTGAGTTTTGGATACCGGCACCAGATTCTCGCCATCGAGGCGTTGCCGTGCCGAGGGCGGGGCTTTCCCAGTGATGCACATGCGCATCGTCATACCAACGGAATAAAGGTCAGACCAAGGCCCCATCGCTCCCTCTTCATATTGCTCCGGCGGCGCATATCCATGGGTAAGGGTTTGCACACCAGTAGATTGTTCACCGGGCCTCAGATGCTGCACCGCACCGAAGTCAAGTAACAACGGGTGGCCGGAAGCGCGTAATAGAATATTCGCGGGTTTAATGTCGAGATGCAGAAAGTCGAAGGAGTGTAGCTCTCGCAGGCCTTCAAGAATCTTCGGAAATACCGCAAGCAAGAACTGCTCTCCGAGTCGGCCTTTGGTGCGTTTTATGAACCAGCGCAGATCACGGCCTTGTTCGAAGTCCATGACCATGAACACGGTACCATTTGACCGGAAAAAATTTGAAACATGAACGATATTTGGATGTTCCAGCTTGGACAAGGCCATGCCTTCGCTGAAGAAGCGTTTTAACCCCAGTTGGAAGTTGCGTAGCGTGTCGGGATTAATCGGCACGACCCGCCCACCTGGTATACGATCAACCAGATCATGGGGAAAGTACTCCTTGATAACAACCTTGGCCTTGGTACGGATATGGTAGGCGAGATAAACAAAACTGAAGCCACCGCCCCCGATCACGCGCTCGATCCGGTAGCCATCTAGAAGGTATCCTCGAGAAAGCGTTTGCTTGGTAGTCGCCATACGTTAGATTATCTTATTAATCAGATCCAATAAGGGCTGGACTTCGCAGGTATACTCTCATAAGAGAGTTTCTCACTAGTTATCATTTAAGATCGTATATCTGTATTTTTCAAAAAGTAAAGGAGAACCCGCTAGACCATGCCAAACAGTATGACCGCCTTCGCCCAGGCTAGGAATGATACCGAATGTGGGGAGATTAGTTGTGAGTTGCGTACCGTTAACCATCGTTATCTGGAAATCAATCCGCGTTTACCCGAGGAATTACGCCAATTTGAGCCCGCGATCCGTGATCTCCTCGCCAAGCGGATCAAACGGGGCCGGGTGGACTGTACCATGCGGCTCCAACCCCAGTTCGCTGATTCCCAGCAACTGGGTGTGAATGACGCGTTGGTTGAGGCGTTGATCAGCTTGGACTCCGATGTGCGGCAGCTAGGTAGAGACGTCGGCCCCATCCGAGTTGTGGATATTCTCCGCTGGCCAGGGGTAATAGAAACGCCACAGATCGATAGCGAGCAGTTACAGACCGCCGTTATCGACTTGGTGTCAAATGCATTGCAGGATGTGGTTGACACGCGCACACGGGAAGGAGCGCGGTTGGCGGATCTGGTGTTGGAGCGGGTTACCGCAGCACGGGCACTCGTTAAGCGTGTGAAGGAATTGCTGCCCGGGATTAATGAAACGTTTAGACAGCGACTGCAAGAGCGTCTTTCCGAAGTGCTTGAACAACTCGATCCCAGCCGTGTGGAACAGGAGATCGTATTGTTCCTACAAAAGATCGACGTCTCGGAAGAACTCGATCGTCTCGAGATACACCTCGACGAGGTTCAATCGGTGCTGTCTGGGAAGCAGCTTATTGGAAGACGCCTGGACTTCCTAATGCAGGAATTACACCGGGAGGCGAACACGCTGGGCGCGAAGTCGGTGGACACCGAATTAACGCAGGCCTCGGTGGAACTAAAGGTGTTGATCGAACAGATGCGCGAACAAGTGCAAAACATCGAATAAAATAAGGTCTCGTTTGCCGGTTTGGCAATCGCAACCAACTTTTGAGCTAATCACCCAAGAACGACAGTGTCCCGCGGAAGGCTATTTATTATTTCCGCGCCCTCCGGCGCGGGCAAGACCACGCTAGCAAAAGCGTTGGTGAGCTCTGTGCCCAATACGGTGCTATCGGTGTCTCACACCACCCGTTCGCGTCGAGCGGGAGAATTAGATGGTCGCGATTATCATTTTATTGATG
Source organism: uncultured Gammaproteobacteria bacterium (assembly GCA_947259875.1). Taxonomy (GTDB): domain Bacteria; phylum Pseudomonadota; class Gammaproteobacteria; order Arenicellales; family JAANXG01; genus CALZGZ01. The sequence continues at coordinate 1,327 of CAMYNX010000019.1, read as the reverse complement.
GGGAGCAATTTCAAAAGATGGTGCGCGAGGATAAGTTTCTGGAATACGCGATGGTATTCAGTAACTATTATGGCACGTCGCACGTGACCGTCGAGCAACAGTTGTCGCGGGGCAAGAATGTGTTGCTGGATATCGACTGGCAAGGGGCGCGGGAGGTCAAGCAGAAAGTGCCCGATGTGTGCAGCATATTTGTTCTGCCGCCTTCCCGGAAAGAGTTGGAAAAACGGCTTCGGGACCGCGGTCAGGACTCGGAAACGGTGATCGCGGATCGAATGCGGGAAGCATCCGAGGAGATGCGTCACCACGATGAATATGAGTACCTAGTGGTGAACGATGATTTTGACCAGGCCCTGGCAGATCTACGTGCCATCATCACCGGTAATGAGGAGCGACGGCGCCCGGTGAGCGCCGATCTGACTAATTTGTTGCGTGAAAGCGCTTGATCGTGTATTGGAGAATAAGGCAGATGTGTATTCAAATTATAGCGAGGTAGGTAATGGCGAGAATTACTGTAGAAGATTGTTTGCAGCACGTCGACAACCGATTCCAATTAGTGCTGGTCGCGACCAAGCGCGCGCGGCAACTTGCATTGGGGTCATCACCGTTGGTGGAGGTCGAAAACGATAAACCCACCGTTATAGCTTTACGCGAAATAGGAGTAGGTTTGGTTACCAAGGCAATTTTAGAAGATGATCCCCCAACTTTGGACTTGAGCGAAGAGCAGGAAGACATCGTGCAGATCGAAGAGACCCAGCAAGATGCAGATACCGGCGCTGCGGACGAAACGCCTGCGTAATGCGGGTATTCGGATCAGTCCGCGGGTTCCTCGGAAACCCGCCAGTGCGCTGTGCGACAAACTCAGCGAGTACCTCGACGACCAGGCCATCGAGGACGTGTATCACGCGTATCTTTTTGGTGCGCAAGCGCACCAAGGTCAACGACGACTTAGCGGCGAACCTTACATCAACCACCCCATAGCCGTCGCGGAAATTCTCTCAGAACTAAGACTAGACAGCCGCAGTATTATTGCGGCGATTTTGCACGACGTTATCGAGGACACCTCCACCCCCACGGAGACGGTGGCCCAGGAGTTTGGTGACGAAGTAGCCCACCTGGTTGACGGCGTGAGTAAAATAAGTCAGATCGAATTTGACAGCAAGGAGCATGCTGAGGCAGAGAACTTACGGAAGATGTTGCTGGCGATGTCCCGTGATATTCGCGTGATACTCATTAAACTTGCAGATCGCATGCACAACATGAGGACCCTGGACGCCCTGCCGATCTCCAAACAAAGATCAATCGCCAGGCAAACACTAGATATCTACGC
>CAMYNX010000018.1 GCA_947259875.1 uncultured Gammaproteobacteria bacterium | reverse complement strand
GTTGACACTGCACGGTGTCAGCAAGCCGATCGAGATCAAAGTAAAGAAGCTGGGTGAAGGCAAGGACCCCTGGGGCGGTTATCGCGCCGGTTTTGTCGGCACCGTTAAGCTGGTGCGCAAGGATTTCGGCATGACCTACCAGCTGGGCCGCAACAGCGAAGACATGGAACTGGAGTTGGGTATCGAGGGTATACGCAAGAAATAAGACCATCGAAGTCATGCCGCGACATGTCGTTATGTTATCTTGACGGCGTGAAGTGAATGGGTCCGAGTCCGATGAGCAAAGATCGTAACGTTTTCAAATGGCTAAAATGGCCGCTGCGCGCGGTGGCGCTGGTGGCGATATTGATGCTTGGCCCGTTAGGGGTTCTCGCCTTTGGCGAATTGGATCTCGAGACGCACTGGAGCGCCGCCAGTCGGGCCAGCAGTGAGCAGGCCCCGGACCCGCAAGATGAGCCGGCGGCGCTAATCCAGGTGTATGGGGCGCGGGCGCACAACTGGCGGGGTGCGTTCGGCATCCATACCTGGATCGCCACCAAGCGGCGCGCCGCCGGGCAGTATACGGTCTATCAAGCGATCGGATGGAACCTGTACCGCGGCCGCCCGGTGTTGACTGTGAGCCGCGGCGGGCCGCCCGACTTGCTTTGGTTCAACGCCAAACCCGAGATATTGTTGGAGCGCCGTGGACCCGGCGTTGAAGTGCTGATCGACCGAATCGAGGCGGCAGTGGCGGCTTACCCTTATCCACGGCAATACCGTGTATGGCCTGGTCCGAATAGCAATACATTCACAGCATTTGTTGCGCGGCAGGTTCCCGAGTTGGGGCTCGACCTGCCGCCCACGGCGATCGGCAAGGATTACTTGATTGATGGGCAGCTTATCGACCGCATGCCCAGCGGTACCGGATGGCAGGTCTCGTTGAACGGGCTCTTGGGTGTCGGCCTGGGCTGGGAGGAGGGCATCGAGTTCAACATCCTTGGTCTATCCGCCGGTATCGACCTCAATGACCTCGCGTTGCGCCTTCCCGGTATTGGGCAGTTCGCTATGTTTCCCCGCGGCTAACCCGCACCACGGTTTCCGCACCGGGCCGCACGCACCGGTTACTTCGCGGTACTAGCCCGGGAAGCATCTCACGTTGCAATTTCTTTCCCTCTTTCCTTCGTGCTTTTGTTAGCGGAACTGGGTGCCCAACAACAGATAGACACTGTCGTTGCCTCCTTCCGCAACTCCGTATCCGGCGTAGAAGGGTCCCAAAAAGGTGTTCAAGCCGAAAAAGACGCTGCCCGCCGTCAGGGTTGCATCGAGATCGATGTCATCTTCGTCTTCGAACACGTTGCCCTGCTGCAGGGTCCCGCCCCAGTATGCCGGCATTGACGCCACGCGGCCGAAGGCGCGCATATATCCGGCCCGCAACAAGACCACATTCTGGCCGCTCAGCGAATCGTCCACGAAACCCGGCAGGTCAAATAGGCCGCCGACACGAAACCGGTTCTGAATGGGCGCCTCGCCGTCATAGGTCGTGGAATAGCGGGCTCCCCACAGCAACGTATTTTTTCCCCATGACGTAGCGCCATACACATCCGCTGTTGCCTGGTCGAAATCGGTGTCCGCGCCCAGCGAGGTAGACGATCGAAGCACGCCCATTGTTCCCAGGACACCGGATCGAGGAAAGTTGACGTCGTCGAGGGTGTCGAACCGCAGGCGTGCAAACCATTCACCGCTGTCTATGTTGCCTTGCGGGACGGTCTCGACGCCGATGCGTAGATCCACGTCTCCCGTGGACCTGGAAATACCGGTCTCGAACTGCCCCCAGGTGCCGAACTCCCGGCCCACCGCCAGGCTGCCGCCGGCATCGCTAACGCGATTCTGGGCGATAATCTGGTCGTCCTCGAAGGTGTTGAACAGCCGTCTGGTGAAGAACAGGCGGGGGCGGACGAAATAGGCCGACCCCACGCCCACGGGTTGGTAGAGGTCGGCTACAAACATAGGCTCATCACCCAATTCGGCGATGAACTGGAACTCACCGTTGAGGCGATTGATGGGCACGCGCAGCAAGCCAAAACGCAGCGCAAGGCGGTTTTGATCGGCAAAATCGCTGGAGAATTGCAGTCCAAATTGCAGGTAGTTGGGGCCCCAGGGTCTCTCTTTGACCGATATCTCCACGCCGCTGCGGCCGTCGTCTTTGACCACGCTGTAACTGACGTTCTCGAACACATCCAATCCATAAATCGCCGCCAGATCTTCTTCGAGTTCCGGTATATCCAGGGATTGACCTATCTCCACCCGCAATCGGGACCGGATCACCTCGTCAGCGACGTTGGAATCATTATCGATGCGTACGAATTCGATGATCGGCAACCCGCGTTCACGGGATTCACGCGCCGCCAGGTGACGTGCAAATTCCGCCTCGCTCACAGCCAACCGTTGCAGCGCCGCTTGATTGACTTGTGCCGCCGCAACGCCCATCTCCACCCCCTCCGCGGCCTTGGTGAAATCGCCGGTAGTGATAGATCCGAGGTCGGGAACGATCAGTACATCGTTGTCGGACAGAGTGGCCAGTTGCGCCTCGGTGTTACCGCGCGTCATGATGCCGGTGAGTTGCAGCACGATGGAAAACACGCTTCCGAGCGCCTCCTTGGGAGCCAACGGCGTACTGATGTCCACTACGATGGATACGTCGGCGCCCATCTGCCGCACGACGTCGACCGGTAAATTATTCGTCACGCCGCCGTCCACCAGCAGCCGTCCGTCGATCTCGACCGGCGCGAAGAAACCGGGGATGGACATACTGGCGCGAATCGCCGACGCGAGATCACCCGAATCGAGCGCCGCCGCCTCACCGGTGGCGATGTCGCTGGCCACCGCGCGAAACGGGATGCTCAATTGATCGAAATCGGTGACGCCGGATACTGGAAACGTCAGATCCTTGAGTTTCAGGTACATCTTGCGGCCCTGAATGAGCCCTCTTCCCAGCTGCAGTTTACCGTCCTTGAAACCCAGTCCCTTATTGATGAGAAAGAACGCATCGTCAAATTTGCGATTGGTGGACAACTTCTCGCGTGGAGCACGATCGCTGAAGATGTCATCCCAATCGATCTCGACTAGTGCCTTCTCGATCTTATCTGTGGTCATGCCCGACGCATACAAACCGCCGATGATGGCCCCCATGCTGGTGCCTGCAATATAGTCGACGGGAACCCGCAGCCGTTCGAGCTCCTTGAGAATACCGATATGGGCTGCGCCGCGGGCACCGCCGCCGCTCAATACGAGCCCAATCTTGGGATGTGATCGTTCGTCAGCGAGTCCTTTGTCCAATTGCACCTGCGCAGCAAGCGCGGTGCTCACCAGACTCAATAGGCAGATTGTTGCAGTAATCGTCGTCTTCATTTGTTGGGTCCAATAACTTGTCGCATATCCACAACGTGGCCGAATATCGTTTGCATCAAGCAGCTGATTGTAACTTGATTGCGCCCGCGTCCCAGGGTGTGTACATCACGGCGGGTGCAACGACAAATGTGCGACGAGACCCGGTACAAATCGCGCGTTCTGTCTTTGCAGCAACACCCGAGGTTCACCCGCCATCACGGTAGTCGCGGCGAAATTTATCGGCGTCGAAACCGAACCAGGGGATATTCGACTTGTTAGGTGCGGTGCGTCCGTTCCTGTAAACAGTGTACGGCGATGGCGTCGGCGAAAAAGTTGAATAATCCCTTTCTTCTCAGTCGAAGTCTGGATTTGTCCAACCCGGTTCGGCAACCAGCTCGGGTGGCGGCCGCAATCGTGACACGTAATCCACGACTGCCTTGATATCCCGGTCCGAGAACTCCCGGATCTGCTCAATCATGACCCGGTTGACGTTACGCCGCTTTCCGTCACGGATCCACATTAACTGACGGAGTAAATAATGGTAGTGTTGTCCATGGATGCGGGGATAGTACTTCTCGCTATCGCCGTCGCCTTGGGCACCATGGCACTCGACGCAGTTTTGTTGGTACATTTTCTCCCCGTGTTCCAGATCGTCGCCGGTCCCGAGCCCCGGTGTTGGGGTCATCGGTAATTTGGCTATGTAAGCGGTAACATCGGCAATCGCCTGCGCACCGCCTAGCGCGTTCGGTATTGCAAACGGGTACATAGTCGGATTATCACGATTGCCGGCACGAATGTCCGCCAGTTGTTTGATCAATATATCTCGATGCTGGCCGGCGATCGCCGGTAAACTGCCGTCGGGTTCGCCCCAACCTTCCGCGGCGTGGCATACCGCGCACAGCTCATAGACCTCCCTTCCCTTGTTGAGATCCGGTGTTAAATTCGCGACCCCCGCTTGATCGTCTACGCCTTCAAGCCCCGCATAGCTGATTGCTGTCATTCCAAACGTGACGCAAATCACCAGAGTCTGCGTTATTAGTCTGGTAATCATATTAACCCCCAAGTAGTCATCGGCGCGTGCCAGGTTTGCACCTATAACGGTTTGTTCCTTTCTAGATCCAAAGTATTGATTCAGCTTATCGGCACCGTTCATTTTTTATTTTTCTTGTTTATCCGCTCGCTTTGCAATCGCCGCGACTCGGTAAGTTGTATCGAGGTCATTTCCTGTTCGATCAGATCCCGCGCTCGTCTTCCCTCCGCAAGGTGCTGATCTGCCGCGAGGCTCAACCACATATGTGCCTGGATGTGATCCTGAGGGACGCCTGCTTGGCCGTGCGCATAGCTGATACCTAGCCGGTACTGTGCATCGGCGTAGCCGCGCTCCGCTGCTTTACGAAACCACTTGGCAGATTCTTTATGGTCCTGCTGGACCCCTAGTCCATGGGCATAACTGTCGCCGAGCTTGTATTGTGCCTTGGCAAATCCTCGTTCTGCCGCCTCGCGATACCATTCGGTGGCCTGTTTGCGGTCCTGGGAGGTACCCTGGCCAAGCTCGTACAACTGGCCGAGCCGATACTGGGCAAAAGCAATGCCCTGCCTGGCGGCGCCGCGGTACCACTTTGCCGCCGCGGCATAATCCTGTGACACGTCCTCGCCTTTGTCGTACATAAACGCTAGCGCGAATTGTGCCTGGGCGTCGCCATTTTCGGCCAAGGTCTTCAGCGACCGAAGATTGTCGCAATGAGCAGCCGGCGAAAGGCTGAGCAAGGCCAATAAGATAATCGTTTTCACCTTCATCTAAGCATCTAACGATGTTCTATGGCCTTTGATAACGATTGGGTGTGTCAATTTCTTCACCCATTTTTATGCAGTATTTGTCAGTTATGCGTTGATCTAGATCAATTGAATCAGCTGCAGGGAGACTGACCGCTTGCTCCAGCTCACCCATCACCCAATCGTTTTCCGGTTGCCGCATCGAATAAATGCAGCATCCCATCGGCAATGCGTAATGCTAACTTTTCGCCTTCGGCGATCTGTGAGTTGCCCGGGAGGCGCACCGCGACGTTGTCTTTCATCTTGTTGGGCGCCTGCCCCGTGCGGCCATTGCCCACCGCGAAACCGTGCGCCAGGGTGTCGGCGCCCAGTGTTTCGATGGCCACCACCTGTAAAGTCAGATCGGCATCACCCGCTGCAACCTGTCGCAGGTTTTCCGGACGAATACCGATGGTCACCGCACGTCCGGTATCGGCGCCCAGCGACCACCCATCCGCACGCAGTACCGAACCGGAATCAAGTTCAACGGCGTCCCCGTTCGCGGTAACCCGTCCGGCAAGGAAGTTCATCGCCGGTGAGCCGATGAAGTCGGCAACAAAAACGCTGGCCGGGTGGTCGTAAACCCGCATTGGAGTGTTGATCTGTTCGGCAATACCTTCGTTCATGACGATCAGCCGGTCTGCCAGGGTCATCGCTTCGACTTGATCGTGGGTGACATAGAGCGACGTCGTACCCAGAGAGCGCTGCAAGTGTTTGATCTCGAGCCGCATCTGCACACGCAGTTTGGCGTCCAGGTTCGACAACGGCTCGTCGAACAGGAACACCCGCGGATTGCGCACAATCGCGCGGCCCATAGCCACCCTTTGGCGCTGTCCGCCGGAAAGCTGACGCGGTTTGCGCGGTAAGAACTCGGACAACTCGAGCATCTTCGCGGCGCGCTGCACCCGCTCATCTATTTCAGAAGCCGGCAGACCGGCAATCTTCAGCCCATAGGCCATGTTGTTGTGGACCGTCATATGCGGATACAGCGCATAGGTCTGGAATACCATTGCAATGTCGCGGTCCTTCGGCTCCACATCGTTGACCGGGTGCCCGTCGATGCTGATGGTCCCAGCAGTCACCGCCTCGAGCCCCGCCACCATCCGCAAAAACGTAGACTTACCGCAGCCCGACGGACCCACGATCACAATGAACTCGCCGGCCTCGATTTCGACATCGATGCCATGGATCACTTCCGTTTTGCCATAGCTCTTGCGCAGTTGCCGGATTGAGATTGCGGCCATCGTTCCGTCCTACCTTTTCTTCAACGACAGGCGCCGCGACACGCATTCATGTGTCGTTGCAGGGCCTACCGATGCACGAGTGATTACGATCATCATCCTGTTTATTTCTCGGTTTCAATCAGTCCTTTGACAAACAACCGCTGCATGAACACCACCACCGCGATCGGCGGCAGCATGGCGAGCACCGCGGTGGCCATGGTGACCGGCCAGTTTCCCCAGTCGTCTGCAGTCGGCAGCATCTGTTTGATGCCCATGACGATGGTATTCATCTGTGGATCGGTGGTCACCAACAGCGGCCACAGGAACTGGTTCCAGCCATAGATAAACAGGATCACGAACAGTGCCGCAATGTTGGTTGTCGACAGCGGCAACAAAATATCTTTGAAAAAACGCAGCGGTCCCGCCCCGTCCATACGCGCGGCCTCGAACAGCTCGTCCGGCACCGTCATAAAAAACTGGCGGAACAGGAACGTTGCGGTCGCCGATGCAATCAGCGGCAGCGTTAAACCCGCGTAGCTGTTGAGCATATTGAGCTGCGCCACCACCTCGTAGGTGGGCACGATGCGCACTTCGACCGGCAGCATCAAGGTGATAAAGATGGTCCAGAAGCACAGCATCCGGAAGCGGAACCGGAAATATACGATCGCGTACGCCGACAACAACGAAATCGCTATCTTACCGACGGCGATCGCCATCGCCATCACCAGGCTGTTGAACAGCATGCGCATCACCGGGACATTGACCCCGGAAAACAGCGCATCTTTATAGTTTTCGATGAGATGCGGGCCGGGCAGCAACGGCAGCGGTGGATGCACGATCTCCTCCTGGGTCACGGTGGACGCTACCAGCGTGAGGTAGATCGGAAAGCACATGAACGCGATGCCGAGGATCAAAATGATATGCGGCACCGCCGAAGCCAAGCCGCGCTTCTCAATCATCATCCACTCCTAATAGTGTACGCGCCGCTCGATGAAGCGGAACTGCACCACCGTCAGCGCCGCCACGATGACCATCAAGATCACCGACTGCGCGGCGGAAGAACCGAGATCCTGGCCCACGAAGCCGTCTGCATACACCTTGTACACCAGAATCATCGTCGCGCGCTCCGGTCCTCCCGCAGTCACGGTATGGATGATGCCGAAGGTGTCGAAGAACGCATACACGATATTCACTACCAGCAGGAAGAACGTGGTCGGCGACAGCAACGGAAAGGTGATGGTGCGAAACCGATGCCAACCGCCGGCGCCATCGATCGCCGCTGCCTCAATCAGGCTCCTCGGGATCGCCTGCAGGCCGGCGAGGAAGAATAAGAAGTTGTAGCTGATTTGCTTCCAGGCCGCGGCCACCACCACCAGGAGCATTGCCTCATTGGCGTTCAACACGTGATTCCAGTGGTAGCCCGCGTATTTGAGATAAAACGCCACCACGCCTATCGATGGGTTGAACAGGAACAGCCACACCACACCGGCGATTGCGGGCGCCACCGCGTACGGCCAGATGAGGAGGGTTTTATGCGTGCTTGCGCCACGGATCACGCCATCCGCCATCACCGCAAACAGCAGCGCCAGCCCCATCGACAGCACGGTCACCGCGACGCTGAATACGGCGGTGGTCTGAAATGACTCCAGGTAATACCGATCCGAGAGCAGGAACTTGAAGTTGTCGAGCCACACGAAGGTGGTGCTCAACCCGAACGGGTCGGGCAGCTGCACCGATTGGTACACCGCCTGGCTCGCCGGCCACAGAAAGAACACCGCCGTGATTATCATCTGCGGCAGAACCAGCAGGTAGGGCAGAACGCCTCCGCCGAAGGTGACGCGCTTTTCCATAAAGCCGGGCTAAGCTGACGAATAATGGAAATGGCCGGCGCCGCATAACGGCGCCGGCCGAACGCCATTCAGCGGTTACCGGGTCGCCTGTTCAAAGCGGCGCAACAGCTTGTTGCCGCGCTCCACTGCGGAATCGAGGGCCACCTTGGCCGATTTGTTACCCGCCCACACCCCTTCCAGTTCTTCGTCGATGATGCCACGAATCTGGTCGAAGCTGCCGAGCCGCAGGCCCTTGGAGTTATCCGTGGGCGCCTTGGCGGTCATTTGGATGATGGCGATGTCGGTGCCCGGATTCTGGTCGTAGAAACCTTGCTTTTTGGTGTGTTCGTAGGCGGCCATGGTAATCGGCATATAGCCGGTATCCTGGTGCCATCGCGCTTGAATCTTGGGCGAAGACAGAAAGTTCATGAAGTCCGCGACGGCTTTGTATTCCGCATTATCTTTGCCGGCCATCACCCACAGCGAAGCGCCGCCGATGATGGTGTTCTGCGGCGCGCCGGCCGACTCCCAGTACGGGAGATTAACGATCGCGAACGAGAACTTCGCCTCCTTCTTTACCCCCGCATAGCCGGCAGAGGACTCGGTGAACAGCGCGCATTCCCCGGAGCGGAATCGCGCACCGCCCTCGTTGCGCCGGCCGCTGTAGATGAACAATCCGTCCTTCGCCCACTGGCCGAGCGTGTCGATGTGCTTGACCTGCAGCGGGCCGTTGAAGGTCAGCTCGGTATCGGTACCGGCGAAGCCGTTGGCTTTGCTTGCGAATGGCGCGTTGTGGTAGGCGCTAAAGTTTTCGAGATGGATCCAAGACTGCCAGGCGGTGGTCAACGGGCACGCATGACCCGACGCCTTCAACGCCTTGAGGATCTTCTCCACCTGCGCCCAGGTCTTGGGCCGGCTGTTCGCGTCCAGCCCCGCCGATTTCAGCGCATCTTTGTTGATGTACAGCACCGGCGTCGAACTGTTGTACGGCAGGGACAACATCTTACCGTCGGTGGTGGTGTAATAGCCTGCCACTGCCGCCAGATAGCCACTCGGATCAAATGGTTTGCCGGATGCCGCCATCACTTCGTACACTGGCTTGATGGCGCCCTTGGCCGACATCATGGTGGCGGTGCCGACCTCGAATACCTGCAGGATATGGGGGTGCTGTTTGGCACGAAACGCGGCGATGCCGGCGTTCAGGGTCTCGGAGTAATTACCCTTGTTGACGGCCACCACCTCGTATTCGGATTGCGAGGCGTTATAGTCCGCGACTTGCTGCGCAAGCAGATCTCCGAGACGTCCGGTAAACGCGTGCCACCACTGGATCTGGGTTTTGGCTTCGGCCATCGAAACCATAAGTGGCCCCGCCAGTAAGACGGCTGCTGCAAAAACTACCAACTTTCTCTTGATCAACATGGGTGCCTCCTTTGGCCTCACACGGTGCTTTGGCTCATCACACGCGTGCTCGTTATTACATGATTGGTGTGACCGGCGTATGCAATCAGTTATCGGCACGCGCTGTCGCACCGGCGGACTTGCATCGCAATAAGCCGACAGTTGGGGCGACTTAATTACCGAGGATTTTACAATAAAATTTTGTGCGCCGGCATGACATATTCAAAACCACACTGTAATGGCGGGTTCAAAGAGTGGGGTTTCTGTTGTGAGGACAGGTACTTGCCAGTCCGGTGCTACGGTGCGTTGGGTGTAATACAATGCACAAGATAGGGTTGAAGCCCTAAAGTTATGCATCACGAACAATTGATTCGAAGCATAGGTACGCAGTAATTTTCCAGGCCCAGATCAAGGCAATGGATCGAGTGTACTACGAAACCGCTGCACGCATGCGGGAGTTGGCCATCAAAGAGTATCGCTGCCTGGGATTTAAGTCAGCCTGTGATGGACACCTGGAAATCGCAATATCATACTGGCAGAGTCTCGATCACGTTAAGCAGTGGAAGCAAAACGCGGAGCATCTAGAGGCCCAGCAACAAGGAAAGTCAAAGTGGTACAAGTCGTATCACGTGCAAGTGGTTGAGATCGTGCGTGAGTATGCCAACGGTACATAACACCTTATGCACAGATGATTCTTGCAGATGCTGCAATTGGTCACCAGTTGGTGTCCAGCGCAGTTTCTTGTCGCGAACGGGCCTATTATCCAGATGTGAAATGACCTGTGGTGACCAAAAAACATCTACGCACGGTCTCCAAGCACTACGGTGGAGCGACCGCTGTTTCGATCGCCTGTAATCCCGTCCGGCAGGGGTGATCGTCGTCGGCACTGAAGACCTAGCGGGCTCGTCGGTTTTTCTTACGATTCTGAAGTCGCGTTAATCGATTGACAATGACCGGTTTGGGTGACGCCCCGCATATTTTTCCGTTATTTTGGCCCGGAAACGGGTGCTAATTTGTCGGAATTCTTTACACGCACGGCGGGAAGCTGGCGTCGCGTATCTTTATGCCGTTGAATTTTAGGGAGGTTATTCTATGGCATGTTTCTTGCTAAATATATTTTTATTAGAGTTTAAAGACCGGTGAGCTTTGCTCGGGCCGTTGCATGAAGACAACGATAATGACGACAGATGTGTCTCACTTCGCGCCTTGGGCTACCACCTAACGAGGGTATGACAATGCAGCCTAAAAAGACAGATAACGGGGTAAGAGCCGGGGTGTTGACCGGCATCACGATGTTGGTGGGCGGTGTCGAGTCTTCGGTTGCCGTTGCCGATCTGATAACGCCGGAATTGCCCAAAATGTTTGACGTAGATGCGTCCTATACGCAGCCAGGCGTCCCAAACGAGGTTACTCTTCCTTATAGCGATCCTTTTAGCCCTAGTGACGCAAATACGCTGAACTTTATGCAATTTGATGCCACGTTGGGTACGTTAACCGGTGTGTCGGTAGAATTTACGCCTGCCTTGCAATTGGTGAACAACGCTGGCTCGTTCGCCATTGTCGATGGCGAAGCACAAGAGTTCTCCACGATCGGTACCATTGATTTCTCGGTCAGCAACGAGTCTAGCTTCTCTGTGGATATCCTCGGAGACATCACGATCCCGTTTGGTCCACTCGATTCCATGGCCATGTGTAGCTTTGATTTTTTTGGTACAACTGATTGCGATGATTCCGAGAACAACGAGATCCCAGTGCCCACCTTTACCGTCGATATCACTTCCAACCTCAGTAGTTTTGTTGGTGCTGGAACTTTCCCGGTGGTACCGATGGTGGCGATGAACGGCTCTCTGGATATCTCCGGTCCCGGTGAACCTGACTTCATCAGGGCGGACGGATCTGCGTCTGGGTTTTGGGAGGGATTTGCGCAAGTGACTTACGAATTTACCCCGCCCGGGGCGGCGGTTCCCGAACCAGGCACTCTGGTATTGCTGGGAACCGGCTTGGCCGGTCTCGGGTTTGCTCGCAGCAGACGCCGCAAACGCTGAGCAACCGATTCTCAATGTCCGCGACGACTGCCCCGCTGTGGTCGCTTGATCGCGGAGGCTGTCTGGGGTATGTAGTCGTGTATCGCCATGACTGTTGAGCCACCTCAAGCCGATGCAGCGGATGTTCGTGCTGCGGACAGCATCGATCTGCAAGGCAATTTTACGCTGGCCTTCGGCACCCCGATTGCGACCTACCCATGGCCCGACAGTGACGAATTGAACCAGGACTTGAAACAGTTCGTGCTGCGCAAAGAGCAAGAGACCAAGGGTATTACCCGCAGCAACGTGGGCAGTTGGCACTCTGAATCGAACCTGTTCAACACCGATGAAGCCTGTATCCGCGGATTGGGGCAGCGCATCCAGCAGATGACGGCCGCTCTGACCAAGGCGGTGATGGTCAACCCGGAAGCCGGCACCAAGACCATTGGTTATCAGCTCGACGGCTGGGCTAACGTGACCCGGCACGGTGGCTACAACACGGTCCACAACCATCCTAACTGCTTGTGGTCAGGGACGTATTATGTCGACTCGGGAGAAGCGGACGAAGGTCCGGTGCAAAACGGCAAGCTTGAATTATTGGATCCCCGCGCTGGCATCAACATGATCTACATCAAAGGGACGATTATGGAAGGCCGGTACCTGATCGCGCCACTCCCGGGTCTGATGGTGATGTTTCCGAGCTGGCTGAGCCATTTCGTGCATCCGTTCTTCGGCAAGGGTGAACGCATTTCCATTGCATTTAACATCCTGACCAGGACGCCGGCACCGCCTGACTTCGGGGCCTGACTGTCGCGACAGGCCGCCAGACCATTCCGGTAAACCCGATCAGTCGCCACACGACAAGCCAGGCAACCCTGCTGGAGACCCTTAAGAAAGGGGTTTCCAGCCACCGGGCCGGCAGACTGAAAGAGGCGGAAGCGATCTATCGGCGCATTATCGCCGCCGACCCTGATCAGCCCGACGCCAACAATCTGCTGGGGGTGATCACTGCACAACAAGGGAGGAACGAGGAAGCCCTGGCGCTGCTCACCAAGGCAATCGTTGCCAATCCCGACAATCCGTTTGCGCATAATAATGCGGGCACCGTGCTGTTGGCTTTGGGCAGACTGGATGAGGCGGTCGCTGCGTTTCAAAAGGCGCTTAAGATCCGGTTCGATTATGCGGAAGCGCACAACAATCTGGGCATTGCCTTATATGAGCAGGCGGACATCGAGGAATCGATTGCCAGTTACCGGCGCGCCCTGGAGCAACGGCCCGACTACCCCGAGGCGCACACGAATCTGGGCAATGCATTGTGCAAACAAGGTCATCTCGATGAAGCGATAGCAGCGCACACTGCCTCACTGCGGATCAGACCACAACATGCGCAGACCTATTGCAACCTGGGAATAGTCCTGTATGAGCACAGACAACTGGATAAAGCCCAGGTTGCGTTGGCAACAGCGCTCGAGATTCAACCCGAGTATGCGGAAGCACAAGGCTTGAGATTCGTTGTCGAGCGGGATCTGTGTCTATGGGATGACTATGATGCGTCCTTTGCTTGGACGCGGAAGCACCTGATGGCACAGTCCGCAAACAACATCGATCCTTTTTACTGTCTATCGCTACCGTTGACCGCAGCGGAGCAAGATCAGTACACGCGAAAGTGGGCGCAAGCGAAGTTAGCCCCCGTGTATCGACAACGCGATCGGCTCGGTTTCTCGTTTGCTCCCGGGTCAAGGGAGGGGTTGCGGATAGGCTATCTATCCGCTGATTTTCGAGAGCACGCGATATCCCACCTGATCGTCGAAGTATTGGAGCAACACGACCGCCGCCGGTTTGAGATAATTGGGTATTCGTATGGCCCCGATGACAACAGCCCGATGCGCGATCGCGTTGTCGCTGCCTGCGATCACTTTGTGGACATATCGTCTGTATCCCATGATTCCGCCGCGCGCCGAATCTATAACGACAAGATTGATGTGTTGGTTGATCTCCAGGGGTACACGAGGTCTTCCCGCCCACAGATTGCGGCCCTGAAACCCGCCCCGGTGCTGGTGAACTTCCTGGGCTACCCAGGCACGTGCGGGGCGGATTGGGTTGATTACCTGATTGCTGATCCCTTTATTACCCCGCCACAATCGCGCGATCACTACTGTGAGCGATTGGTGTTGTTGCCGGACTGTTATCAGCCCAACGATCGCCGGCGTACCATCGGCCCCACGCCCACGCGCGCCGCATGCGGATTGCCCGCATCCGGCTTTGTCTTTTGTAATTTCAACCAGTCCTACAAGATCACCCCGGCGATGTTTCATGTCTGGATGCGGCTGTTGCTTGCGCTTCCGGGCAGTGTGCTGTGGCTACTCGAATCCAACCGATGGGTGCGCGACAACCTGCGACGCGAAGCTGAAGCCCAAGGCGTTGCCGCAGAGAGACTCGTCTTTGCACCAAAAGTACCGCTGGAAGGCCACTTGGGACGCCTGCGCCAAGCTGACCTGTGTCTGGACACGTTTCCGTACACCAGCCATACCACGGCGAGTGATGCGCTGTGGGCGGGGGTACCGCTAGTGACCTTGATTGGAAACACTTTTGCCTCGCGGGTAGCGGGCAGTCTACTGCGTACGGTCAATCTCACTGAATTGATCACCGCCACGCTGACGGATTATTTTGATCTCGCGCTAACTCTTGCCCGCACCCCAGACAAGCTCGCGGCAATCCGGGCCGATCTGGAAGCAAACCGCCTGAGCACCCCGCTGTTCGACAGCGACCGCTATACCGCGCACCTTGAATCGGCTTACGAAATGATGTGGGAAAACTATCTGTCAGGCGGTGCAGCCAGGATTCTAACTGTAGAACCTCGATCGTAGCCCTGTCGAGTGAGACTGGGCACTATTCAAGGTTGGTTTACTGTGACATCGTCTGCCAGCGCGCCCAACCTTCCCAGCGCGATGTGGGGATAGCAAAGATGTGCAAACAAGTGATCGAGACTACAAACCAAAAACTGTCGCGTCTATTCGCAAGCCTGGACAGGCAGACCGGAGCTCGCCGCGAATCACTTCACGATCGAGATCGCGGTTTGTTAGAGGATTTTCTAGGTTTTGCTGCCTCCATCTCGCCCCAGGACTGGGATGCGATTCTGGAGAAAAACGCCGTGCTTGTCGCCAACGAGGGGAAGTTAAGAGCAGTGTATGGACAATACATTCGGCAACGTGAGCAACAGGAGGCAGCGAGATTGTTGGACCAGAATCCTCAAGGCCCAGCCGGCAGCAGTGGCCTTATGTTAGAAGATTTCGGGAGCCGTATTTACGAACGTGTCCATGATCTGTTCGATCAACTCGAGCTTTCTTCCTGTCGTCGATTTGTGATGGTAGGGTGTGGCCCATTGCCCGGCACGCTGTTGAACGTGATGGACAATACATGTGTAGCTCACATCATAGGCTTAGACACAGATAAAGTGGCTGTCTCCACGGTAAATCGATTAGCGGAAAGATTCGGGCTCGACCGTCTAAGCGCAGTGCATTGTGATGGTAGCAGTTATGATTACCAGGATGCAGATACTGTATACGTGGCAAATTTAGTGCAGGGGAAGACGAAAGTACTTTGCCGCATCGCCGATACGGTTAAAAATGGCACCGATGTTGTGCTTCGTGATCCGTCCTCAATCGGAACAATACTTACTGAGGCAGGATCGAAGGATTTGGACTCGAGATATGTCATTACCGGTGACGGGGAACTGACCTCTGAATTCTGGTCGCGGCACGTGTTCTTGCGTGTGAAACGCTGATTGATTAGCGTCGGTCTAAGTCAACGGTTATATGGACAGACAAGAACGTTCGAAATCGCTTTCTTTTGATCTTCTTGATACGGGCATTGATGAAATTAGATGGCCCGCATTTCCATCGCCGGCCGCTGCCAACCAACTGGCGGTTCAGTTTCAACTCGAACACAGTCAATGGTGGAGTGCGGATGACGTAAGATCACGTCAACTACATCAGCTGAGCGCACTGATAGGATTCGCCAGAGAATATGTGCCTCACTATCGGGAGTCTCTTCGCATCTCGGGCGTGGCGCCAGGGCAAGCGTTATCTTGGGATTTGTTTCGACAACTCCCAATCGTTTCCCGGGCCGAGGTGCAACGACTTGGTGAGAGTTTAGCGACGCAACAGGTGCCTGCTAACCATGGCAAGATTCGGCTCGTTAGATCCAGTGGCTCGACGGGGCGACCAGTCACTATTAGAAAGACCGATGTCTGCAATTTCTTTTGGAAAGCCTTATCACTTCGTTTGCATTTTTGGCACAAACACGACTTCAGCGGAACATTCGCTGCGATTCGCTTTACGGATAACGAGAAGGCTGTTCCACCGCAGGGCGCCAGAATGTCTGGTTGGGGCCCCGGCACAGTGGATGTCCTGCGTACCGGCCCAACATGGCTACTCAAAAGCAATGCAGATGTCAGCGCCCAAGCCGAATGGCTGGGGCGGGTTCAGCCTCATTATCTGGTGACTTATCCATCCAACTTGCTGCAACTGGCGCGACACTTCGTATCGAAAAAGCTCGCGTTACCTAACCTGCGACAGGTTTGTACGATCGGAGAAGCGCTTCCATCAGGCATCAGAGAGGCGTGTAGAAAAACGTGGGGCGTCGAGTTGGTAGACACATACAGCAGCGAAGAGGCCGGTTTGATAGCAATGCAATGTCCGGAAAATGAACACTACCATGTTCAGGCCGAAGGTGTGCTGGTGGAAGTTTTGGACGATAACAACAATCTCTGCACGACCGGTCAGGTTGGTCGTGTGGTCGTAACGCCGTTGCATAACTTTGCTGCACCACTGATTCGCTACGAGATTGGCGATTATGCGGAGGTGGGTGAGCACTGTAGTTGTGGCCGTGGATTGCCAGTGCTGAACCGCATTGTCGGTCGTGCTCGGAATATGGCGAGACTACCGAACGGTAGGCATTTTCGACCGAGCGTGGGCATCACGGATTTCGCTGATGTCGCACCGGTACAACAAGCCCAGTTGGTCCAGAAAGCCTTGGATCACATCGAGGTAAAACTAGTTTCCGATGTGACACTGAACAAACATCAGGAGCAGCGCATTGAGTCTATCGTGCAAAGAAACTTTGACTACCCATTGCGGGTCACGTTTAGTTATCCGTCTACAATACCGACGTCTGCTCACGACAAGTTTGAAGATTTCTTATCGGAACTTTCGTAGCATGGTGTGCAGTGAATGACACAGCACCGCAACCGGCGCTGGCAAGACTTCGCGTAAGACATATCCCAACACAACCGGTTTGCATGCATGTGCCCATGTGCTCCGAAAAAAAACCGTCAACAGCACGCCTGGTGTTGGAAAGTTGTTTGACCGGAGTTAATTCCCACCGCCGAATACGACATAGCCAACCTGTTCGGTAGCGTGATTACGCTCACTGTCAGCAACCTGATCTTCATCGAACGCCAAGCCGAGCTGACCGCCGGCTAACGGGTTACTACCCCACAGCACCGGCCAACCACCGTTGCTCCTCTTCATGCCACTCGGCGATACGATGGCCGTGGTCATCTGTTCGGAGAGAACTACGTTATACGGCGGTGCATTTCCAACACCCTGGACGAAATTCGCGGTGATTCCCGCCTCATAGGCTAGACCGTCCAGCGCGCCGATCCCCGCCTCGATAACAATGTAGCCGATGGTATCGTTGCTCCGCGCGGTGTCAGAATCCTCGCCCACGTGCTTACCAACATGGAGATACGATGCCGAGGGCGGCGTACCCTGATCAGAACCCCGTGCCCAGAATACCGACCAATCAGGATCATTTGCCGACATGACCTGGCCAATCACCACTGGTGTCGTGTAAGTATTTGCGACCGTCTGCGCTTGTCCGAGCCAGGAACCTCGATAATCGGTGATGGTGGAAGTGATGCGCCGCGCCTCCATGGTTATGCCGTCGCTAGCCGCGTTATAAATCCCGGTTTCCACCACGATAAAATGAATCTTATAACCGCTAAGGCTATTGCCATTGGGATTCTGCACGCGCACATCAAAGCGGTCGCTACCCACGTTACGAACGCGAGCCAGCGCAGGCAAGCTATCCGTTATTGGGTATTGGACACTCGCCACAACCACCATCTCGTTGTAGGAGTTCGGCACAGTGATGGTTTGCCACAAGTCGCCAACATTTTCCACTGTGCCCGTATACAGTTTCGGTCCCAGGTCAGTGTTGCTAGTGAATGCCAGATAGCTCAGCTGTTCGGTGGTGTGGTTCCGTTCGCTGTCGCTGATCTGATCCTCATCATAAGCCATGCTGAGTTGACCACTGTCCAATGGAGCGTCGCCCCACAGAACCGGCCAACCGCCATCGCCACCGTCCATGCCACTGGCCGAGACGACCGCCGCCGCCATTTGCCGGGACAGATTGACCGTATAGGGAGGAACATTCGTAACGCCCTGGACGATGTCCGCGCTGACTGCGGCCTCGTAGGACAGATTGTCCAGCGTGCCAGTACCCGCCTCGATGACAATGTAACCGAGTGTTTCATCAACTCGCGTGGTGTTGGTATCTTCTCCAACGTGTTTGCCGATGAATAGCTGCGTGGGCGAGGGCGGTTGACCCTTGCCGGCACCCCGTGCCCAAAACACCGACCAGGCCGCGCTGTTCGTTGACATGACCTGACCCAACACTACCGGTTGCTGGTACGAATTGGCATAACTGACGGCTTCGCCCACCCAAGATGATGTTCGGTCGGTTACCGTTGAGTTATATCGATGCGCCTCCATCTTTATGCCGTCGGTGGCGGCGGTATAAACCCCCGCTTCGGCAACGACATAATGGACGGCGTATCCGCTGAGTGGGGTTTCACTCGGGTTTTGTACTCGCAGTTCAAACTGAGCGCCTTGTGCGTTGCGCACTCTGGTGATCGCCGGCGCCTGGCCCTCTTGCATGCGAACGCTGGCAATCACCACAATTTCGTCGTAGCTGTGCGGCAACGTTACGGTCTGCCATTGGTCGCCGATTCCCGCAATCACACCATAGTGCAACTTAGGACCCGCGGCCGGCCCTGTTGTCCTAATCACCCAGCTGAACGACGTTCCGGTGCTGTCCTGGCCGTCGTTAACCGTCACCGTGACCGGGTAAGCGCCCACCGCTATGGGCGTACCCCCAATCTGTCCGGTCTCCGTATCGATGGTCAATCCCACTGGAAGATTCGTCGCACCGTAGTTCAGCGTATTCCCATCGGCGTCGCTCGCACTGATTTCCAGCGATACGGCGTCACCCATCGTAGTCGTCTGATCCCCCGGGTTCACAACCACCGGCGGTTGATTTAGCGGCGGCGCGGTATCGATGACCCAGCTGAACTCAATGTCGGCACTGTCCTGGCCGTCGTTAACCGTCACCGTGACAGCGTACGTGCCCACCGCGGTGGCCGTATCACCAATCTGTCCGGTTGTTTCATCGATGGTCAAACCCACTGGAAGACCCGCCGCACTGTAGCTCAGCGTATCCCCATCCGCGTCGCTCGCACTGATTGCCAGCGATACCGTGTCCCCCACCGTGGCCGTCTGATCTCCGGGATTCACGATCATCGGCGGTTGGTTCAGCGGCGGCGTGGTATCAATCACCCAGCTGAATGCTATCTCGGCACTGTCCTGGCCGTCGTCAACCGTCACCGTGGCCGGGTAAGTGCCTACCGCTGTGGCCGTACCACCAATCTCTCCGGTCTCCGTATCGATGGTCAAACCCACTGGAAGACCCGCCGCACTGTAGTTCAGCGTATCCCCATCCGCGTCGCTCGCACTGATTGCCAGCGATACCGCGTCACCCACTGTGGTCGTCTGATCCCCGGGGTTCACCACAGTGGGTGCTGTGTTTGTGCCGTTCCCACTGTAAAGTGGGTTGTCGTCCGTCCAATCCCGCGGAACGATTTGAAATCGATTCCAGTGCGCGTTCATGTACGGTTCGTCTTCATCGCGCGGAATGTGATGGAAAGAGAGTCCAAACCAAACGACCAAGTCGGCGCCCACTAGCGACTCTCCATTGACGAAATCGCTGACATCTTGGTTCGCAGAACAAATACCTAATATATCAGCTGGATTATGCGAGATGAATTTTTCGCATCCCCGGTGCCGAGTCACATAAATATCTTTGAACGTCCACGGCTCGTAACTAGGTCCGGAATCGCGGTGCCCGGTTTCAAGCGGAATAATTTCGTATGAGACCGGTCGGCCAGCATCGTTTTTAATACTCTTGTCCTTGATTCGCCACGACCGCATACGATTCGGACTGACGGACCGGGCGGTCTCCGAGGAAAATTTGGTGACGGTTCGTACCCTTTGAGTACTGTCGTTCTGCGCGGTGAAATTGATTTCTTCGAAGGTTTCGTCGGTTGCGCTTTCCCCGAGGTCGAAATCAAGACGCCAATAGTAATTATGCAGATGCGAGATGCCGACGGGATTGGAGTCAAACCGCACGGTCCATCCGTATTGGCTTTGGCTATATGGACCGTAACGTTGCAGACTCCCGGTGGCCCCCATCGAAGGCTCGATAGTACCATCGTCAAAAAACCGCCACTCCGGAATGTAGTTATACGCGCCCACATGAGAAACGCTGAAAAGCAACAATGCATCGCCTTGTAACTGATCGATATCGTCTGTAAATGCGTACCCGCGTTGTTCGATTCTCTTACAGATTACGTTCTTCGAACCCCCCTTGATCAGCGTACCGCCGGGGCAATCCGTAGCAGCCAGATCGTTAAGAATGTCATATGCACCCAACCCATAGTCACTGACATCATGAAACCGGGCACCGTCGTCGTCATAAGGCACATGTATTTGTGCGATGCTCGCCTGCGCCAAAATTTTGCGTCGAACCCCTGTCGCGGTCGTATAATAGACGTCGTTGAGGACGATGCCTTCGCGGTTGCGCAGTTCCCAGCACATCTCCCACCGCGAACCGTTGGGTAACGTCTCGTCGACGCGATATGTCACTGAACAATCGGGGCCGGTCTGCGCGTGTGCATGGTGCGACGCAAGAGTTAACATCAATGCGCCAACAAATGCGATGACGCTTACTGGTCCATGGCGTTTCACTAGTTGACGCATTAACGATCGGCAGTTTCGCTTTAACTGCGGCATCACCGGCCTACCTTAGTCGTTTGGCGATGTTTCATCACCTTGCTCTTACCGCGATCGAGCCTCATCACAAGACAAGTGGATTGGTTGCCGTCCAGTCCCGCGGCAGAATCTGAAAACCATCCCAGCGAATGGACATGATGGCGCGGTCTTCCGCGCGCGGAAGCACATGACGCGTGACCCGGTACCAAAGCACGACATCATCCACGTTAATGCTCTCTCCATCCACGTATTCATGCAGGCCGGTGCCGCAACCGCCTATTGAGGGATTTGATGACGCAAAGCGTTCGCACGATTTGTACCGAGTGACATAGAAGTCGTGCTTCGCCCAGGGCTCGCTATCCGTACCGGTGTAACCGTGCCCGGTGTGCAGGGGGTCCACGTGATAGGAAACCAAATGTCCGTCTGCGTTTTGCGTAGATGCATCACGGATACGCCAGGAACGCTTCTTGGCGGGACGAAAACTTCGACCCGTCTCCGAGGACAACTGCGTGACGGAGATTGTTTTCCGGGATCGGTCAGACGATGGTATAACCTCGATCTCCTCAACAACGTCGTTGTTGCCGTTGCCACCGATATCGAAATCCATGCGCCAGTAATAGTTGTTAGTAAACGCAACCCCAACGGTATTGCCTGCATCCAAAGTCCAGCCATACTGAGAGTCGCTGCCGGTCGCCGGTAAATGGCCACTCAGGCCAATTGCAGGCTCTATCGTACCGTCGTCGTAAAAGCGCCAATGCACTTTATAGGTGCTGTTTGACACGGAAGAAACGCTGAACAGACTCAATACATAGCCTTGCTTTTTCTTGTTGTAACTTTTGTACACATAGCCTCGATCCATAACCTGTTGACAGATTACGGATTGCGAGCCGTTCGTCAGCAGCGTTCCGTCAGGGCATTCGTCCGCAGTTAGATCCTTGATATTCGCGGCACCGAGCCCGGCGCCTGTGTCGGTCAATTGATTCAAGCGCGCACTGTTATCGTCAAACACGACGTGAATCTGCGCCAATGCCGCTTCTTTCAATACACGCCGACGTAATCCATCCGCCGTTGTGAAGTAGACATCAGCCCACACAATTCCTTCCTGGGCCCGGTGCTCCCAACACATCTCCCATCGGCTACCGGTCGGCAGCGTTTCATCGATGTAGTTCTCACCAGAACAACTCTGCGCAAAAGCCATGGGCGTTCCCGCCCATAGGCCCCCAAGCGCGCAAAGCGCCAATAACGAGCCATTGCTGTATGAACGTAAAACCGTTCCACGGGAAATGGTCATCTACTAATACCCCCTCCCGACGAACTATGTTTGGGATCAGACATTATCACGCTCTGTGTGACGACTCCTTCGGATAAATCCACAACGGGTGATACGTCGATCACGATATTGTCCGCTGAATACAGCAATAGTTGCGCACAACGATGAACACCACAATTTTGAGTTGCTTCGCTAACACCCTCGGTCATAGTATCCGCGTGAAATACAAACGCCTTGTACCTAAGGTCACTGATCGCGTTAAGCGGCCGGCCTGTTACACGAGTAAATTCGCTATTTATGAGATCCCGTTGCTCGCTGTCTTCATAGACAATCTGCATGGCGTGTTCCACTTCCTTCGGTGTTAAGGGAAGTTGAACACCCGTCAGGAATTCACTGTGAACAACTGTGCCTCGACCCACATCCACAATGACATGAATCAGCTCATTCGCAGCATAGTCATAGGTGTACACATCAGCGAGTCGGTTTTTGGATTGACCCTTTTCCTGCTGACGTCGCTCCACCAGCAGTAGTTCTTGATGTAATACAGCACGGTTTGTCCCTGGTTCCGAGGGTCGTTGCTGCTTTCCCGGCTGCGAATCGCGCAATCCCAGAATCGGTTGATTCAAATCGACGGCGGCCTGTAGTTCCTCGTGCGAAAGGGGATCCAGGGTTCGCGATTCACTGGTATCGGCGTACGTCGCAGCCGAAACGACGACACATAGAATGGCTGCAGCAAGAAGGTGACTTAATCGCAAACAGACGGATCTGCAGGATTGGATTCGGCTTGTCATACACCCCCCTATGGATATGAACTCGAATCTTTGCGGCTTGCGTACGCGTCGATGGTACCGTACCAGCCACGCTTGAACCGCTTATAGTTATAATGTTTCGATTCAACGCAATTATATAATAGTGAGGTGCTGGTCACAAATAATTGAGCCAACATCGCGTTAATCATTGTTGCAATTAGCCTTTCCGGAGTGGGTTATGCCTCGAGCTCACGGTACCTATGGCCGATCTTAAAGCTTTGCAATCCTTGAGTTTCTGGTTTAGCGCATGCATTGCGACGACCAATTCACTGAGTAGGTCGATGGCAGAGCTTTGTACGCCCGACAATAGTCTCAATCAATTTCCAATGATTGCCGGGCTCGCTCATGTCGGAAGTCCTGGTTTCAACGAGTGCTCTTGACTCGAGACGCCGTCCGGCACGTGGATGGTCTACGGGCATGCAAAATCGATCCGCGATGCGCGTTAATCTGTGTCGCACCATGACCCGTTTATTCGATGATGCTCCAACTCTGGTGGCTATGGGAAGTCATTTTCTGGGTCGGCGCTGATGAATAACGGCGGGATAAATTTCAGCGCGCATGATTCTAGATACCCAGAAAATGGAGATGATTCAAACGGAAACATGATTCTGGACACGGTCGGTCCCAGAAAAGCATCTGCACCATTTGTGGGCCGCCATGCGACAGTAGCCGTGATAAGGTCTACGCAGGCACTTTTCGGTACCGATGGTGGGTCACATCCCGATGCTGATTCACAGCAAAGCATAGCGTTGGTGACAGCACCGTTCACATAATTACTTCTGAGGCAGAATACGAATTCACCATCGAAACCTTATAAAATCGATGCGAGAACTCACCGTTTGCGCCAAACGAATCGGTGAACCAATACACCACCCTGGGTAGGAGATTGAAACATGGCGATTCTTGTTGTCACCAATCGCAACATTAACGATCCGTCGCAAACTGACGAGGGATTATTCGGAGAACAAGTCAACGCCAATGGTCCGAGTGAAATCCGCTTGGCCTGGGCGGAATATAGAGGGGGCAGATGGCAACTCGAATTGATTCCAGAACCGGATCTGATGACCGAAGAAAATCGACCGAGCCGACTGGTGTTCGAAGCGTGTCGGGAAAGTTTGCTCGATTCGGGACGTGACTGCGTGTTCTATGTTCACGGCTTCAACAAACAATTTCGCGAAACCTTGGAGCAAGCGAAGGCCATCCATGATCGCTACCGGGTCGCTACCGTTGTTTTCTCTTGGCCCTCCAACCCGGGCGGCTTTATCATGGATGAGTACCGGCAGGCGCAGGCCATCGCGCGGAATTCGACCGTCGCTTTCGACAGAACCATTCAACTGCTGTCGTCCTACATCAGAGAAGGTTTTCCAGATGCGTGTGGTGTATCTCTGAACATGATTACACACAGTTTGGGAAATTTCTTACTGGAAGATTTCATTCTCGACCCGATCTTTTCTGGTCAAACACGCATTTTTGACAACGTTGTCCTTCACCAGGCCGATGTCGACGCGGAAACCCACATTGAATGGGTGCAAGAAATGCGGTATTCACGGCGGGTCTACGTCACTATTAATGAGGGCGATGGAATACTTAAATATTCGGATATTATTAATCCGGATCGTCTAGGTAATACAGTTCCGCGACCGCCTGCGGCGAGACCAGTTTATTTTGATTTCTCCGGCGCCGAGAATATCGGCATCATACACCAATTGTTCGAGGCGGGCGCGCGCGTCAATGATAACGTTGCCGGTTTGTTCTCCCGGGCCCTACACGGGCACACAGCCGAACAGGGCGACGGAATCGAGTATGACGAGGAGCATGGTTTGTTCCGTGTCCGTTAGGTTTGAGAATCGGTATGACTTTACTTGCGGCCCCTATTGGAGTGTTTGCGTGTCCTATGTTTTTTTTGAAGCCGGCCAGAAACTTCTCCCAATAACGAAACCGAAACTGTTCTAATCCCTTCTACATCCTCACTTATACTTACGTTAATTCATTAGTGGTCCAGTTTATATTACGTCAATTCATGGATGTCTTAGTTTTTCTATTTCCTTGTTTTTCTCCTATTCATGGATGTCCTAGTTTTTCTAGTTTTTTTCCTCCTCTTGGACGATACCTTGGACTTACTGTCAGTGGACTTACTGTCAGTGGACTTACTGTCAGCGGATTTACTGTCATCGCTGCTGCCATCGTCTTCACCGGGGCCGCAGGCGTCCTTGCCGCCACGGTAGGTGTAACTGGACTTGCTATCGCCAGATTTGCTGTCACCGGACTTGCCGTCATCACTGCTGCTATCATCGTCGTCCACACACGCTTCCGAACACAATGGGCCGCCCTTGAGGCTGGCTCCGGCAACGACTTCGAAGTTTCCGCTGATGCGTCCCGGTCCGATCGGTTGCGAGCAACTAGTGTGAAATCTTGCCGACGGCTTACCGTTTTCCATCAGGAAGATGTCCGTACCCAGTGTCCCGTCAAAACCCCTACGTTCGGATGGAAGTCCGTGCACAGTGAATACGGCACCGGGGGTAGCGTATCCTTGAAAAAGGACGTCACGTGAACGGCCCCGTTTTCCTACCACCTCAACTGACGCGGGTACGCCTCCCAAGAAGCGAAGCGTCAGGTCTGTCACCTTGCCCTCACAACCGCAAGTGGGATCGTCTCCACCCGGCGATGGCACGTCGATGGGACAGAATAATCCGCCGACACGGCTACGTCCCGAGGCCACAATAAAATCGCCAACGATCGTGCCTGCGCCGATAGGTTGTGAACAACTGGTGTGGAGCCGGGTATGAAATTGCCCGTTTACTTTGATAATTATCTCCGTGCCAAGCGTACCGTGTTTGTCCCTCCCCTGGATATCGAAGGTTACTCCTGCATATACCGGTCCATTGAAGGCCACAGCACCGTCCTTTTTCTGGATGATGCTCACATGCACGCTTTCCTCAGCGCCGATATAACGTAGCGATAGCTCGCTGACTTTACCTTCACAATCTCCGCAAGCCTCGCAGTCTGCAGAGGTGGGATCGCTCACCGTGATCGCAACTTCATTGGAGTCCTGATCACCCTCGTTATCCGTGACGGTCAAGGTGACGGTGTACGTTCCCGGGCGTGCGAAGACATGTGTTATCTCGGCGCTACCGTTACTCACGCTGGTGCCATCGCCAAGGTCCCAGGCATAACTCTGAATGTCCGGTGGTGTCCCATCCGGATCTTGATCGAATGAACGACTGCCGGAGAAACTGATTGAGCCACCAAAACATACCGAAGTTTCGCTTACGTCGAGCACGGCAACCGGTGGTAACTCTTTACTGGTGGGAATAAAAGGCACAAACGCACCGAAGTGAGGGCGATCATAATCACCGTTTATAATCGTTATCGGGCGCTTGGAACGGAAGACCAGCATTTCTCCGTTCCACGTACCCGAACCAAAGTGCTGTATCTGTCCGGGTATCCCGTTGACGACAAAAGTATCATGTACCGGCGATGCCACCACTTCCGCGGGCTCGCCCTCAAAGAACTCGATGTTGAAATCGTGGTTAGTCGGGATCGGAGATTTCCGAGTGCTGAACCCTTCGGTGTAGCTCAGTGATCTAATGTCGATGACATTGTCTCCAGTCATCGAGAATAATTGAAGATCATTGGATTGGCCGAAGTTTTGCGCATAGACATAACCCAAGCGCTCACCT
>CAMYNX010000017.1 GCA_947259875.1 uncultured Gammaproteobacteria bacterium | reverse complement strand
CATGGCTACAGGTACCGTCAAATGGTTTAACGAATCCAAAGGTTACGGCTTTATTTCCCCATCCGACGGCAATCAGGATGTATTTGTACATTATTCCGCAATTGTAGGGGGTGGATACCGGTCCCTGGCAGAAGGCCAGACCGTAAGTTTTGAGGTGGAAAAGGGCCCCAAAGGCCTGCAAGCGGCTCAGGTCAAAATCGAGAGCTAATTCTTCATCCGCTTCCATCAAAATACAAACCCCGCAAGTATTTGCGGGGTTTGTAATAATTGTCCGAACTGGTGTTGGTTCTCATCAGATTGGCGAGGGTGAGTTTTGAAAAGAATGTTCGTGGGTAATTTGCCAAGCGATGCCTCTGAAGACGGGGTTCGCGAGTTGTTTTCTGAGTTTGGAACGGTGCGTTCAATACAACTGGCGTCCGATGTCTTTACTGGTAGATGCCGGGGCTTCGGCTTCATCGAAATGGAAGGGCACGAGGCCAGGGCGGCTATCGCCGGCCTCGACGGTAAGACGTTTGGTGGTAAGTCGTTGAAAGTCCGTTATGAGGACACGACGCGCGGCCGTGGAAGAGGTGGAAAGAAAAGACGGCGTCGTTGACCGTGTAACCACAAGTATTTACTGAGATTGAAACCAAGGTTTTTGTCGACGCATCCCTCCGGATCGACTGCTCCGACCCCCGCTCATGGACCAACTTTGGTAAACACCAGGAAATAGTTTGCCCTGAGCAAGTCTTTGTCATCGATCTCGCTTAGGCAAAGCGGCCCCGCTCATCTCGCCGAATGGTTCAAGTTGACCGTGGCCCGCGTGAGCATCGTCGCCAACATCCGCGCTATCATGGCGCCATAGAAACAAGGCCCAAGAACCGAGACTGAAGACCTTAGTCGTTGCGCAACTTTCCGCTTGTTTTGGCCACGGGTGTGTTGCGACTTTCCCCTACTCATGACCGACCCTTCCATCATTCGTATTCGAAACATCGCCATTATTGCCCACGTCGATCACGGCAAGACGACCCTGGTTGACAAGTTGTTGCAACAGTCGGGGACCTTGAAGACCCGCGGGATTGCGGTAGATCGCGTACTTGACTCCAATGACTTGGAGAAAGAGCGAGGCATCACAATTCTGGCAAAGAATATCGCCATTGCCTGGCAAGATTACCGAATAAATATCGTGGACACCCCGGGTCATGCGGATTTCGGTGGCGAGGTCGAACGTGTGCTGTCAATGGTGGACTCGGTGTTGTTGTTAGTAGACGCCGTGGAGGGACCGATGCCCCAAACACGCTTCGTCACCCAGAAGGCATTTGCCCATGGTCTAAAACCGATTGTAGTGATCAACAAGATCGATCGCGATAATGCACGCGCCCATTGGGTTTTGGATCAGACCTTCGAACTTTTCGATCGTTTGGGCGCCACTGACGAGCAGTTGGATTTTCCAGTCGTGTATACCTCGGCGCTCCAGGGAACAGCGACTTTGGATATCGCACAACCGGGGATCGATCTAAAGCCGCTCTTCGACACCATTATTGCCTACACGCCACCGCCGGCAGTCGACGTCGAGGGACCATTTCAAATGCAGATCTCATCTTTGGACTTTTCCACTTACGTGGGGACGATAGGTATCGGCCGCATCATGCGTGGAGCGATCCGGCGCAACGCCCCGGTGGTCATTCTTGACCGCGATGAGCGCGAACGGTCCGGACGTATTCTGCAGATACTTGCATTCATGGGATTGAACCGCGTGGAGGTGGAGCGGGCACAGGCGGGGGACATCATCGCGATAACCGGTATCGAAGATCTAGCTATTTCCGATACCTTGTGCGATCCGGAACATCCCGAACGCTTGGCCGTGCTGAGCGTCGACGAGCCGACCATAAGCATGACATTTCAAGTCAACAATTCCCCGTATTGCGGCCGGGACGGTAAGTACTTGACGTCTCGGCAGCTATCAGAACGTTTGCAACGGGAGTCAGTTCACAATGTCGCACTTCGCGTGAGTGGAACCGACGATCCCGAGAAGTTCATCGTATCCGGGCGCGGTGAGTTACATCTTGCCGTTCTGCTGGAAAACATGCGCCGCGAGGGATACGAAGTCGCCGTGTCGCGGCCCGAGGTCATCTACCGGGAATACGACGGGGTGCGCGAGGAACCCTGGGAGCAACTCACCGTGGATGTCGAGGAACAACATCAGGGCACAATCATGGAAGCCATTGGTCAGCGCCGGGGAGAGCTCACGGAGTTGCGGCCCGATGGCCGCGGCCGGGTGCGGCTGGATTATCTGATACCAGCCAGAGGACTTATCGGTTTTCAGTCGGACTTTCTGACCCTGACCTCCGGCAGCGGAACGCTGTATCACGTGTTCGATTGTTACCGCCCCGCGGTGCCTGGCGATCTCGCGGAGCGCCGCAACGGTGCACTCATCTCCAACGCGACCGGTAAAACGCTGGCGTATGCATTGTTCAATCTTCAAGAGCGCGGTCGGCTACTGATTGGTCCGGGAGAGGAGGTGTATGAAGGTCAGGTGATCGGCATTCACAGCCGTGATAACGATCTGACGGTGAATCCCATGAAGGCCAAACAACTCACTAATGTTCGTGCCGCGGCCAAGGACGATAATGTGTTGCTGAACCCACCGTTACGCATGGGACTCGAGCAGGGATTGGAATTCATCGACAAGGACGAATTATTGGAGATCACCCCTGCGCACATCCGCGTCCGCAAGCGGTACTTGAAAGAGTACGAACGCAAACGCGCCGCCCGGCGGGCGAGCTGAAATAGGACGGGATCGGGCCCGCATGGCGCTTGATTGAGGTTTCGGGCCGATCTGAACCGAGTGAAAATTTCCGGGACACGCCGTAAATACTTCCGTGTAGGCGCGACGCTAGCATCCTTGCTGGCGACGGTCCCGTAAATTCTCCCTCGATTCAGCCCTTTTCAGCTCTTATTGGTCTTAAATAAGTGTCATGTAGTTTAGCCCAGCCGTAACGGGAGTGTGCGCAGACGCTGGCCGGTGGCCGCGTACACCGCGTTGGCGACGGCCGGTGCAATCGGTGGCACACCTGGTTCACCGACACCACCCGGTGCTTCGATGCTGTTCACAATGTGCACCTCGACCGTCGGCATCTCTCCCAGCGTCAGAATGGGATAATCCTCGAAGTTTGTGTGCAACACCCTTCCCGCTTCAATGTGAATCTCTTCGTGTAACGCGGCGGATAAACCAAACGCGATTCCGCCCTCCATTTGCGCACGCACGGTGTCGGGATTGACCGTGGTACCGCAGTCGATTGCGCATACCACCCGCCGCACGTGAATCTGGGTATCCACAATCTCAACTTCGGCAACCTGCGCCACGATAGTTCCAAATGAGCGATAGATCGCGATGCCGTGGCCGCAATTTGCGGCCGGCTTGCGACCCCAGCCGGCGTTCTCGGCGGCAAGCGCCAGGACTTTCCGGTAGCGGGGCGCATGCTCGAGAAGGCGGTGGCGGTACGCGAACGGATCTTGCCCTGCGGCATACGCTAATTCGTCGACGAAGCTTTCGATGGCGAACGCGTTTTGTCCGGCGCCGACCGAACGCCAGTTGCCGATCGGCACTTCGTTCTCGATGACCCGGTGCTCCTCGCGAAAGTTAGAGACCGCATAGGGCACAGAGATCATCTCCAAAGCGAGACTCGGGCCGGCGGCACGTAGCCGCCAGGCGGTAGGTTGGCCATCGACATCGAGTGCCGCGTCAAGCGCTACGTAATGGGCAGGCCGGTAGACATCGTGCTGTAAATCGTCTTGGCGCGTCCAGAGAACTTGTACCGGTTGCGGCACCTTTTGTGCCAGTTGTACCGCGTCGGTCACCATGTCGGTTTCCAGCCGGCGGCCGAAACCACCGCCGCAGAACTGGCTGTGGACATTGACCATTCGCCGGGGTAGACCGGTCAATTTGGCCGCGGTCTTTTGCACAGCGCTTTGATTTTGTGTGCCCACCCACACGTCGCACTGTTGGCCGTGCACATGCGCGATGCAGTTCATCGGCTCCAAGGTGGCGTGAGCGAGGTAGACCGTGCGATACCCTGCGCTAACACGGATGTGTGCCTCGGCCAGCGCATCTTTTACGCTTCCGCGACGACGTATTAGCTTACCGGGTTGTTGCGTAGCCTGCTGCAACTGTTGGTAATGCGTTGTCGTGTCGAGTGTGGACAGGCCCTCGGACCATTCGACCTGCAGTGCCCGGCGGCCGCGCATGGCGGTGTACGCATCATCGGCAAGCACTGCTACGCCGCTATCGATGACATGCACTGCGCGCACCCCGGGAACTGCCAGAGTATCGTCCGCTACGACGCTAGTCACCCGGCCTCCCAACACCGGTGATCTTTGCACACTGGCGACCACCATGTTGGGTTTTTGTAGATCAAACCCATAGGCGGTCTTCCCCTTCACCATGTCGAGAAGATCTAATCGCCTAGCGGGCCGGCCCAGCAACCGCCATTGATCTCTGGGCTTGAATGTAACGCGTTTCGGCGCCGGCAGCTTGGACGCCCGGTCTGTTAACGCAGCGTACTGCAATCGTCGTCCGCTGCGTGCATGGACGACGGTGCATGCCTCGGCATGGCAGTCACCCACGCGTGCACGCCATTGCTGTGCGGCCGCTCTGATCAGCATCATTCGCGCGCTGGCGCCGGCGCGGCGGAGTTGCTCCCACTGACTGGATACCGCGGTGGAGCCACCGGTCACCTGTACCCCGAAGCGAGGGTTGACATACACCTTCGCCGCCGGCGCAAATATCATACGAACCTGTCCCCAATCGGCCTCCAACTCTTCACTAATGAGCATGGCAAGGGCGGTACTCGCGCCTTGTCCCATCTCCGCGAAGTTGATAGTCACGGCCACGGTGTTGTCGGCATGAATCCGCAACCAAGGATTGAGCGCCACGCCGGCATCGGGTGGGGGCTTTAGCGGGGCGGGGAGCGGTGTCTTATCGCGCGCTGCGACGAGGTCAACGGCACGCGCAATCGCCCGGCGAATTCTTTGGTAGGCGCCGCAGCGACATAAAACCTTTGACATCGCAGTCTCCAGATCTGCATTGCTGGGATTCGGGTGCCGATTGAGCAACCCGGCGGCGGCCATGATCTGGCCGGGTTGACAATAACCGCATTGCGGGACCTGTTCTTCGAGCCACGTGTTCAGGAGTGGATGACCTCGTTGCGCAAGGCCTTCGATAGTCGTGACTTTTCGGCCCCGCGCTTTCTCCAACGGCACCATACAGGCATGGTTGGACTCCCCGTCGATCAAGACCATGCAGATCCCGCAGACGCCGACGCCGCATCCAAATTTGGTGCCCTTGAGGCCGAGGACATCGCGCAATACCCAGAGTAGCGGGGTGTCCGGGTCCGCCGACACTGTGTGCGCTTCGCCGTTCACGGTTATTTCTATCATCGCTGGTTATTCAAGCCCCCATCATCGGTTGTCAATAGTCGCTCATGTTAATGTAGATTGCTCGGATAATATTGGCACCCAATGAAATGTCTCATCGACAACGCAGCGTTGCAACATCTTGAACTATGGCCGCACATCGGTACAACTAAGTTTTCACCCGCATCTGCGGTTTTGGATTGTGTGGGCCGTGGGCCAATGTGCGCGCCAACCGTCCGCGTGATTCAAAGGCTGAGTATTTGTAACCGATTGCCGAACTCATGCCGCAGTGGCTTACGTGGCCAAGGTCAATAAAACGAAAAACCGCTTTTGGATTGAAAGGCCGGTTGCCCGGGACGCGAAGCCCAGCCTGGTTGTTAACGTCGTATGTCGCCGATCGGTGCCGCAAACGCATCGGATACCAGGACATCTACGTTGTCACCGGTAAGGGACTCGAGGAACACTACCAAATCCTCGATTTCGCTGTTGCTGAGTCCCAATGTCCCCAGCAGTGGATCCAACCCCTCATTGGCTGTGCCGCCCCGGTTGTAGAATTCAACCACGGTGCGCAGTGTCGGCATTGAACCGTTATGCATGTACGGCGCGGTCAGCGACACGTTGCGTAAACTGGGTGTCTTGTATTTCCAGCGGTCTGCCGGATCCTGGGTGATTTCGTAGCGTCCGAGATCGTTCGGCGGGGTTTCCGATGCATCGGCTACCACTTGGCCGTCGAACTCGATGAAAATGCCGGGGGCCACCGTCAGCTTGCGCGTCGCCGGTCTCTTATACATTGATGCTGCGTACCCGACACCGGTGTTGTGCAGCAAATTATCGGTGAACAGTGCATCATTCGTGTCGATGATATGACAAGCGCTGCAGCCGGCCTTACCGGTAAACAACCGGTATCCGCGTTTTGCGCTGTCACTCAACGCGGCGCTTTGCTTACCGTAATACCAGTGGTCGAAGGGCGAAGCCGCGGAGACCAACGAACGTTCATAGCTGGCTATCGCCATACCGATGGTCTCGATGGTCGGTGGCCGTCCGTCGAAAGCGTCTTCGAATAATCCATCATAATCAGCCATCTTCTTGAGTTTCTCGATTAGAAATCCGATCGACGGGTTGGCCATCTCGTTCTTGGCCAGCAGTGGGCTCCATATTTGATGCTCTAACGTGGTCTCGCGGCCATCATGAAACAGGGCATCCACGTAAGCCACGTTGTACAGCGTCGGTGTATTTCGCCGTACTGTTCGGCCTTCCACTCCCACAGCGGTCGCCAATTCATTACTGGTGAAGCCTTGTTCGGGAATATGGCACATGGCGCATGAAAACGTGTTGTTGAGCGATAAACGACGATCAAAAAACAATTTGCGGCCCAGTCCAATTTTTTCCGGTGTCAATGGGTTGTCGGCGGGAACAGGCATAGCCGGCAGACCCAGTGGACGATGTTTCGCCAGCGCGTCGAGATCCGCAACTTGCCCCTTGCGACTCTGAAGACTGCGTGTACGGGTTTCATAGTTCGATGATTCGTAGCCTGTCTTGTCATCTCCTGCGCCTTGAAGACTTGACGGCGCGGTAGTAGCGCCGGCCTCCTCGAGGGCCAGGGTTTTGATGTCGTTGATGAGTGTGTCCGCATGCAGGAACCCAGCGCTGTAGATATTGCGGATGCGGCGCGAGGAATCGATAAGGAACAATCTGAGCACATGTGCAAACGTCCCCAAGAAAACCCCTTGCTCATCTTTTTCCTTGATGATCGATTGACCATAGTGCGACAGAATCGGGGCGAGCTGGGTTTCGGAGGCGGTGGTGAGGAACCACCAGCCCGGGTCGATTCCCGTAAACCCGGTCCCATAACGGCGCATCACTGCCGGTTTGTCACGTACCGGATCGAAACTCAGGCTCACCAGCCGCACCCGGTCTTGCATCGTCGGCTGGGCATTCAAACGCCGTTGCACCTGCTGTAATACCGCCAGGGCCAGCGGGCAGCCCCGGGCATCGTTGCAGTACGTATAAATAAGGCTCAGCACCACGATCCGGTTACCGAACACGTCATGCAAGCGGGTTACGTTACCGTCATTTGTGAGCACGTCGCCGTCCTTGGCGAATTTTAGAATCGGCAGCGAGTAGGTGCCGGGAGACGGCGCGGTGAAATCGAGCAGTGCGCCGCCCGGAGCCTCGATCTGCGGTTCGTTTTTTGGCTGCTCGCGCTCACCGTGCGCCGCGGCAAGCGAACTCACCAGCGCGATCGTCAGCGCGAACAACAGTGGCGTTCGCATGTTCATGACGCGATCGTCGTGAACCACCCGTCTGGCGTTACGTCACAGCTTGTTCTTCTAACGCGTGTACTGAGCGATACCCGTCCCCAAATTGGGATGTGCCTGACCGTACAGCGCATGAGAGCCAAAACGCATCTGATGTGGCCGCCCGAGCTTCTCGGCGGCAAAGTCCACGCTGAATTCGGGAGTCAGTTTTTTTCCATCCCACCTGTAGGCCTTGAAAAACTGCAGGTCTTGACCTTGTTTCTTGTCCCAGTTCGCAAGCAATGACGAGGTAAAGTACACACGCTTACCATCCCAGCTTTGGGACAGCATGTTGATCTGTCCGCCGATCTTTTCCTCGTAAACCTGCTTGGGGGCAAACGGATCAGAGATGTCGAACAGGCGGGTTTTACCGTCGTTCCAGGTATCCACCCACAAGGTCTTATCGTCTGCGGAGATCGAAATATCCACCGGTAGTGGAAGTTGCTTGGGATCGCCAATATCGGCGACATCCATCGCCTGCCATTGTTGATTGTCGTCCTCATAGATCAGCCAGATCTTAGAGGTGAGCGCAGTGGTGGTGAAACAATAATTGTGGAACGGTCCCCATGCGCAGCGGATCTCTAGCGGCGCGCCCGGCACATCCAAGATCTTCTTCGGCTTGCGGGCGTGCAGGTCCCACACCACCACCGTGTTTCCAAAGCGCTTCATCGCCTCTTGATCCGCCATCAGTTTCCCAAGATCCGCCATGTAGTTGTTCCATCCGGTGAACGAGGAGGTAATCATCACGTTTCGGCGCGGCAGTACCCGCACGTCGTATCCATACCCATCCGCGAACTGACCGGATTTCTCCGCGCCTTGGAGCTGTTCATCGGTCGGCATCCAATGCGTTGCCACGTGCTCCCCTTCGTTGGTGTATTCCACCAACGCCGTGCGCCCGCCATGATCCTTGTTATTGGACAGTCCCGTGACCATCATGCGTCCCGGAAGGGCGTAGGTCGTATGTGGTCCAACCACGCCGCCGGACTTGGCGACGAAATCAGTGATGACTTTGTGGAGTTTCGGTTTGGCCGGGTTGCTATGGACGTCGAAGATAAAGATCTTGCTGGTATCGAGTCCCGCTGCCCACAGGTAACGCCGATCATCGGTTAACCCGGAGTGGTGGGCCTCGTTACGGCCGCCCACCGACAGCGTATGGATCACTTGTCCGTAGCTTGTCGAGTTTGGATTGACGTCGATGGTTACCAGTTTATCCTGTTCATCACCGACACCGACGGCACCCAACGTCCATACATAGACATAGTCTTCCTGGCCGACGATCTTGGCCATATACGGCGACATACAGGTCTCGTCGGCCAACGCAAGCGACGGTTTAAGGATTGTTATGAAGCTAAATGCGGAGACCAGGCTGATTGCGGTGATGGTGCCTAACGCAGAATAGTATGGTTTTTTAACGCGCATGAAACATTCCTCCTCTTGGGCCGGTGGTTATGGTGAGGAACTGCGGACCCGCACGATTTCGATCCAAGCGTTAATTGATGTTGCCGGTACTGCCTGGGCCAGGCAGCCGCGCGGCCCGGTTTTCTCATCGGTTCAGCATCGGTGATTGACAGATTCTTAACTGCTATTAGTCCATCGAAAATTTAGATAGTTGCATTTCCATGGACGAACGGGGTCGCCCGCCGACCGGGAGCACCCGGATTTCCTTAACTAAAGCAGGGTTATGTTTCTAAACATGAGCACAAATAGGGATCTGGTGTTGACCGCACAGCCGTCAGTCTGTATGCGGCGCCTCGTAATCATATCGGTTCTTGTTCTTCAGATGCTGGAGGCAGATGTCTATAGACATTGTGGATGCGTTGTCCCGCGGTCCACAGAGTGAGTACCGCCAACACAAACGCCATGAATACGAGCTGATGGGTAATCAGGCCCAGGCACAGCAGAATGACGCGTTCCGCCCGTGTGACCCAACCCCCATTGCACGTCAGGCCAAGCGCCTCCGCGCGCGCACGGGTGTAACTGGTCAGCATACTGCCGAGCATGGCCAAGACCAATGCGGCCACCGCCCAAGTGTTGCCCTGGGTTGCCAGCCACCAGGCGATGGCGGCGAAGATTGTGCCTTCGCAAACTCGGTCCAGCGTGGAGTCTAAAAATCCGCCAAAGGGCGTGACCTGGTTGTTCAACCTGGCCAGCATGCCGTCCAGCATGTCCAAAGTACTGCCAAACAGAAACACGATGCCGGCCCAGACAAGCTGATCGTTGATTACCAACCACGCTGCAAGCAGGGAAAAAATGACATTGCCAGCGGTGAGCAAGTTGGGGTGAACCGCTCGTGCCGCAAGCCAGCCCACCGCGGGAGCCAGCCATGCTTGCACGCGTTGTCGCTGCCTCTCTCTGATCCGCTCTATGGGTCCCAATATGCCAGCCTTATGGAAAGATGTTCATCAATATCGGTCAATAGTTGTTTGTTCACTTGCAATTATCGGCTGTATTGATCAACGTGATTAACTTTGATTAAGTCCTTTCGCTGGGGGAGTCGGTGTGGGACCGCCTGCGCCATGCCCGAGTACCGGATGCGGCCGATATGACTCCGTCAATGCCGCCAGTTCCTTCTCGTCGAGTGTGATGTCCAATGCCCGCACCAATTCATCGAGATGATGGCGTTTGGTCGCGCCAACGATCGGCGCCGTCACCTCCGGTTGCTGCAGAACCCAAGCGAGTGCGATTTGTGCGTTGGAAACACCACGCTGTTTAGCGATCTCGCCGAGTCGCTCCATCACCAAGAAATCATCATCTTGATAGTACATGCGATGCGCATGCTCATCCGTGTGGGCACGGGTGGTAACGCCGCTGCGGTCCGGTTTGCGATCACCGGCCAGAAAGCCCCGGGCCAACGGACTCCACGGTATCACCGCGACACCTTCAGCGCGGCACAATGGAATCATTTCTCTTTCCTCCTCGCGATAAACAAGATTGTAATGGTTCTGCATGGAAACAAAGCGTGCATAACCGTGATGGTCAGCAAGATACAGGAAGCGGGCGAATTGCCATGCAGACATGCTCGAGGCGCCGACATACAATGCTTTACCGGCATGTACTACATCGGTCAACGCCTCCAGGGTTTCCTCCATCGGGGTCGATGGATCGAAACGGTGAATCTGATACAGGTCGACATAGTCCATACCCAGACGATCGAGACTGGCATCAATGGCATGGCGAATGTGTTTCTTTGACAGCCCGCGCTGATTGGGACTGTCTCCCATCGGCAGATATACCTTGGTGGCGATCACCACATGCTCCCGTTCGGCGCCTAGCTCTTTGAGTGCTCTGCCAAGCACCCGTTCACTCTCACCGTCGGAGTACCGGTTGGCGGTATCAAAGAAATTGATCCCGGCAGCCAGCGCCTGCTCGAAGAACGGGCGAGCAGCCTGTTCATCCAGGACCCAATCGCGCCACTTCGGGGAGCCATAGCTCATACAGCCCAAACACAATCGCGAGACCTTCAGACCGGTATTACCGAGTGGCATATAGTGCATGAATACCTCTCGTTATGGTTCGTCAAAATTTGCTGCGTTGTAGGATATTATTATCGGGAACTTGGGCTAAGAAACTCGCGCATCGCAAACCCCCGGAGAAATTGTAGCAATTATCTATGCACGGCCGATCCAGGTGCGCTGGTCCGGGGTCGAGCCAAGTAGCGGTGCGAGGTCGTGCGCGTCTTGCCCAGCGGCCTTTTGACCTGGCCACGCCGGCCTAGCGACGCTGGATGGGAGTGATGTGGCAAAACATGAGTTCTAGATACCGAGCCCGGGTAGCCAACTAGCGACCATTGTCGTGGGTGAGAGGTATGCACATACACCGTGTTTAAATTCCGTTGATCTTGTGCCCGCACTCGTTCCGCGGCACGTTGTGCCAACCAATCCTGCATGCGTTTGTTGACTTCAACTGCATCCTGCCATCGGCGTTCCTGTTCTTCTATGCATGCTTGGGTACCGCATTCCAAGATGTCTACGACTGCGACGCCGGGGGTTTCGGTGGGCGGTTTGTCGCCATAATGGGTTTGTCCGGAACCATCTGTCCATTTGAAGACATCGGCTTGGACTGCACTGCCGGTCAGCAATAACAGCATGACCAGCCAGCATTGAATAATGATCTTGATACACATGCTCATGTACCATTGCGGGCCTCACATTGTATGACGGGAGCGGTCAACCCGGCAACTTGCGTTGTCTTGCTGCGCCCTGGCGTCTAGCCTGGCAAATGACCGAGTTCCGTACTCATGCAGCGGTTGCGAACCGTTCATACCTCTATATTGTTTCTAGACTTTAACGCTCTTGGTAATACGGTTGATCTATCATGGTGGAGCTAATAATGTGTCATTAACGGAATCGCGAATGAACGAAGATGCCCCACTCCATTGACGATCTATTAACGATCATGAGGCGGTTGCGGGATCCGGAGCAAGGTTGCCCTTGGGATCGCAAGCAGACTTTTTCAACGATTGCGCCATACACCGTCGAGGAGGCCTACGAGGTCGCCGATGCGATTGACCGCGGTGACATACAAGAACTACGCGAGGAACTCGGTGATCTTTTGTTTCAGGTTGTGTTCTACGCCCAGATGGCCCAGGAGACGCAGATATTTTCGTTCGCCGACATCGTCAATACGATTTGCGAGAAAATGATTCGCCGCCACCCACATGTGTTTGCCGATGTTGAATACACTTCTGATCGCGAGTTGCGAAGCGCGTGGGATCACCACAAACAGCGCGAGCGAGAGGCTAAAGCTGAGCAAGATGCAAGTATCCTAGCTGGCGTGGCGCGGGCCTTGCCGGCGTTGATTCGGGCGGAGAAGTTACAGCAACGGGCGGCCCGTGCTGGATTCGACTGGCCGGATATCGGTGGTGTCATTGAAAAGTGCAAGGAAGAGATAAGAGAGTTAGAAATTGAACTCAAACACCATCGCGACTCGGACG
Organism: uncultured Gammaproteobacteria bacterium; assembly: GCA_947259875.1. Classification (GTDB taxonomy): domain Bacteria; phylum Pseudomonadota; class Gammaproteobacteria; order Arenicellales; family JAANXG01; genus CALZGZ01. Next base: position 14,091 of record CAMYNX010000017.1, on the reverse strand, counting down.
GGATTTATCAGGAAGTCGGCGATTTGTTGTTTTCGTGTGTCAACCTTGCGCGGCATGCCGGGGTGAACGCGGAGCAGGCATTGCGCTCGGCAAATGAAAAGTTCGAACGCCGGTTTCGCGCTATGGAGTCAATATTGACAACGAAAGGGCGCCGTTTCGAAGATATGGATCTTCAAGAGCTGGATCGGCTGTGGGACAAGGTAAAACAGAACGAAGATGCGAATCGCTCGTAACGCAATTCGATTGCGACATTTTGATATGGGACAGCCGGCGCCACGATGAGGAAATAACGACATGCGTGAGATTATTACCTTAGCGACAACCGGTCGCGAAACGCTGGTTGATATTACCGAGTCGGTGCGCGATATCGTCGACCACAGCCGCATTCCCGATGGTCTGGTATCGTTATACGCGCAAGGGGCGACTGCTGCGATCATGATTCAGGAAAACTGGGATGAGAGTGTGCAAACGGATGTGGTCAACTTTCTGAGCAAGCTCATTCCACGAGGGGTATGGTTGCATGATGCACAGGACGGCAATGGTGATGCCCACCTCAAGGCTGGATTGGTGGGTCCCTCGGAGACCATCCCATTGATAGACGGCAAATTGGGATTATCGACGTGGCAGAATATCTTCTTTTGTGAGTTCGATGGTCCACGTGATGATCGAAAAGTAGTGTGCACGATTATCGCCGGCGCAAAAGAAAATGAGTTCTGAATTCAATTCAGACCCGGTTTTTTTTCATTAAGAGCTGCGGGCAGCAGAAACTGAGTGGGCGATTAGGGATATACCGCGTACTATGCCCAACGTTGGGCCGGAGCGCTCAAGGTCCTACCCATGTATACTTGATCAATCTAAAAAACGAGAAAACCACCGTACCAGCGGAGGTCTAAGACACGTTGCCTGTTTCCTCCCACGAAACTTCGCCTCTCAACAAAGTCCCGGTGATGCTCATTCTCTCCGGTCGCCGGCGGGGGCACATGGTGCATCTCGGCGAAAAGACGATTCACATCGTCCGTGGCGCCAACGCCGATGTCGGTTTCATACCTCCCGATGGTGAGCCTGAGCGCGACGTTCACGCCACCATGCATCGCGCTGGTGACAGCTATGAGATTGAAGTTATGCCCGGGTGCCGTGTCTGGGTAAATGGCCAGTTAGTGGATGAGAGTAGGATGTTGGCACCCGGAGATTTATTGGAGATTGGGCAGGCCGGCCCGGTAGTTCGCTTGCGCGCGTATCCGCCGGGGGTGACACCGAAGAAGACCTTGGCCGAGGCGTTCGCTGACTCCCGCGAGGGGGCGCGGGTGGATGGGCAGTCGCAACTGGGCAGGACAACCCGATTCCTGAGCAACATCACCAAAGACCTGGCGACTCAGACCTCGTTATGGTTCCGCCTCTGGGTCTTGGTGCTGCTCACCGCGTTAGTGGTGAGCGTTGTGATACTGGTCACGCAGAATATCCGTCTGCAAAAGCGGGTGGCCGTCGAGGGCACGCGCATCGAGGGTATTGCCGAGTTGCTCGAACGTACCGGTGCCGAGGCAATGACTCGCGATGACCTGCTGACGCTGCAATCGGGAATGGAGGCGCGGCTCGCCGCCACCCTCGAGCGCATCGAATCGTTAGAGGCACGTTCCGATCTGGTGGCGCGTCTCATCTCCAGCGTGAGTCCGTCGGTGGCTTTTCTTCAAGGATCATTCGGATTTGTTGATCCCGCTAGCCAAAGACCGTTACGTTATATTGAGGCCGAGGACGGAATCGTAGTATTTACCTTAGAGGACAAGGGGCAAGAGCTACAGCTGATGTTTTCGGGCACCGCCTTCGTGGTATCCAAAGAGGGTCTGTTGTTGACCAACAAACATGTCGCCGAACCGTGGCAGGACGATCCGCAGGTGGAAACAATAACCGAGCGTGGACTGACCCCGGTGATCTCGCGCTTGCTGGCATATTTTCCCGGTGTCAAAGCGCCGCTCGAGCTTCGTGTGGTGAAGGTCAGCACACAAGCGGATCTAGCGTTGATGCGGGTCGTCGGATCGATGCCCAATGTGACGGTCTTGCAATTGGAAGCCGAGCAGCCCAGGCCCGGCGACGAGGTGCTAGTGCTCGGTTATCCGTTGGGCACCAGGGGATTGGTCGTGCGCGCGAGCACCGAGTTTATCGAGGCCATCACCCCGAACGGCGATGTGGACCTTTGGACTATCGCCCGGCAGCTGTCCGAGGCTGATTACATCAAGCCGCTGGCCACCAGGGGTATCGTGAGCCAGGTTTCCGAGGATGTCGTTGCCTATGATGCCGAGACCACGGTAGGTGGCAGCGGTGGACCGGTGGTGAACATGGACGGTTCGGTGGTGGCGATCACCGCCGCGATCATCACCCAATTTGGCGGCTCCAATCTGGGGGTTCCAGCGAGCATCGCACGGGCGTTGCTGCAAAACACGCAGCATGCGCAATAAGCGCGGCCGCCCGGGTTGGCCAAAATGCACCAAATACGGTGCCAGGCAAGGCTGAACCGAGGGAAAATTTCCGGGACACGCCGTGAATACTTCCTTGCAGGCTCGATGCCAGCATCCCTGCTGGCAACGGTCCCGTAAATTCTCCCTCGATTCAGCTCTGTTATTCTTAGGTGCCAGGCCGAGCTAAACCGAGGGAAAATATTTACAACCTGCCGTGAATACATCCCTGCTGGCAATGGTTCGGTAAATACGCCAGTAATTCAGAACCCATTTTCTTATTTCCCGTGGCCGCGGCGTAGCGCCGGCGTGTTTTACAGGGCCTTTTGATATAACCGGTATCGCCGGGTTTGTTGGGCGTTGGCCGCCTCGAGGCGCTGGAGCATTTCGTGATTGTCCTCTAGGATCCAAGATGCCTCTCCTACGGGCATGCCCAGGGCCGGTGAACGGTGGATATATTCGGCATACAGCAAGGCCCCGAGCCCCAGCGACCGGTATTCTTTTTTGATTCCCAATGCCAGCAGTCGCGACTCGGTGACGGTTGATTTGCGCCCGGGGCCGAATAAGTACCACAGCAATTTAAAGATACCGAATGGAAACAACAATCCGTCGGGAATCTTCTTCAAGACTTGATTGATATTGGGCAACGTAAGTCCAAACGCGGCCGGCTTGCCTTCCACCTCGGCGATCAAACACAGCCTCGGATCCAAGATCAGCTTCATGTCCTTGGCCATATGCCGGAACTCGATCTCATCCATGGGCACAAAGCCCCAATTTTTCTCCCAAGCGTGATTATAAATATCAAGAATCGTGTCGATTTCGCGGTCGAATTTTCGCATGTTGACTTCGCGAACGGTAATCTTCGCACGTCGTTTTTGCCGTTCCGCTATCTTGGTCAATCGGTCAGTAGTGAGTTGTTCACAATCTGCGTCCCACGCCGACAGGTCTTTGGCTTTGTCAAAACCATAACTGGTCAGGAGGCGCATGTAATAAGGGGGGTTATACGGCATCATGATGCGAGGCTGTTTGTCGAAGCCTTCGATCAACAGCCCACACTCGTGATTGATGCTTGGATTCATCGGCCCGAGCAAGCGGTTCATGCCCTGGTCCCTGGCCCAATGAGAGACTGCATCCAATAGCGCGTTGCATGCCTTCTGTTCGTTGATGCACTCGAAAAATCCGAAAAACGCCGATTGTTCCGAATGATAGTCGTTGTGGACCTGGTCAATGATCCCTGCTGCCCGGGCGATGACCTGACCATCGCGAATTGCCAATAAGGGCAACATCTGTGCATGACGAAAGAATGGGTTTTTGTTGGTATTTAAAATATCCCTCACCATCATGCGCAACGGCGGCACCCAATGCGGATAGTCCCCGTAGATCGACCAGGGCAAGGAAATGAAATCGTTCCAGTCCCTTTTCCGGGCAACGTCTTTGATTTCTAACATCTAGTCGAATACATGATTCGCACTAAAAATATTGCATGCGCAACCTGCTCGAATCCGTGGATGCTATTTTCGCTTCTTGGTGGGCGTTCGTGCAGTTTTTTTAGTGGCGAGTGTGAACCAATATTCTTCGCTAAGTTCATGAAAATAATCGGCGTCGTCAACCAGCACATGTGAGGTCGTCCTGGGCACAGCGGCGATCTCCACCCGCACACCTTCTGATTTTAGGTGTCTGACCAGCTCAACAAAGTCCGAGTCCCCGGACATAATGATGATCGTATCGACCTTGCTTGCGAGTTGTATCGCTTGGATGGTCAAAGGGATATCAGCGCTTTTGTGACAAGGCCTTACCGAGCCATGGTAGTGAAAGTGCAGACGTTCCCGAAGTTTTGAGGAAATCTGTTTACCTTCGCGAAAATATACCAATCGATTTAGTCCCCGGTTATCCAGCAACTTGGGAACTAGTTTGTCGAAATTGAGCATCGTGTTGGAATCGCCGGTCTCATCGTGGATGCTGCGTTCTATGTTGTTGCCGTCCACCAGGATGGCAACGGACTGGCTGATATTGACGTCTTCGGAGCGATTCTCATTCATTGGTTCTAAATCCAATAGTGGTGCTGGAACGATAGAAAGCGTTTACCCTAACATCGACACAGGGGCAATCATACTCAGTTTACGCGGCGCTGGTTCAAGCCGATTGACGAACCAAGTCCAATTGTTTTGTAATTCTTAGTTAATGTGGTTCACCGCACGCGGTGGAACGCGTATCAACACAAATAGTTACCAACAGAGGAGAAACACATGGCGGAATCAATGGATGATATCTTGCACCCCGGCGATGACGAGGTCCAGGACCCGGCATTTCCACACGCGCCGGATGGTTGGACCCGCGAAGCAGCGGTTGTCCGGGCGGGCGAAGAAGGCCTCGCGCCAAGCGATGATCTTTGGGAAGCAGTGCGGGCGCTGCAGGAATATTTCTCAAAGAATGAGCTCGACCTGCACATTCGTGAGTTGCACGATGCGCTGGATGAAAAATTTCACCAAAAAGGCGGCATAAAATTTCTCTACAAGCTGCTTCCCGGCGGACCGGTCGCCCAAGGTTGTAGGATTGCGGGACTACATCCACCACCTGGCAGTAGTGACCCCTCGTTTGGAAGCGTTCAATAGCGCTCGGTGGCATCGTTGGATACGAAGCCTGCGCTGATGTCCACCAGACGGTGAAATAGAGCGGATGTATTCTTCAATTGGATTAGACTGGTCAATTTGATCAAGCGTGTTTCGTTGCCCAAGTTTTTATTGGCTTGATCGTCGTACCGCTGCAATACTCCGTGAGGTAGTGGACGTAGCTGACTTGGTACCACGCAACACATGGCATGTTGATATCTGATTTTTCCTCACTTGCGAAATAATTTTCCATAATAAGGTATCGGCTAACGTACTTGTAATGAGTGAAAACAGACTATTAAGCGAGCTTTGCGCCGGATTTCGTGAACAATTCCTGGATTACGAAGCCCTGACCTCGCAACTCCAAGCATGGGCATCGGCGTTTCCCGACGTAATTCGGCTCACATCCATCGGACAATCCAGTGAAGGAAGAGAGCTTTGGCTGTTGACGCTGGGTTCCGCCCCGGATCGCGTGCGTCCGGCGGTATGGGTGGACGGCAACATGCACGCGTCGGAGTTATGTGGTTCCAGCGCGGCGCTGGCGATTGCCGAGGATGTGATTCGATTACATATCGAATCTGGGCCGGATTTACACGGGTTGCCACCGCACATGATTCAAAAGTTGCGCGACGTACTGTTCTATATCGTTCCGCGAATATCGCCGGACGGTGCAGAAGCTGTATTAACCAGTGGGCGCTACGTCCGTTCGGTGACCCGGGATGAACGCGGCCATCGCAATCACGCGCGATGGATTGCCGAGGACGTCAATCGTGATGGATTAGTGCTGACCATGCGCCAACGGGATGCAGCGGGTGAATTTGTTGAGAGCGCGACGATGCCGGGTTGGATGCTACCGCGCGAGATCGAGGATAGTGGTCCGTTTTACAAGATCTATCCGGAAGGGGTGATCGAGAACTTTGATGGTGTGAGCATCCCGGAACCCCACTTTTTGTCGGACAATCCCACCGACCTCAACCGTAATTTCCCATTTTCATGGATGCCGGAGTACGCACAGGATGGCGCCGGTGAATTCCCCTTGAGTGAACCGGAATCGCGTGCGGTCGTCGCGGCAAGCACCAAGTTGCCGCATCTGTTCGCATGGTTGAACTTCCACACTTTCGGTGGGGTGTTTATACGACCGCTCGGAGACAAACGCGATAGTGAGATGAATCAACAAGACCTGGCGTTATTCAAGCAGATCGGGGTGTGGGCAACGCAATATACCGGTTATCCAATGGTGAGCGGTTTCGAGGAGTTTACCTATCAACCGAACAAGCCGCTTCACGGCGATTTGGTCGATTATGCCTATCATCAACGGGGTTGCATTGCGTATGTCTGTGAGCTGTGGGACTTGTTTCAGCGAGTGGGCCTGACCGCAAAGAAACCTTTCATCGACACCTACATGCAGTTGCATCGTGACGATCTCGTTCGTATCGCCAAGTGGGATACCGCCGAAAACAAAGGGCGCGCATTGTCGGCTTGGACGCCATTCGGGCATCCTCAGATCGGTGCTGTGGAGATCGGGGGTCTGGACCCGCGTGTTGGAATATGGAATCCCCCACCCGAGAAAATCGCGGAGATATGCGCCGCGCAGAGCGCCGCGTTTCTACGGGTGGCAGGCTTGGCGCCGGATATTCGCATGCGTGTGGACCAGACATCGCTTGGTGGCGCGCTCACGCGCGTCGACGTGACGATCGAGAACCATGGATACCTGCCAACCTATATCCTTCATTCAGCCCGCAAGCTTGATTGGAATGAACCGCTGGTCGCGCAGTGCGACACCGAGGGCTGCACCTTGGATGATGGCGCTCAGTCCCGTTGCCAGGTCGGTCATCTGGATGGTTGGGGGCGTGGTCTGTTCCACGACCGTGCGGCATTTCACTATCAACGAAGCCGCGGCAGTAGCCACCGGCGGCAACTATCGTGGTGGATCCGCGGGCCGGGCGCGGTGACGCTGCGTGTGGGGTCCCCACGGGTGGGGTGGGTGACGCGGCGGATAACGGTCGCCCGGTGAGGACCGTCAGGTGGGAGTCGGTGACTTTTAGGGTCTCGAGGCCAGGTAAGGGTGTTGACCTGTCGTGGGTACTATATTAGTATATCATTTAATTCTGATTAATAGGAATTTCTCACCATGTCCATCGACCGCATCGTGCTCGTATTTGCCAGCACCATGATTTTGCTCAGCGCCGCCTTGGCGCATTATCATCACCCGTACTGGTTGTCGGTGACCGCCTTTGTTGGCGTCAACCTGTTTCAGGCCGCGTTTACCGGTTTTTGCCCGCTGGCCAGGATTCTAAAGCGCTTCGGAACCAAGCCTGGCGCCGTATTTAACTAACAAATCCTTGGAGGAAATTATGAAACGTTCATCCCTTATGTTCACATCGGGTTTATTGCTTGCGGCAATGAGTATCACGTTTGCCGCCGGCGAGACTTCCATCGACGACCGGGTAACGATGAGTCGTCAGACGGCAAAGCAATTCATGCAGTCATTAAAGGGTGAACTGCAAGCGGCGATGAAGGCCGGTGGCCCGGTGAACGCGCTGGGTGTGTGCCACACCAAGGCGATGGTAATTACCCAGCAGCACTCTGACGCCAAAGGTTGGCGCGTGGCCCGCACCAGCTTGAAAACCCGCAATCCGGCGAATGCGCCGGATGCCTGGGAGCGCTCCGTACTAGAGAAATTTGATGCACGTAAAAAGGCAGGGGAGGCGCCGCAGACCATGGAGCACCACGCGGTGGTGGAGCAGGGTGGTAAAAAGGTGTTTCGATGGATGAAGGCGATTCCCACGCAAGCGGTGTGCCTCAATTGCCACGGCGGTGACTCGGTAGCCCCGGCAGTGGAAGCGAAGCTGAAACAGTTGTATCCCACGGATCAGGCTCGCGGTTATGCGGTAGGAGATATTCGTGGGGCCTTCACGATTACCCAGCCTATAGACTGAATAGCGTGATTGGCAAGATTAGGCGCCCTCGGCATCGCTTGGTGCAGGTTTTTACAGATGTCATCCTGAGGCGCAGCGCGCAGAAGGATCTTACCCTGCCAAAGTCACCACCGGCATCCAGGACAGTGAGATACCTCGCTGTGCTCGGCATGACCAACAACAGGTCGGATTCCTCGTTGCGCTCGGAATGACAACGAGTGTTTGCGCCGCATGTTAGTGGGACAGCGATGACTCTGATCCCAATTCTTCTGACCCTGACTTTTTATAGGGAAACGGTGAGACCATGACACAACGGACCTTTGAGTTGGGTTTAGCCAGCCTCTATGGATCGCCCGAGAACACGCTGAAAAAGTTGGAGGTACAGGTGTTCGCTGATGGCAAATGGGAGCCGCTCAATTTGAAATTAAAGACCCGTGGGTTTCTGATTTTCGTTTATTCTGTGTTTATCTGCCAACACATGTATCTACACAGTAACGCTACTGAACTTGGTCTGGCGCTCGACACCGTGACCGGCAGGTTCAATTTGACCACATCGCAAGACTGGTTTGTTGACGAGATTCACGCAAGTTTCGACGTTGCGTTACGCTCGGGACGAGCCACCGCGGATGATGTCGCCTATATTGTTGAACGAATGAAAAATTGTCCGGTGTCCCGGAACCTGAAAGACGCGGCCAAGGATACGAAGCTGCAGTTCGTTTAGAGCTGTATTTTCCGTCGTTGGCTACGTCAATCCGTCTTCTATCCCTCATCGGCACACCCGTTGTACACTAAGCGGGATAGGTCCAGGCTTCCTGCGACCCTGGTGTGCCTGATAAGATTCTTAACCGCAACAACTGATCAGAGCGAGTTCCACTTATGTATCAACAATACGACGAGTCGGATACTTATGATAATGCCGCTCGCGAGGCCATAGATCTTGCCAACCGCTTAGCGGACAGTGATCAAGAGGCCGACGTATGGGATATCGCCGATGGAATGCTTGCCGGCGCCATACAATATTGGCTTTATACTCGGCAACCCTGTGGAGATCCGAGATGCGAGGATTGTGAACCCGTTAATACCGCGGAAAAGCGCCTCGCCGAGCTTATTCGCTTTACGCAGGAACTGGTCACAGAGAGTGAGTATTATCATTCGCCTCACGATATCAATACGGGGACTGCGTAGTTAACCCATAGTTTGCACCAAGGATCCCGGATGACGGCGACGGGACTTGTGCTGCGCGAAGTTCCCCTGCTGTCCCCCTGCTGTGCGGGGACAAGCGCCGTGCTGGTACGATATCTTGGGCCTTCAAGCTAACATAATGGGAATGGCATACACGCTTTTCCGTACGCCCCCGTATTCGTGAAATGGATTGAATCGAGGGAGGATTTTCGGGACCATCGTCAGCAAGGACGCTGACGTCCAGCGTACACGGATGTATTCACAGCCGGTCCGGGAAATCTTCCCTCGGTTCAATTGCCCCGAAACTGTTAAATGCGACACCGACCCCACGTTTGTTCTTGTGAAGCGGCTACCCTCTTAGTGCACTATACCGGTTAGGATTCGAACGTAACGGATGAGCTGTTCACTACGCACCTTGCGCTGTCTTACTTTGTATGTAACTCGATGACGTCGCGATCGGCGACAAGGTGATCGGAACCGACTTGTTGGCCGTCAAACTGCCCGCTACCCCATATGCGGGCGAACTTAAACTTTTCTGCCAGCTCTTTGTGTACCAAACGGGCGACATCGCGCACGGTGTCACCGCGATACACGGTAAACGGCCGACCAGCATCCGGGTCTTTGCCCGGGGCCTTGGTATAGACACGCACGATTTGCAGGCCGTTAAACAGCATCGGCCCAATCCGGTCGAGACCGGCCCCGGTCTCGATGGAGGTGGCCACCGCGGGGAAGCGTACTTCCAATAGTTCCTCCAACACCTTCACCTCGTCGGGATCAGGATTGAGCTCGCACTTGTTGGCGACCAGTAATGTTGGCAAGAACACTTGGAACGGGTCCGCCAATTCATCATCGGTCTCCGATCGATCGGGACGCACATCGCCGCCGTTAAATCCAGGCCAACGTTCGGCGAGAATTATCTTTCTTTCAGCGAGTCGTCGGCAGATAGCCTGGACATGATCCATACAGTCCGGATCATTAATGTCGACGATCAGTAACGCCGCATCGGCGTTCTGCAAAGCATTGGCCATCCAAGGTTCCATGAAGTCGGCCGATACCGGCGGTAGATCCACCAATTGAAAGTGCGTATCTTCGAACGCCAGCATGCCGGGTACCGGTAGCTTGGTGGTGTAGGGATACGGACCGATCTCGCTATGGGATCCCGTCAATCGGGCATGGAGACTGGATTTGCCCGCGTTGGGCGGACCCACCAGGGCGATCTGTGCGGCGCCCTCGGGACGCACGGTGTAACTGGGTCCCTTGCGTCCAGCCCCCTTCTTGGGGCCGGCTAATTCCTCGGTGAGTTGCTTGATGCGGGTCTTGATATCCGCTTGAAGATGTTCGGTTCCTTTGTGCTTGGGTATAGTGCGCAACATCTCTTTTAGGCAAGTTAACCGTTCTCGCGGTTCCTGGGCCTGGCGAAAGGCCTGTTCGGCTTTCTTGTATTCAGCAGTGACGTTGGTCGGCATGGGTATTGAAACGTGTTACTACAGGTTGATGATTAATACAAGCGTTAACCCGGGGGCATTCGTTCGTGGATGGTAGCACTCCGCTGGTGGGGGCCATCGCCGGTGATATGGTCGGATCGTTGTATGAGGTGCGTTCCATCAAGACCAAGGAATTCCCATTGTTCAGCCGTAGGTCCCGGTTCACCGATGATTCGGTACTGACTATTGCCATTGCCGATGCGCTGTTGAGTGATGGCAGATTTGCAGGTTCCCTGAAACGATGGGGCAGACGTTATCCCGACGCCGGCTATGGTGGTTCGTTCCACCGTTGGCTGCTGTCTGATGACAACGAGCCGTATAACAGTTGGGGTAACGGCTCGGCGATGCGGGTCTCAGCGGTTGGCTACGCTTGTGACGCCGTTGCTAGTGTGCTCCAACAGGCGGAGCAAACGGCAGTGGTCACGCATAATCACCCGGAGGGCGTCAAGGGTGCGCAGGCGGTTGCACTGTCAGTGTTTCTAGCGCGCTCAGGTATGGACAAGCAGCAGATAAAAAATGAGATGACGAAACGGTTCAATTACGATTTGAATCGCCCCTTGGAGCACATCCGGCCCCGTTACCAATTCGATGTGTCTTGCCAGGGTTCGGTTCCGGAATCCCTCATCGCATTTATCGAATCTGTCGACTACGAAGACGCGATTCGCAACGCGGTGTCCCTGGGTGGAGACAGCGACACCATGGCGTGTATCGCCGGCGCGATCGCCCAGGCCTACTATGGCGGGGTCCCGCAGTGGATTGTGGATGCTGTGGAGGAACGTTTAACGGAGGACTTGTTAGAGGTTGTGAATAGATTTGACGAGGTCTACGGGCTGGGCACAAACTGATACTTGTTATCCATGTAGCGCGAGGCGGAGAATCGTAGCTTATGGCCCTACCCGATTACCGAGACGGCAGCATTGTCAATCTGATGAGTTCTTTTATCCACGCTGGGGATGGGTTCGCGCCGCTATATCCAGCGCTTGCTAACCTCGATCCCTTGATACTGCGCGAGCATCGAAATATGCTTTTGTTGGTGCTCGACGGGCTCGGTTATGAATTTCTGATGCAGCGCGAAGAGGGCGTTTTACGCCAGCATCTCAAAGGGAGATTGACCTCGGTGTTTCCGTCAACCACGGCATCAGCGATCACCACCTATTTGACTGGGGACGCCCCGCAGCAACATGCGATCACCGGTTGGTTTATGTATTTCCGTGAGTTGGGGGCGGTGATGACGGTACTGCGCGGTTCGCCCCGTTATGGCGGCGTGGATTTGAGTCACAGCGGCATCGACGCCGAGCGTTTGTTTGGTCATGTGCCGATTTCCAACCGTATGGGCGTGCCCACGTATCTCGTGACACCTCGGGATATTGCCTACTCGGACTTCAATATATCGCACAAAGGTAGTGCCGAGGTGCATATCTATGCGTCGTTGTCACAGATGTTTGCAACCACAGCGGCTATCACGCGAGCTCCGCCCAAGCGCAAATTCATCTATTGTTATTGGCCGGGTCTAGACCACACCGGGCACAGTCATGGTATCAACAGTCACCAGGCCGCAAAGCATTACCAAGATATCGATGCCGCCTTCGGTGAATTTCTTGACAGTATTAAGGGCAGTGGCACTATGGTGGTGGTAACGGCGGACCACGGTATGATCGACGTGTCGGATGCAGACCACATCGACTTGGATGATCACCCTGATCTTGCCGAAACCCTTGCCTTACCGTTGTGTGGCGAGCGGCGGGCTGCCTATTGTTATGTAAGGCTCGACCGGCGCGAGGCGTTTGAACAATACGTGACCGCAGAATTGGGGGAACACGCGGAAGTTTGGCCAAGCCGCGAGTTGATCGATAACGGCTACTTTGGCACCGGTGACCCCCATCCACGGCTGCGCGAGCGGGTCGGAGACTATACGCTGATCATGAAGCAACGGTTTGTGATCAAGGACTGGCTGCCGGGGGAACCGCGGCATGTACAAATCGGCGTGCACGGCGGTACCAGCGATGCGGAGATGTACGTGCCGCTGATCGTGGCGACAGCTTGAATCAGACGCGAGAACATGGAAGCCGGTCCGCACAGCACTTACTTTTAGGTTCCCGGCCAGGCTGAACCGGTGACAATTTCCCCGACACACCGTGAATACATCCTTGTAGGCTCGACGCCAGCCTCCCCGCCCTTGCTCTCGCCGGGATTCTTGGCGTGCCGAATGTTGTCATTTCCGCGAACAAACGTTACCGGTGCCTGCGGTCTTTTGCTGTGAACAAGGGCGGGGCGACGGTCCCGTAAATTCTCCCTCGTTTCAGCCCTGTTAAGCTCCGACTGGTCTTGAGTGAGTGCCGTTCGGGTGGGCCCCTCAAGTTTTTGCATTTACTCGTTGGAGTCGAATAGCCACCGTCGTCATCCTGAGGAGGGACGACGCTTGTCCCCGCACCGCAGGGGAAAGGATCTCGCCCGGTCAGAGATACCTCGCTATGCGAGGTAGGTCGGAGTGCTATCCCCCTGCTATTCGAGGACAAGTGTCATGACCTTCGCCGAGCCTGTCCTGAGCGCAGTTCCTCTGCTGTGCGGGGACAAGCGACGGAGGGGATCTCTCCCTGTGCAATGACAAAAAAAGGGTTGTCATCCCGAGGCGGAACGGCGAGGGATCTTACCCCGTTGGACATTGGTAGAACATTTGGCGTGTTGAGATCCTTCCCTGCGACTGCGCGCAGCAAAAGCGGCTTAACGCCTCAGGATGACATGGAAAAATTGGGGTCAGCCTTCAAAGATTAGAGGCCGAGCCCCAATTTCTTAGTCACTTTTCTTACTGTCAGCAATGCCCTTGATCATGCTCAGCATCTCGATGGGAAAAGGAAAGAAAATCGTCTGGTTCTGCTCGTGGGACATATCGATCATGGTCTGTAGATAACGCAGTGTGATGGCGTGCGGTTCGCCGCGTAATACCCCCGCGGCTTCGGTCAATTTGTAGGACGCCTGTAGTTCACCTTCGGCACTGATTATTTTCGCGCGCCGCATCCGTTCCGCCTCTGCCTGCTTGGCGATGGCGCGGATCATGCTCTCATCGAGGTCTACATGTTTGATCTCGACGTTGGCGACCTTGATTCCCCACGCGTCGGTCTGTTTATCCAGGATCACTTGAATATCCGAATTGAGCTTATCCCGTTCCGACAACATCTCGTCCAGCTCGTGTTGACCGAGCACCGACCGCAAGGTGGTCTGGGCCAGTTGGCTGGTCGCCGTGTGGAATTGTTCAACCTGAATGATCGCTCGCTCCGGATCAACCACCCGGTAATAGACCACCGCGTTGACTTTAACCGAGACGTTATCCCGAGAGATGACGTCCTGGGTCGGTACGTCCAGCACCCGGGTGCGCAAGTCGATACGCACCATTTGCTGGATTGGGGGAACGACGATGACGAGACCGGGCCCTTTGACTGTCTGGAAACGTCCC
>CAMYNX010000016.1 GCA_947259875.1 uncultured Gammaproteobacteria bacterium | reverse complement strand
TCAACCGCGAAGTCATCCCCGGCACGCCGCACTGGCTGCTGTTCGTGCTCGGTAAATACAGCAAAGGACCGGACTCAACCCCGCAGGCGCTGTTGCCCTTCATCGCGCGCCACGATAACGCGGTCCCGTGGGCGGTGTGCGCCTTCGGGCATCTCGAACACGCGTGCGGCGTGTGCGCCGCTTGCCTTGGCGGACATGTACGCGTCGGCTTCGAAAACAATCTTTTGCTGCCCGATCGCAGCGTCGCCACAGACAACGCGGCGTTAGTCGCGCACATGCGCAACACCGCCAACGCCATCGGCCGCCCGCTCGCCAACGCCGACACCTTGCGCCAGATGTTTCAAAAAATATAGTTGTTGTCATCCCGAGGCACCGTGTGCCGAGGGATCTCAACCTGTCAAACTTGCCGCCAGCATCCAAGACGGTGAGATTCTTCGCTGCGCTCAGAATGACATATGTAAAACAACGGGGTCTGCCCCCCTCTTACGCGTTGTTGGCACTGAGGCGCTTTTCTTTTCTGTCATCCTGAGGCGCACCGCGCTGAAGGATCTTAACCTATGACAAATGTCTCGAAGCAAAGGACAGGGAAAACGGGGACAGTTTACTTATTTTTATTCACAGATAAGTAAACTGTCCCCGTTTTATCTGTCCCCGTTTTATCTAAACAGATTGCGTATCGACTTGCGTTTTGCCGGCGCCGGCTCGATCGACAAAAGCGGCTTGCCTTCGGTCAGCTTGCGCGGGTTGGTGATGCTCATAATTTCAGCGGCTTCCTCGCTCACCCAGTCGTGCAACGCCGCGATACCCTCGGTGAGAATCGGCGCGCGGCCGTAGGGACGGTGCGCATCCGAGGCGATGAGATGCACGATGCCCTGCTCGCACCAGCGCCGACACTGGGATTGAAGCCTCGTTCCAAAATCGCCGCTGCAGCTTTGGGCCGTGAGCTGTACTTTACATCCCCACCCGACCCACGCGGCCAAACGATCCGGATCGCGTATCAATTCGGAATTGCGCTCCGGGTGCGCGATCACCGGCGTGATTTTCTGGTACAACAAGCGCTCGAGTATGGTTTCGGTGCCGGTGGGGACGGTGTGTTTGGGCAGCTCCACCAGCGCCGCGCGACCGTGGTCGGCGTAGGTGAGCGCATCGCCCTCGAGGATGCGCGCCGGTAATTCCGGGACCAGATGCAACTCCGAACCGGGCAGGACCCCAAGCGGGATGCCGGCCTCGGCGAGTTGGTTGCGCAGCGCCGCAACCTGCGCGAGCACCGCGGCACGATCATTGCTGAACACGCCATTTAGATGATGCGGCGTGCACACGATGGTGTGGATGCCGTGCTTGACCGCACATTGCGCCATTTCCATCGCCATCTCGGCGTCGTGGGCACCATCGTCGATCCCCGGCAGCGTGTGGTTGTGACAGTCAATCATGCCGGGTGGCATCGCATAACACCCATATTGTCAGCCTCGAGCTACCGCTCAGCCCTATGTATTTGCTGAAAGAAATGATCTAAGCTACTGATAATGAATTAGGTATTTGGCGAACAAACGCTAATGTTTATAGATGTTCGGTCAATGCTACTTTATACTAATATCCACCCTATACTTATAAGTTGCGCGAAACGCTGAGCAATTAGCCCACCGGCCCCGAGGAACTCTAATGTTATACCCTACTCGTATGAAAAGCAGAATCATTGCCGCCGCCACCGCGTGTTTGGTCGGATTGTCGGGACTGACGCTGGCAGGCCCTGTCGTATTGGGTCCGTTACAGATCAAGGACTCCGCGACCATCCACTCCGACGGCGCAAGGCTCACCCTCGAGAACACCGAGTATGCCTTTTTCAGCGGCGACCGGCTGGTCACCTCGGGCAGCGGCTCGGCGATATTGCAGCTCGATGACGGGTTTGCGCTGTTCGCCCCCGACACCGACGCGGTGGTGGTGCGCGAGCAAGACGCCTACCAGTTCAATCTCGAGGCCGGCGGCGCGCGCATCGCTTTTAGGCGCAACGCGAACTTTGTGATCCATGTCGCAGACCTCACCGTCGAGCCGGTGGAAACCAATCTCATCAAGGCGGCGTCCGGCGAGGCGGCCATCGATGTCGCGGTGTCGATCAAAGACGGCGAACCGTCGGTGCTCGTTCAAAGAGGCCGCGTGAACGTCACCAGCCAGGCAACCGGGCAATTCCAAACCATCGCCGCCGGCGAGCTGTACACCGCGGCGCAGTCAGAAGGCACAATGCGGCGTGTCGCCATCGGTGAATCAGGGGCCGCAGCCGTCGATCCAATCATTTATGCCTTGCTCGCCCTGGGCGCCGGCTTGGCCATATGGGACCCAGGCGGCGGGGGAACGACACAGCCACCGGACCAAGTACCGCCACCCCCAGTAGTTGGGGGGCCACCCGTCGTCACCGTGCCACCCACGACAACAACCACCCGGCCCCCGACAACAACGGAGGGTTCGCCGTTCAAACCGACCTCATAATAAGCCGCGATAACAACACGCTTAAAACCGGCGGCCGTACCGCGCCGCCGGTTTTGGTCCCGACCCCCAGCCAACCGGGAAAATAACTCTACCAAAGAACGTTACAATAACCGGCTCCCATGGCCCCTATCCACGCCAACACCCACCCCCACGCGCCGCGCAAGCTGGCCACGGTCCGCCACCGCCGATGGTCCGTGGTGGTCACCGCCGCCGTCGTGCTGAGCGCCGCGGTGATCAGCGGCTGTGCGTCCAAGCCCCTCGCCTCCCTACCGCAAGCGCAAGATACTCCAAGGCAAAAAGAGACCGAACTGTTGAACATGGAACTCGCGGTCGCCGCCAGCCGCCAGAGCAACGACACCTTCGCGGCGACCAGCGAATACCGCGTCGGGCCGGGAGACGTGCTGGAGATCGCGGTGTTCCAGGTCGATGAACTCAATCTCACCGAGCGGGTCAACGGCCGCGGGACGATCATTATTCCCTTGTTGGGTGAACTCAAAGTCGTTAAAAAAACCGCGGCGGAAATCGAGCAGCTGCTGGCCGCCCAGCTCGGCGACAAGTACTTACACGACCCCCAGGTCTCGGTGTTCGTCACCGAATACCACTCGCAGAAGATCACCGTCATGGGCGCGGTCAAAGAGCCGGCGGTGCATGTCGTGCAGCGCCCGCGCAGCGTGCTGGAGTTATTGTCGATGTCGGGCGGGCTCAACGAGAAGGCCGGCTATCGCATGTATATTCAAACGTCCACCAAAAATCCGGAAACCGGCAACATCGAGCCACAAAGACTGGTGGTCGATCTCAAACAAGTCCTGGAAATGGACAACACCGGTCCGTTGCTCACCATGATCCTGCACGGCGGCGACAGCATCTACGTGCCCAAAGCCGGGGTGGTGTTCGTGGAAGGCGCGGTGCGCAAACCCGGCGCCTACCCGATGCAGGGCGAGACCGATGTGCTCAAGGCGATCACCATGGCCGGGGGCACGGAATTTGACGCCAAAGAAGGCTCCATCCAAGTGCTGCGCCCCGACGCCAAGGACAACCAGCTCCAGGAGATCGATATCAAGGCGGTGCGTGACAATAAGATACCGGATATGACCCTCGCCGACGGCGACATCGTGGTGGTTCGATCGAACACCTTTAAGAAAGGGGTGTACGCCGTTTGGCGCGGCATATCGGGGGTATTCTCCTTCGGTTACAGTCTTACCCCGCGGTAGTCGGCGATCGGCATCAGCACAGCGAACATGAGCGACCAACCCCCGAACGAGAGCAACATCGCCCACCTGCCGGCGGTGCCGGGCCCGGGTGCGGCGCGCGCGCTGCAGCCCTACGATCCGTACAACGCCGAGTACGCCGCGGACGATGAGATTGATCTGCGCGAGCTGTGGAACATCCTCGTCAAGTACCGCTGGACCATCCTGGTGTTCATGGCGTTTGCGCTAACGGTGACGGCGATCGGCACCAAGTTGATGCACCCGGTGTACAAGGCGACCACGCTGCTGGAGCTCGTTCCCAACTCCGGGAATATCGTCAAGTTTCAGAATCTCGAGCAAATGGAGTACCAGCCGCGCGAGTTCGCGCAGACCCAGGCGAATATCCTGCGCAGCGAATCGGTGGCCGCCGCCGCCATCGCCAGCCTCGGCATCGAGGACCATCCGGAGATGAACGGCGAGCTGGCGCAGCGCGGCATCCTAAACGGCGTTAGCCAACTGCGTTCGCTGTTCTCCACCCCCGAGGAAATCTTCGAAGAACACGCCCTGCGTGTTGCAGAACCGCCTCACGGTCGAGCCGCTGCGCAACTCGAATCTGTTCAAGGTGTCCTTCGAGAGCTTCAGCCCGCAACTGGCCGCCGATGCCGCCAACGCCGTGACCCGCGAGTACCTGCGGCTCAACGAAGTGCGCCGCTTCGACTCCACCTCCGGCGCCAAGACCTTTTTACAGAAGGAAATCCGCAAGGTGCAGGCAAAGCTCGAAACCTCGGAAAAGGAACTGAACGAATTCGCTAGAAAGCGGCGCATCATCGACGTCGAGGACAAGAGCAATATCATGACCACCCGGCTCGAGGAGCTGAGCAGATCCTTGACCGACGTGCAGAGCCAGCGCATCAACGCCGAGTCGCTCTACCGGCAGGCCAAACAGGGCAACATCGAGTCCCTGCAGGCGATCTTGGACGAGGCACTGATTAAGCAACTCAAGGAAGAGTACACCCGCCTGAACGGCGAATACGCGCGCCTGGCGAAGATTTACAAAGACGCCTACCCCAAGCAGCAGCAGTTAAGATCGCAACGCGACCAGATCAAGGCGAGCCTGGACCAGGAGGTCGGCCGGGTGGTGTCGAGCCTCAAGACCAACTACGCGCATCTGTTGAACCGCGAGCGGCTGCTCGAGCGCGCGGTGCAGGCGCAAAAAGAAGAGCTGTTGAACCTCCAGGACCGCGCGGTGCAATACAATATCCTCAAGCGCGAGTGGGAGACCAACAAAGAGCTGTACAGCGGCTTGCTGGAGCGCATGAAGGAAGTGGGCGTGGTCGCCGGTATGGAGACCAACAACATCTCGGTGATCGACCCGGCGCTGGTACCGATCAGCCCACACAGCCCGAAGTTAATGCTGAACTTGGGTATCGCCGGGATACTGGGCCTGATGGGCGGCATCGGGCTTGCGTTTGTGCTCGCCTATCTGGACAACACGGTGCGCACCCCGGACGAGTTGGAGCGCGCCATCCACATCGTCAACCTCGGGCTGTTGCCGAGGACCAGCGGCAAGGCCACGGCGGCGAACCTGCAGCTCGACCTGGTGTCGGAACTGCATCGCGAGCACGAGATCTCCGAGGCGTTCCGCTCGATCCGCACCAGCTTGATGTTCTCCTCACCCCAGGGCGCGCCGAAGAGCATCCTGGTCACCAGCGCGCTGCCCGGCGAGGGCAAGACTACGTTCGCCACCAACCTCGCGATTGTGTTAGCGCAAAACGGCGCCAAGGTGCTGCTGATCGATGGCGATCTGAGGAAACCGCGCCTGCACAAGGTGTTCGGCGTGCCGACCAGCCCCGGGCTGTCCGATTGGCTGGTGGGCGTGCATCAAAACCCGATCTACCGCACCGACGTTGAAAACCTGTTGATCATGGCGTCCGGCACCTCGCCGCCGAACCCCACCGAGCTGCTCAGCTCCCTGAACATGGACAACTTCTTGAAACAGGCCGGCGAGCGGTTCGAATACGTGATCCTCGACGCCCCGCCGACCCTCGGCCTGGCCGATTCCATCGCGCTCAGCACCAAGGTCAAGGGCGTAATCCTGGTCGCCGCCGCGGGCATGGCGAGCAAAGACGCGCTCAAGGAAGCGGTCAAACGCCTGCGCACGGTGCGCGCGCCGTTGATCGGCGCGGTGTTGAACATGGTGGAGATGACAAGCGGCCAGTACCGTTACTACATCGACAGCTATTATCACTACCGGGCCAACTCCCCGCCGGAGACCGATGAAGAGCTGCCGGTGACCGCCAGCCGTTGACCGCACTTTCCGACCCAGACCCATCCCGACCACGCCGCCGCCTACGGCGGGTGATCGCTGCCCTGTTCTTGTTCCCGGTTGCGGCGTTGCTGGTGGTGGTCGCTAGCGAGCCGTGGCGGATCGAGCGGATGGCTGCGGAGATAGAGACCCGGCGCACGGTTCCTGACCGAAACGCGATGCCAGTGTGGGACCCCCTTACGCCGCGGATGATGGCGCAACGGATGCTAGCCACCGGCCCGTATCAACTGGACACCATTCGGCGTTTTCTGGAAACCAGCATCAACCGCCGCCCGCTCTACGCCCCCACCTGGGTGGATCTCGCGCAGCTCATGGCCCGCGAAGGCAATGAGCCCCAAGCGGGGCGCTACCTTACCGTCGCACGCAAGCTGTGGCCGACGCACGCGCGGCTGCTGTGGCGCACCGCGATGTCGCAGATCACCCTGGGCCGCAACGACCAAGCATTGCACACCCTAGGGGCGTATCTCTCAATCCACCCCGGCAAGACTGGTCAGATCCTGGCGGTGGCAAGAAAACTTCAAACCGATCCCGAGTTGCTGGTGCAAACCCTCACCGCCGGCCAACCCTCGAGCCGCGTCAGCAAGAACATCCTGGTAAGCGCGATCCGCTTGAAGGACACCGCTCTGGCAGAGGCAGCGTGGGCATCGGCCCCGGACAATGTGAAACAGGACCCCAAAGCCGCCCTGCCCTATCTGCAACACTTGATCAACGAGGGCCACAGCGACGCCGCCAAGACCGCCTGGCGCGCGTTCACCGGCACCCCGGCAAGCGACAAGGTCGTCAACCCCAGCTTCGAACGTCCTTTAATACAAGGCGGATTCGGCTGGCGGGCGCATAAGAAACAAGCCGGCGCTGAAGTGGACCGCGACTGTAAGCTCTATTACCACGGCTCGTGCAGTCTTAAAGTCCGGTTTCTTGGCACCGAGAACGTCAACTTTCACCATGTCAGCCAGATCATTCCGGTGATCCCGGGGCAATCCTACCGCCTCAACGGCAACTGGCGCGGCGACAACGTCACCACCCGCGCCGGGGTGTTCATCGAGGCGTTTACCCTGGGCGCCGGCAAGCGTCACGCACGCATTCCGGCCAAGATTAAATCTTGGCGCTGGGAGCCGTTCGCCGTGGACATCGCAATTCCACCGAATTCCGAATTCCTGCAACTGCGCATCCGCCGCCAACAGACCGACGCATTAGACCGCATCATCGCCGGTGCGGTATGGTTCGATGCCATCACCCTAACGCCGGTCACCACCACCAGCAGTAAACATGACTAATGCCGCGCGCAAAGACGAAATCCGCCTGCTCAGCGCCCAGATCAAAAATGGCGCCATCACACCGTTAATCGATAAGTACCTGGACGACCTGCTCAGGTGGCTGGTGGGCGCGGGTACCGAGACCGAGCTAGACACCGGATTTTCCAGGTTTGGTATTGCCCAAGACCAGCTCCGCACCCAACTCACGCAACTGCTCGATCAATATCTGTTCGCCCCCGCCAACTCCTCTTACTCGGTGCTGGGACTCGCGCCCGGCGCCGGGCAACCTGAGATCAAGGCCCGCTACTATCGCCTGCTCAAGGTATTTCACCCCGATCGTCAGCAGGACAACCTCCCGTGGTGGACCGACCGCGCCGAACGGCTCAACCGCGCCTATGCCGCCCTCAAGTCCGGCAAGGCCACCGAAGAAATCGCCATCGAACTTAGCCAAGGCGCGCCCCGGCAACCATACGGGGACTACCCGCAAAGCACGTACCGATCGGCCGCCATGGGCCGGCTCCGCCAATCCCTCGGCCGGGGCCGGCAATTCCAATTTCGATTCTTTGCCGCGGCAGCGTTGGTTTCCGCAGGTTTACTTGTTTATATCTATGCGCGCAACGCCCCCATCGGCACGCTGGAGGGCAATCGGGTCACCGCGCAGCCGGCATCCGGTGCCGCGCAGCAATCCATGAAAGGCCACGTGGTACACCGGTTGGAGGCCGTTGAAAACCCAGACCACGCGCTCGTATCTCACGCCGAACCGCCGGCGCCCGAAGCTGCGATAGAAAGACCCGACAACGAACCACCGGAACTCACACCGGCAGCGATCGATGCGGTGCCGGAGACGGACGACACGACAGAACCGCCGGTAACCGCATTGTCCTTCGAGCCCGCGCTCACAGAAGAGCCGTCGGCGAGGACCGTGGATGAACTCGCGATGACCACGGCGCCGCTTGAGGAGGTCAATCCGGAGTCAGCCGTGCGCGAACACGAGTCTGATGAGATCCGTATGGATTTGAAAATCGCGGGTCTCGTCGATGTGATCCAAGACTTAAAGAGTGTACCGCTCGATGACACCGCGCCAATGCTTGTTGAGACACAAGAAACACAAATGGCGACGTCAAGTCTGCAGCCCGCCCCGAGTTCCAGAGAAAGCACCCCCCCACCCTCGTCATCCGTAGATCGCCCGGTGACCGAAAACCCAAGCGCCGGATCCGATGAGGTGCAAATCGCCAAGGCACTGATAATGGACCCCAGCCAGGCGATTAATGGTCTTTTCGATCAGTTCTCCACTTGGTATCGGCAAGGCAACGCCCAAGACCTGTCCAACTTGTTTTTGGAAGATGCCGTAGACGGCAGCGATATCGGCAAGACACGGATCAAGGACGCCTATCAAACAATATTTGACAACACCACATCCCGCGAGCTTTCGTTTTTCATCGATAATATCGAACCCAGAGAAAACGGTTCCTTCCTGGTCGAACTTCGCTATCGCGCATCGCTCAACTACACCCAGCGCGGCTCCAAGATCCTACAAGACGAAATGAAAGTCTGGATTCAAAAATCCGGCGACGCCTACCAATTCAAACGCCTCGCGTACGCTAAGTGACGTCCGCTGGGACGTCATCCCGAAGGAGCGAAGCGGAGCCTGTCCTGAGCTTAGCCGAAGGAAGGGATCGCGTCATCACCCAATCATAGCTTAGCCTGTCATCCAGAACGAGTGCAGCGAGGGCCTGTACTGAGAGAAGCTAGCTTGTCAGTTCAATTTGGTCGATTGCCTATGGGTTTAAAGATAGTCGCACTGAGCATGCGCCGGGCCTTTGGCAACAACACCCATAGAAACTGGCGGTCGGAATTCGATTATAGTAGATCGGGAATAAAAATCTGAGTCTGTACAAACACCAAGCCCTGCGCGCTGCGTAACTTTCCTGCGGGGCAACACGGTGAAGCAGGCACATCGGTAATGCTTAGCGTCGCACCCATCATGCTCCTGATGCCTCGTACGAACCCGAACCGTCTGGTTCCCGAGCTACAGCCATACGCCGATGTATCCAATCAACCGTGTAAGACATCAACCTGTTACAACATCGAGAAGCCGCGTCTCAAAGCTGTTCAGCACCCGGTTCATATCCCAGTGCGTAACTGCGTAGGCACGAGCAGCTCTCCCAAACTCCCTTCGGAGATCTACACTGTCAGACAACTCCAATAAGGCGTCTGCAAGTGCCGCAGCATTTCCTGGCTCTACAACAATCCCGCGACCCTCGACCGTTACTGCCACTTGAGAACCTGGTATTGCTGTCGTTACTACTGGCCGACCACTTGCAAACATTCCTGTCAACTTGGAAGGCATAACCAGGTCTGCGGCATCCGCTCGCTGAGGAAGCAGATGGATATCAGCCAGATTCAATAGTTCGTTTAAGCGCGCTAGCGGCTGCAACGGCAGCCAGACGATGTTGGTTAAGCCGACGGCAATCTGACGCAAACGCGTGTACGCGGCCCCTTGGCCACACAGGATGAATCGCAGAACGTGTCGTTCAGATAACAACCGAGCAGCGTCTACGACAATCTCAAGGCCCTGCTTCTGGCCCATGTTTCCTGAGTACAATACGACAACACCATCCTCACTAATGCCGAATTCCGTCCTTAAATTAACCTGCGGATTAATCGGAAAGATAGCAGAATTGTCCACCCAATTCGGCAACAAGAAGCACTTATCCTGATCGACCGCTTTTTCCCTAAGCCGCTCTACCATGCGTGGAGAAATGCTCGAAACCCAGTCGAATCGACTCATAATCCAACGTTCGATGCCTGTGGTGAGTTTGCTAAGGCCACGCAGTCTGAGCAATCCTAGCTCGAGTGCTGCATCTATCTCGAAGTCCTGGACATGCAACAGTGCTTTAGCGCCCCCAAGGCGGGCTACAAACAGAGCCGTTGGTGCACATAACAAAGTGGGTTCAATAGCTATAACAACATCGGGCCGCCAAAGGACTTGGTAGAGGACAATCGGGAGACTGAACAACGCAAAACTTGCCAGATGTGCAACGCGCTTTGCTCCCGTAGGATTTCTGGGCACCCAAAGCGGACAGCGCCATACCGTCGCATCCTCTATCTGATCGACCCGATACCAACGATTTGAATAACCAATCCCAATTTTCCAATCTGGATAATAAGGCGGTGCCGTCACGACTCGTACCTCGTGCCCTTTAGCCGCCAACCATGCACCCATTTCTCCAGTGTATTTACCTATACCAGTTAATTCTGGCCAATAATTGATGCCGTAAATAAGAATCTTCATTTCAACTTTGAATTACTGGCGACGCTTTCGTACACTTCCGGGCCAAATAAACAGCTGCAAAGTCGGTTTTTGGCATTGTCTTGAAGATGTTCCATGGGATCGGATCGCCTAGTGAGTTATGTGGACAAGCCTCGACCTATCCGATCATCCTCCGATCAGTGGATGTCGCGTACCTCCTGTAGAATTGAGAATAAAAACAGATTAAGCACCTCATCACGATACGCGAATTTAAAACACTCGAAAGTTGTCTGATTGGATTTATCGAGCTGGATATATTGAATCGACATGCCGCAATTGTGGTCCAGGTGACGTAATCACCGCCTAGAATTTCGGAAACGCTGTCCACTCGTAGCACGTCCGGCCGTTGACGCTCATGGCACAATCGATTAAGTCCATGTATCAGTTGAACACCTCGCAGCAAGGAGTCGATCTTGATGGCCAAAGCGTCGAGGAGAACAAAGCTCTACTTTTGAATCGTTCTGGAAACGGGGAAGCTTACGTCGGCTCGGCCAAACAACGCATCCATTTCCAAGGCCTCCCCGTTTTTGGGGGAGACAAGCCAGTTTAACGGCCGGAGAAACCTAAAGCCGAAGTCGAGCATCAAATTAATCATGTCCACACATGTGGACTCGCCTTCATACAAGGGTATAAATGATAACTCAAGAATGACATAGTCGACGTATTTAAGAGTTTGTCTTGCTCCGCGCAACACCTTATCCTCATATCCCTGGACGTCGATCTTAAACAAAACCGGTTTAGTCCATTCAATATCATTAAGGGCATCATCGACTCTTGTTATTCCCACCTCTACCGTCCTCTCAACTTTAGCCTTAGGGAAAGCACGGATGCGGGCCTGGGAAAGCTCTAGTATGGAACTTACCTGTGAGTCTGAATTAACATTGATTTTAATCGTGCCAGTTGTATCCCCAACGGCCAGCGGATGTACCGAGATATTAGGAATTTTGCTGACATTTTTCTTTAAGGACTCTAAACAATCGGGAATCGGTTCAAACGCATAGATTCGGGCATCGCTAATTAGCTTCGCGGCAGCGACAGAAAATTGACCCACGTTAGCTCCCAGATCTACTATTGTCATGGGATGGATACCTTGTCTCGTCAGCCTAGATAGCATTATAAATGATGCAAAAGAAAACCGCGGCCACCAAATCAATCCCGGTATTCCTCTCTTTGGATCTTCAATAATTGAGGACAACTTTCCAAAAATCGTGATCAATTTCATGCCACTTCGTTTAAAGATGTGCTGATCACTAGTTCCGAATAAAGGGCAGTCCACTGTTTGGCGATAACATCCCAGTTATACCGATCTTTAATCAGGCGCCGGCTCGCGACTCCTCGCCTAACTCGTTCGGCACGTGTCCAGGTGGCTACATTCCGAAGAGTGTGGGCAATTGCATCAACATTCGACTCAACGATCAGCCCGCCTCCTTCTTCCCAGTCAAATAAGCCAGTCTCCTTTGTCGTAATCGTGGGCGTGAAACAGGCCGACGCTTCTAGATTTACTAATGCAACCACTTCGGAGCGAGATGGAACAACAACGATCTCAGCGCTTTTGTACAAAAGATATTTATTCGCACCATAGATAGGCCCAAGAAACCTTATACGTGAGCTCAATCCAGTTTCTCTCGCCATTGATTGTAACGTTTGCGTATACGCTTCGCTGTGATCCGGGCCAGCGATGTGTAGTTCCCATTCCTGGGGTAATCCAGCCAAACCAAATGCGCGAATTAGAATATCAACACCTTTCCCGGGATGCAGCCTTCCTACAAACAATATAGTTTTCGTCTTAGTTGAGTGGGTCGCGTTATACTGGTTAGATAAAGCATCGTCTACGACAGAAATATCAACGGCATTTGGAATTATTTCGAACCTGTTCTCAGGAAAATACTTCTTTAGGTGTTCTTTCTCAAGAGATGTAATAGCATGTACAACATCGGCATATCGAAGCACTGGTTTGGCTACGAGACTCAAATACATGTTTCTCTTAAATGCGTGACCTCTGCCTTTGTATTTCATCTGCCATGGCTCAAGCATCCCATGCGCCGAGAATATAAAGCGAATGTTATTATTTTTCGCAAATCTTGCAGCGACCCATTGCGGCCCCATCCACACGCCATGAATATGGAATATCAAATCCTTATGAGACGCGAAGATTCCCTCAAGCGTATTTGCAATTCCTCGACTCCAGCCCCATGTTTGGCCTACGCCGCATTTTACTTGTCTTAGGGTAACGCCTGCTGGAGCCATCATGCCATTCTCGCGAACGAACAAGACATCGACGGTTATGCCGGATTCACAGGACCTTCTTGATATTTCTTTTACTACTGAAGGGACACCACCCGCGCCATCGGACCAGTCCTCACAAACATGAACTACTCTCATTTTTTTTTGACAATTATAAATACAATGCTTTGCATCGCTCAGTTATTTAATCTCCCTTGAGTGTCGCATCCAATCAACTGTGACTCGAATACCGTCTTCTACAGAATAAGGTAACGGACCTACAATGTCCTTTAACGGGTTGAGATCATAAATCATATCCGTTACGAGGTTATTCAATCGAAAGCTTGTTAATGGAGGGGCTCGCCATCCCAACGTGTTTGCCATATCCCCACTCTTTGCCAGAAGTCTCAACAAAGACAAAGGAATAGTCTTTATGGGTTTTGACCCCATGGCTACTTGAACACATTTCGCCATTTCGTAAATGTCGGTGGTTGGGTAATCCCCTAGATACATAGTCTGTTCGGCAGCCGCTACCGAGTTGCAAGTCGCTAGCCTATCTAATTGAAACACTGTGTTTCCCACGTACCCAAAAGACTTAAGCGGGCGTTTGCCTGCAGGATGAAAATAGACGTTTTTAGCGATCATCAAGAAGAATATTTTGTAAGGAGTATCGAACCATGGGCCCCAAATGGAGGTCGGCCGTACGATAAGCCAGGGGACAGACATCTTAGCAGCGCGAACAAGTCTTTCTCCGTCCATCTTGCTGCGCCCATACGCTGTCGTTGGACAGTAATCTTCCTCGTTCTTTGGCTGATAACCGATCTCGCACACTAGCCTAGAAGATGCGAAAACCACTTTCTGTACGTTGTTAATTTCATTAATAGTGGTAATAACATTGTGTAGTCCGGCAGTATTGGCTGCATAATCCTCCAGGGTATTGCCATCAAGATCGGTTCGAGCGGCCATGTGATAAATATGCGAAGGCTGAAATTCTTTCATCGACGCAAGAAGTTCTGACTTGTCCAAAATATCTAGAAAACGCCAGTTGTTTTTTTGACCTTCATTTCTTGGCTGACGAACATCCAGATTTAGCACCTGAATTCCCTGGCGAGAATAAAAATCTATGAGATTTGTCCCAATGAATCCGGAGCCTCCTGTGACGAGTATTCTCATTTTTTTCTCTCAAGCATAACTAAGACCGTTACCTTAGTATATTTCCTCAGTTCAATATGACCGAATTTTAAACCAACTAGCCAATCCCGTGTAAGATAATCCAGTTTCAGTCGAAAGAAGACACCAGAGAGGGTGATTGGCACTTACTTGATGCCGACTGCCAATCACTTAAGGATCGGAAAAATCGATGGGGCAAGGAAGTGCTAAGGACTGGTCCCCTAATGGCCACCCTAGCGATGGCGAGTCACTGGTTAGTTTGCAAATACTGTAGTAACGTTGTCGAAACAGACGCAGTTGCGAAAGTTGAGCGTAGGCCAGAAAGATTTATTCGTTTCCTTTCTGCGGCAATAGTTTCAGGAGCTGCAAGTTGGATTAACCTATTCACGAGTGTCGTCGAACATCCATCAATAAGATTGGCTTCGTCAATTACCCGATCGATGTCTCCCAAGTTGCTCGTTAGTACGACACAGCCGGCTGCCAACCCTTCCAGCACCAGGAGTGGCAACTCGATCGTTCCGTTGAGATTGTCGTAAGGCAAGATAAGCACATCCGTGCTCGCCAAATATTCGACTAGTTCCTGCTCAAGGCGCGGATTATAACAATATGAGTTATGCGGCTGAGCGCGATAATCAACCTGGCGTAGCTTCAGGAGTCTTGCATGAAGCTGTTTAGAATGCCTGTTTTTGGGGTCGTAGTATCCAAGAATTCTCATTGAAAATTTGCGATCGTGAATTAGCTGTTCGAAAGCGGATATTACGTTGGTGAGCCCTTTATTAGGATCTATTCTACCAACAAAGGAAATTGCTGTTGTAGAGGGACGCTTTCTCGAGACTCGGAAATAGACCTCCGATACAGGAGGCGGTAACCAGATGGCCGGAATACCATCTCTGTTTAATTGATTAACAATCTTTGGAGATATGCCGAAGACCGCAGCGCAGAATCTTGTTTTAAACTTGTTTCTGAACCATCCCTTTAGCGCCATATTGGGGTGGTTCATAAAAATGACAGCAAATCTTGACTTCGTCAGCAAGCTGTTCTTGAATGCGAGGTAGTCAAAGTAGTCGCGTTTGCGAACATGTGTCTCGATGATCCAGTCACAAGGATGCCTACCCAAGTTTTGGGCAACCTTTGAAAATGAGCGATGGTATTCGATTGTAAGGGCGTGTCCAAAAAAGGTGGATATTTTGTGTTCCGAGTCGGCACCATAGATAATTACTCTTACGTTATGACCTGCTTCCGTCAGGTCGATTGCCAAGCGCCGAACAATAGATTCATGACCCCCAATCTTGGCGGGGTCGCCTGCTTCAATCGTCCCAATAAAAGCTATTTTCATCGATATGTTGTTTAGTTGCGTATAACAAATATGTTTCTGAGAATAGAAAGAAAGGGTACCTAAGAGTTTCCGGAAGAAACACAGTTTTTCTTGCCATCCGGTTTAGATATTTCAGAGTCCCAAGTTTATACTTACTTTGGAGGCGCCTCCCGACGAACGGTAGAGGATAGTTGGCACGTACAAAAAAAGGTGTACGCAGAACGAGAGGATATACCTCTACATGCTCGTAGCCATTTGCTAAAAACAATTTTTTTAGTCTATGAGGTGAAATCAGTTGCATGGGTAACTCAGGGTCTCCCGTCGGTTGGTTTTTCCATATTGCCATTTTCTTGATAAGTGCCGAGACTCGCGACCTAGCCGTGAGAACAGTAGGTACTGTTTTCGTAATGATAATCGCCTTTCCATCGGGAGTGTTTAGTCTGGATATCTTCGAAACAACATCGCCAAGGTTCTCGAAATATTCGATGACGCGAACGGAAAATACCTTATCGTAATATTTTTTTGTCTGGTAACTTATAAAATCTCCGTGGACAAAAGTCGCGTTATCTTTCCCAACCCTTCTCCGAGCCTGCGCTATCATTTCCGATGATATATCTACAGCTGTGATACTTTGGCATTTAGGCGAGATTAGACCTGTCCATACACCAGGCCCGCATCCAATTTCGAGTATGTTGTCTTTGCTTGTCGGACCGAGAAATCGCTGTAGAAACTCTTTTGTCAGAGCATAATCATATTGGGCGCGCGGGGAGCCAAACCAGCGATTATCGGCGAACTCGGTCGAGTCGCGATCGAAGTATCGCTTGATTTTATGGGGAGAGATCTGTGGTTTGTGAATGTTCGACATATTCAGTTTCAATCTCCGCCCTCTGATTGCGACCTTGGTTGCAGGGCGTCTAATAAGCTTGTCGAATTTCGAGAAGTTTCCGGCGTTGATGTTTTCTCTGACGCGTTGAGCCTCATTTATATGTTGGTTCTTAAAAGCGATTGATTTGGCCTGATTATGGACTCTGAAATTCGAGAGAACAGTGTCACAGAAAGCGAATTTGGCGCCTCTTTTCGACATCCTAAACCATAGATCACCGTCAAGGGCGAGCTGCAAACTCTCATCAAGCTTGCCGACCTTAGTATATATTTCTTTCCGCCAGAAAGCCGAAGGTTGAGGGATAATTGCCTGACCATAGAGGTGAAAATTGAATTTATAATCAATTGTCCTCCAATCCCGAATTGGGCAGTCCTCTTCGTCGATGAAGGTAGCATTCCCATATACCACATCTATTTCAGGATGCTGAGAAAAATAGTCTGCAATAAACAATAATGTACCCTCAACGTACGTGTCATCTGAATTCAGATAAGCGAGTATTTGGCCACTGGCTCTTTCGAAACCTTTATTGATCGCATGAGATTGGCCCTTGTCCTTTTCACTTATCCAATAGCTGAGATATTTTTCATATCTCTTAATGATATCAACACTGCCATCTGATGAACCGCCGTCAATGATGATGTACTCTAAGCACGGATATCTTTGATCTAGTACACTTTTTATAGTTCGCTCAAGAAAGGGAGCCTGGTTATATGACGGCGTTACAATGCTGATACGGGGGGGTACAACTTCTTTCGCGACAAGAGAACGGGAGTCTTGCTCTATCATCTTCACTATTGTTTTCAATATTAAACGAATTGGAAATATATTTCGAATGCTCGAATTAGCGTTTCGCTAAGCAACCCTTTGCTCCCAAAGTTTTCGCCTTATACAAGCTTCTCAGAATTACAGGCCCTTCTCAAGTCGATCATTGTAGCCCCTGAAAATTGTCCGCTCTGAGGAGACAAAGGACATTCTCCGATGACCTGGATGCAAAAAGACTTTGGGAATGCTTTAACACGCGGCTTCGTTATCCGAGAGAATCTAGCGTTATGGATATACTAAGAAAATACCCGTACCCATGGAAATACAAAACCTCACATAATGGACAACTGCAGTAATGAAATATCACTTAATCGGGTAGCCGCGAAATTAAAATCGTTAAAGTAGCCCTAACGGTCCATGAGAATAGCCATGGACTCTGCCAATGCCACGAGCGTTCGTTGGCGTGGGGCGAGGTAAATTAGGAAGTGGGAGCTCACGCTAGTGCGCAACCCATCCTCCGCATTCGCTTGATTCTATTGATCTCGTGCAACTTGTGTTGTTTTCTGTGCATAAGTTTCTAAAAACGTCATCATGACGATGACGTAGAACGGTGCAGTGAAACGACCCTCAGCGCCATACGGAGAAAAGAAGATACTCCAGATGATGCTGAAAGCAATGAAGGCCATCAGCGGGGTTAGAGGTTCCAATGTTCGATACAATCGCAGTAGCACGCGAGCTGCAAGGGAGAGTACCCATAGCCAAAAAATAGCCCCAACGAGCCCAGCCTCAACCCATGCGCCGAACAGATAGGAATGTGCTGGTATAAGACATTTCTCGTTCTCCGCGCCGGGAAAGTACCCCAAGTCACGCTTGATCTCGACCATAAGGGACGCATACTTGCAGTCCTTCGCCCATGAACCGTGACCGATAAGCGGCGAGTCTAGAATGGCGCGGCCCGACCCCAGGATCTCGGTCCGCCCGCCAAGCAAGACGCCATATTCTCCGGCTGCCTGTGTTTCGTAGTGTTGCGCGGCCTTGAGACCCAGATACCCAGATTGCGCTGCATGCTCGTAAATCTGCAGTGTCCACCAGCCGGCAGCGAGTATCACTACTCCGACAAGCATCGCATATCGTATTTTGAGGTGCCCCCACCCAAAACCCTTTCCACCCGCAAGAATCTGAAGACCCACGTACGCAGACGCGAGAATACAGACGCCGCCCAAGCTTCGTAATCCCATGTATATGTTTATAATTGCAGCCACAAGTAAAAGGATTACTTGCAACAGCTGACGAAACCTCGTTTTGTGCAGCGGCCCTGACACGAGTAGTACTATAAACAATGTGATCGGCCCTCCGTAACCAAACTTCCAGGGGTAGTTAAACGCATATATGTCGGGGTTGAGAAAATATCCCAGTAACCCTCCAACTGCCAGCCCGCCAGCATATAAAACGATACGTCGATACCGGCCCAAGATCAGTAGATAGAGTGCGCAGAAGTTGATGAGTGTGAAACCAATTTTCGCCCAGCCGCGAGCATAGTCATTAAATGGCGAGGATTGAACGATGTCGGTGATCATCTGACTTAAAAGCCACGCAGCACCAAGAGCAATGAATATTCGCGGCAGGGGTTCGCCGAGCTTTTTACCTCGTTGAAGTACGAGAAAAGGAAGCGCAACTAGCAAAAGGATATCCGGAACAAAAAGCCGACCGATAAGTTCTATCTCTGCAAAACTAGAAGCACTCAACAAGAAAACGAACACATCCGCCCATGTTCCACGTAATCGCAGGCACCTGGTTTTTGTTGCTGGTACCGCTAAAGCTGGATTCGGAAAGCTGGGAGCTCTAGTTCCCATCTCGCCTCGCGTCCTGCGCATTCGTCACTGTAGTGGTACGACTAGTGCGTGCGCGCCAATTGCACCGCTCAAGCATTTGATCGCTGTAGTGCCTTTGTATATATTCCGGCCGAACTACCTGGGCGTTACTTACGCCTATCACTCGAAGCTTCGCTCTGTCTATTAGCGCAACGGGTTTGATGGACATCGCTAGCGCGGTAGCATCGCCTGCCGGAACGATCGCGCGGCTGGTGAGCGTTGTTCTCGCGTAGCAACCGCAGGCTAGCGTCTCGAATACAACCCGTGCCGACCTTTTAGAGAGGGGTGGAAAGACGAAGACGTCAGCCGAAGCCATTCGGCGCCCAAGTTCCCCGCGGGACATTAATCCCAGGATCCGAACACGCGAGTCGCGGAAAAACCATTTATATTCCCTCGCTTCAACCGGAGAGATATGCCTCGCGATCTTAAGCATAAATCGTAAACTCTCTAATTCATACACTGCTTGGGCTACAACGTCCGAGCCTTTTCGGCGCGCGAGGAATTCCGCCAACAATCTACGAAACGGCCGTTTGCGGTTCGTCTTTTTATTCAATTCCTTCGAAACCCGGCCATTAAAGCGTCATCCAAATCCAAATCCAAATAAAGGACATAGGCCCGCTCCGGAATCCAGCTTTGATATACAGATATCTGTTTGACTAAATATCGGATAACCAATACCGCATCGGATTGCTCAATTTCCGCCAGAATGTCTTTCCAAAGGCTAAGAAAACCCTTTCTACTTCGCCGCAATAACACGGTCGCTTGGACCTATCTGGGGCATCATCCTCGTGCGAGACGCATATATCAATCCCCGCCGCGCCGCGGAATCCAGCCACAACCTCACGGACATCTGATTATGAGCTAGAAAAAAATCAACTTTGGTGCTGCCGGCGGCTATGATACGGACAACAGCACAACAACGCCATCGACTTAGGCAATGTCGGGATCCGTTTAAGATTCGAGGAGACCGAAGGTACGCAGCACGCAAGGCAACGCGGGGGCAGTTGACGAGGAAGCCATGCCGTCGAGGGCCAATCGGGTGACTCGACCGCATCCAGATCATCCGACGGGCTAGTCACGCCTGCACATCATGCGCCCGCGACACTTGCGCATCCATGCACATCTTGCTCCGATGGTTCGGGATGCCACAGCTTAAGGTACTCCAGGATACCCCGAATAATTGACGGTTCATATAATCAAAGCGATCACTCGCATCGATTGGCCGCAGCGTGGACACTTCAGCGATTCGATCTCGGACAGCCGGAGGTGTATTTAAATCGCCCCCGTACGCTTTACGAGTTGCTGTTTTTGCTGTCGGTGCCTATTGTCATTTTTCACCCTAATGGAGCCACCCGTTTTCGGGCTCGAATGGTTTGCATTATTTGCCAATCTTCACCTTGGAATCAACCCGCGATGGCATCGGCCGGGGCGAACGATAGCTTTTACCATGGAGCACCACGCGGTAAGCGCCATGTCGTAGCCGATCCAGGGTCGCGGCGCCGAGCAATTGGTTGGGGAAGGCATCCCCCCATTCGTTGAAATCTAAATTGCTAGTCAACACAGTAGCGCCGCGTTCGTGTCTTTCGGCCACCAGATCATGGAGGTCTTCATCATGAGGGGGACGCAAGGGTTTGAGTCCAAAGTCATCGATGATGAGAAGCGGGATGCTCACCATGGCCTGGAACCGCCGGTCATAGGTATCGGTGGCCCGCGCGGCATGCAGATTACCCAGCAGCTGTGACTGCGAGGTAAACAGGACGTCATGCCCCTGGCGTACGGCGGCATGGCCGATGGCCTGGGCGATATGGCTTTTGCCGGTGCCGCAAGGTCCGACGATGAGCACCGCTACCTTCTCCTCGATGAAGCGCCCGGTGATCAACTCCTGGATGAGCGCGGCGTTGATGTTGGGATTGAACGAGAAGTCGAACTGATCGAGGGTCTTGTGGGATCGGAACGCGGCGCGCCGTAGTCGTAGGGAGAACTTCTTCTGTTCGCGCCGGGCAACCTCATCGAAGATGAGGAGCGACAGGAACTCAGTATAGGACATCTTTTTGCCGATGGCTGTTCAGCGACAATTAGATTTACCGGGCGTGTTGCCTCACGGCAGAATGTTACCAAGACAAAACTACCTGGGCGTTGCTTGCGCCTATCGCCCGAAGATCCGTTCTGTTGATTAGCCCAGCGGCGTTGATGGACATAGCTAGTGCGTTAGCATCGCGCGCCGGAACCGCACCGCCATGTATGCGATCTGCCGCGATAATGCCGCTGTTGAGAGTTATCGTTCTTGTATTTAATGATACCAGGATATCGAGATTTGTTGCAGATTGATTATCTTCTTTACTAAAATCAGCGCCAGGGATCGCTTGTAGTATCATCTGTCACCATTCGCCGGCGTTTCAGGACAAATCGATTGTTGTCATTGTCTGCAGATCCTATGCGCCAGTCGCAGCAACGATGCACTTCAGGAGATTCTACATTTCAGTTCCGCACAGCGAACAACTCGGATGAGAACCCAAAATCCTATTGGACGAGATGATCACCGAGATGGTAGCCCGCGATCTGGCCGCGACTCGAAAAGCCGTTTGCCGATCCGGAAAGGCTAAGATGCGAACCAAACCCTTGAATAGGCGGGCGGGATCCGCATAGGTCGATACGCCATGGTGAACGATCCAGGCGAGGCAAGCCGGTTCCGCAGCGAGGGCTTCTTGCGCTACACCCGCAATACGGGCTGGCTTCTGGGAGAGCGTTTCCTGAGGCTTACGGTCAATCTGTTGGTCGGTATTTATGTGGCTCGTTACCTCGGGCCCGAACGATTCGGCTCGCTCTCGTACGCGCAGAGCCTGGTAGGGCTACTGGGAATAATCGCCCTGCTGGGACTCGACAACATTGTGGTTCTGGAGCTGGTTCGCGCACCCGGACGCCAGAGAGAGTTACTTGGCACTGCGTTTGGCCTCAAGCTTATCGCGGGGATATTGATGGCCTGCCTCATTGCAGCCATTGCGCTTTTCTCGGGCATTAGCCCGCTGGAGCGCTGGATGATCATCATCATCAGCCTGGGCCTCATTTTCCAATCGACCAACGTCATCAATATGTACTTTCAATCCTGTGTTCAGGCGCGCTACATCGCCCTAGCACAGCTGACGCAAATGACGATGTCTTCAGCGACAAAGCTAATTATGGTGTGGCTGGAGGCCGAACTGATCTGGTTTGCCCTAGTTTCGCTGCTGGACAGCATAGTCCTCGCGCTGGCACTGGTCTGGAACTATCGGCGGGCAAACGCCGCAGCCGAGTGGATACCCTGGTGCTTCCAGACAACCACGGCCCGGGAGCTCTTGCGCCGATCGTGGCCGCTTCTTTTTTCCGGACTGGCCTTGACCATCTACATGAAGATAGACCAGGTGATGATTCGCGAGATGCTAGACGCCAAGGCTGTGGGTCAATATGCGGCAGCGGTTCGCGTCTCCGAGGCTTGGCTGGTGATTGCCGTCATACTGACGACCTCTCTTTACCCAGCAATCATCGAAGCGAAGCAGCGCGATGAAGATCTTTATCGTCGACGCCTGGGTGCCTTCTACAGCTTGATGCTCTGGCTATCCATTGGTTTTGCAGCACCCATTGCTTTTCTGGCCGACCCCATTATTCGCATTTTATTCGGCGCAACATACCAAGCGGCAGCGCCTGTGCTTGCTGTACACGCCTGGTCGGGGATCATGGTCTTTCTAATCACGGCTTCTTCCCGCTGGTACCTGGCCGAAGGAAACGAACAAGCCATCCTGCGACGCGCCGTGCTCGGCGCCGTGATTAACGTAGCTCTAAACTGGTACCTCATACCACGCATGGGGATTAATGGCGCTGCGCTCGCAACTCTAATAAGTTACACTGCCATGGCCATTGTCTACGACGCTCTGGACCGCGGGGGCCGGGGCTCCTTCCAGCTGAAACTCGCAGCCGTTGTCCTGCCCTTCACAACCCTGTGGTCTAAGTCGGTGAAACCACGCAAACAGGGTCCATAATTCGTGCGTAAGCCCAACTGCATCACGTGGAATATGCACAACTGTCTGGTAATCTCCCCAGGACGGGCCACCAGCACGGTGGTACAAATACCTAAGCGAACGCAGTGACCTGCACCTTCGCGCCAATAAGAAGCCACATTATTGTTGCAACATCTCGCACTGCTGGGGACGATACGACTTGCTCGATGACCAGTATATCAGTAACGAAGAGCCATACGAGGCACTGCATCCGGATACCTCGCGTATGATGACGCGTAGCTTGCGAGCTTTTTTCTTTCGAGGAGGTTGTCGCTCGATTGGCCAAGGCCGGACAGTATCAGGAAATCGTAATCCTATACCTCGAACGGGGCTCTTTGGCTTCCTCTGTATTCAATGAATTGAAAACGAAATACAACTATCGATTTAACTTAAAGAGGAAGAAAGAACATGAGCGAAAGTCGGCTATTTCTGCCCGAAGGGATGCCCAATGCCACCCCATAGTTTACTTAATAAAGCGGGACTACTCATTTTGATAATGTATTTTCCCATTAATATATCACGCATAACACAGGGGAATCTGTATATCCGACGAATCAGATGCTTGATTCTTTCATTGATTTCTATCGGCCTTCCTCTGACAGAATACGAAATAGCATCTATATCCTGGGTTGCTAATAGCTCATTGCTTACCCTAAACAACTCTTGGATATACGGCTCATAGATGAACTCTCGTAGAATTCTTGAAGGAACAACTCCATAATGGCTCCAGCCAGGATTGTACAACCACCCAGTCAGTTTCTTCAGTCCATGGAAGTGAAAGAATATTAGCGGCTGTTCATCTACCATCACTGCGTCGTTGTTCGCAAGGTTCAACTGGTAGTTGGCTAGATTCCAAAGTGCCAGATTGGCTCCTTTATGCTCCAGAACAACTACGTTCTGAAAACGGGTCGTCCAATCATCTAAATATTTCTGGTCGGCATATCTTCCATCTTCCGTCCGATCATAACACCACTCAATACAGCGGTCTCGCCACCAATTGAGGCAAGATAATCCCCAGTAGTCCCGCCTGAACGAAAGCCACCCAACGTTGTAGATACCTCTTATCTCGTTATGGCGTAACTTCGGAGGAAAACGATGCTCGATAATAGCAATAGATCCACTCTTCAATTCTTCAAACAGTGGTTCTGGGCTGGAGAAAAAGAAAAGATCAGCATCTAAATAGGTAATGCGATCGACTTCAGGCCAAGTACGGAGAATATATAGAGGTAACGAAGGTGTGCAGGTGAAGTAATATTCTATCTTAGATCGACCCTGCTTCGCTGCGAGCAGGGCCTCATCATCTGCTTCAAAATTCTTCAGCACTATCGGGAAAATTTCGGGCATGTCAAGCTCGGTTAGAAGTTCATGGCTTTCGTCGTCCAAGCAAAGCACCCAAAGCCTGAAATTCGGACAGTGTTCCTTAAGCGATCGAAATAAGGATATCCCACGAGGCAGATAATGGCGGTCGAAATATGTACAAAAGTAATACATTAGATATTGTTTGCTTTATTGTCGAAAAAAATGGTTGATCGCTTGGCACACGCGCTGGACTTGCGCTTCGGTCATCTGCGGAAACATGGGAAGACTGAGAATCTGCTGCGAGATTCGCTCTGTATGAGGTAACGGCACAACCTGGGTCAAGCGATCCTGATAGGCTGGCTGCAAATGGATCGGGATTGGATAATGAATGAGGGTTCCTATTTCCGCCTGCTTCAGATGAGATCTGAGCGCATCTCGCTGGGGTAAACAGATAGTGTATTGATGGTAAACATGGGTCACGTTTGGCCCGGATGCCGGCAATATTAGGCTAGTATCAGCAAGATACATAGTATACATCTGGGCAAGCTTTCGTCGGCGCGTGTTCTCTGCCTCAAGATACGTCAATTTCACACGCAGAATTGCCGCCTGCAGTTCATCGAGACGCGAATTACCACCAGGCAACTCGCTAACATACCGTTCTCTCCATCCGTATTGCTGTAAGCTCCGTACGGAATCTGCCAAGCTGGGATCGTCTGTTACGACCATACCGCCGTCGCCGAGTGCACTTAGATTCTTGGTAGGATAGAAACTAAACGCTGCAATGTCGCCCCAGGCGCCCGTTATACGATCATCCAAAACTGCCCCGTGGGATTGGGCACAGTCTTCGATTACGTAGAGGTTATGCCGGCGTGCTAGATCCAAGATTGCAGTCATGTTCGCCGGATGACCATAGAGGTGAACAGGAATGATTGCTTTTGGTGCACCTTCGAGTGAGCAACTAAGGGCGGCCTCTAGCGAGTTTGGGTCCATCGTATAGGTCAGGGGATCGATATCCACCAACACAGGTGTCGCCCCAACCAACTCAGTGGCGGCTACGGTAGCCACGGCTGTATGAGAGACGGTGAAAACTAGGTCGCCTACCCCTACGTCGCAGGCACGCAAAGCCAATTCAAGCGCATCAGTGCCGTTGCCTACACCGATAGCATGGCGACATCCAATATACGTGGAGAAGGCTTGCTCAAATGCGTCTACTTCAGCACCAAGAATATACCATCCGCTCTCCAGGGTCCTATGGATAGCAGTATCAATTTCAGCCTGATGGTCCAGATAACCGGCCTTGGGATCAGTCTGTGGCACATGAGTTGACACTGATGTTCTCACAAATAGTGCTTCAGATTGCGTCGGTAGTAGTCCAATGATCGAGAGAGTCCTTCCAGTAAATCCACTTTGGGCGACCAGTTCATATCCGAACGAATACGCTGGTCATCTGCATAATAATCACCAATGTCGATCCGTCTACGATCGGCTGGAAACGCACGCACGACAAACTCCCCGCCCTGGTTGGCCTTTACCAGAAGTTCTGCCAGCTGCTGCAGGGTCACCACTTCACATCCACCAAGATTATAAACCTGTCCATTAGCTTCTTCTCTAAGGGCCGCCAGCAGAAACGCATCTACCGCATCGTCCACATAAGTGAAATCCCGTAACTGCTCACCACCCCATACCTCGAAAGGCCGGTTCTCGATCAACAGTCTGATCCAGATCCCGAGAAACGTCTGGCGGGCATCTTTAACGCGCATACCGGGGCCGTAAGTGTTTGTCAGGCGCAAGGTAGTAGCACGAATGCCGTAGACATTGTTATAAAGTAGGTGGTACCACTCACCAGCCAGTTTATTGATGCCATTGACGTCCACCGGCCGAGTCGGGTGTTTCTCATCCACAGGCAGGTAGTCCGGCTTACCATAAAGTTGTCGAGTGCTAGCAAAGACGATCTTAATATCAGGATTGCTCTTTCGGCAGGCCTCCAGAATCGAAAGCTGTGCCGACGCGTTGATATCAAGATCTGTCTGTGGATCATTCATCGAATCTAGGTGACTGGTCTGCCCCGCAAGATTGAATAGATAATCCTTATCTTGAACCAAATAAGCTATCGCGTAACGATCACGCACATCGCATACGTTCACATGCACTTTGTCACGTATGTCATCCAGATTGTATAAATTGCCGCCGTATTGCGGGATAAGGCTATCCACCAATGTTACATGCGCTCCCTGATCAACGAGTGCGCGAGCAAGGTTGGAGCCTATAAAGCCAAGGCCTCCCGTAATCAGAACGCGCTTTCCTGTATAGCCTATTATCGCGCTAACCTCGCAATGCGTTTAAGAACCTTTAAGCCAAAACGGGTGTATCCACTCACAGATGAAAGCTTTTGGCGCGACACTTGTTGCAATTCAAAAAATATCGGCTCACCAAACTTTTGTTGACCCTTTTTTGCAACATGCAACGCAAATCCATGCTCCGATTTTATATAAGCAACCGTCCATGCAAGAAGAAATTCTCGGCAGGTAATTTCTTCGTCATCCAATTTATTTACGTAAGAAATCTCACACCACCCAGGTGCCGTCTTTAAAAATGACTCTACACTACGCTGCTGCACGAAGCTCAAGGATTTCAAATCATCTTGATCGATGCGTTGCGAACCCTTGATTTCCATATGCGTAATCCAAAATGGTAGTTTATCCATGTAGGCCATAAGCTTGTGCAACTTGTCTTCACCCAAGTAAGCATCAATAATCCCGGGCTCGAATTCAGCAGCAATAATTTTTGATACTACGTTTTTCGGCAGCGTATCGAAGAGTCGCTGGTCTGTTCCCTGGGTATCCGTTTTATACCAATCGATATAATCAATTCCTAGTTTTGATAACACACTTTGCAAGTCAACCGCAGGTAGTTTTATTGTCTCATTAACTTCAAAAAGTGGGCTGAATGCCCAAGGCAAAAGCGACTCATTATCCGGACACAGTGAGCTTGAACAATACGGTGATTTAGTCAAGAAAAAATCAACATTGTTGGCAGTTTTACTGGCAATCAATCGATTTATATAAAACAACTTATTCCAACCCTTGTTTTCCGTCTCTTTTATATCAAAGTCCCGTGTGTCCGCATCAAAAGCAACGCAAATTGAGTAAGGTGCGAGAAACTTCCATTGAGCCGGCAAACTACCTGAAGCGCCAATATCGATTAATACAGGCGGCCTCTCTATTAGAGAAGGGTGCTTCATTATATTGGGAATAATACTCCTCAACTAAAGTGCCTTCTTGAAGATATAACCTTTAAAATAAGAATTTATCGATCTTAGTGCCGGAAAGTTAAGACTTTCAAAGTCCGTCTTCATTTCGTATTCTGTGCAAAACGCATCTATTAGCCAAGATTCTGACAGCGAACGACATGGATAAGAAGCAGAGTAAATAGAAGCCGGCGTACGCTGAATATAAACTCTATTTACAGACGATTTATTTATTATTGTCCGATCAATAACAATTACATCAGCTTTGACTTTTACCATCTTATCAATTAAATCTTCGCAGTCTTCGATGTACTGCAATACACTCGATAGCAAAACGACATTTATATTATTTTCTATTCGACAATCTTCGGTTGTCCTATAAAATTTCAAATACTCATCTTGTATATAAGCTTGCCCGGCTTCAACAAAGTGTCCCTGCTCTACCACATTCCAACGAACCTCTGGCAAAGCTAGTAGAAAATGATGGTTTTGGAAATAGCTGCTGCCTAACGCACCACCATAATCTAAAACTTTCAGGCACCCTCTGTTGCGTGCTGCAGCCCACATTAAGCCAGTAAGAACGGGCCAAGCGTATTCGTGTTCATCAAAAGTAACCGAATCCCTTTCGAATGCCGCCTCACCGTGTTTAACTTTGAGCGTCGCTGCTAGAACTTTATCCAAGATTCCCTCGGAATCGTAGCCGCTACACTGTTCGCAAGCCTCCTTCCAATTGGCGCATTCTCCCTCGAACCGGATACTATCACTTCGAAATTGACGAGCCTTGCGAAGTAATGCCGGCGGGACCAGCAATCTAATGAGGTCTTTCAGTGAGTTTCCCATCACTCATGAACCTTGAAACACCGAATGGATGGCTCTTGAGGCAATACGACGGACAAATCGATAAAAATTGCTAATAGAGTCAATTCCATTTGAATTAATGAATTCTTTTTGCCAGGTGTGAAAAATATACGCGATTGCGATCTTGCACGATTTTAAATAGTTTCGTTGATCTCGGGGAGTCATTAATACGTCCCACTTAGCCACAGGTGCCCACCTATTTTCGTCAAATGGAACAGTAGCGTAGAGATCTTGGTATGAATAACCAAAGCTGTTAACAAGCTCTGGTCCTAAATGGGTAAGGAATACCTGTGCAATATATCTTTCCTGCGATGTTACAAACAATGATTGCCAAGCATCAACATAATCTTTAACAGGAGTATCATGCTTGTGAATGCTCTTCGGATCTACCAACTTACCTGGCAGAACTCCTAACTTCTTTCCGTAATTTAGCATTTCCGGCTCAAACGGAATTTTTAATCTCTTGCATAACAGCGCTATAGTTGCTTCAGGCTCGCCAACCAACTCTTCATAGTTGATAACAATCGCATCATCTCCAACCTGCTCAATTCCTTGTCGAATAAGCTTATAACCTTCCAAAAGATCTTTACGAACCCCTGGCTCACTCAGGCCATAAGGGCTGTCGTTCACCATTGTATTAAGAAAAGATGCAAGTACGGCTAGAGGATTTCGCACCAGAAATACGTACTTGGCTTCTGGAAATGTTCGAACTAATTCGGGCAGAATCAAATAGTAGCGACTGGTTTTATCTAAGAACACTTCCGCATTGTGCTTGGTCAAAAATGCATCGTAGAGATGTAGCGCCATTTTACGCAAGGCCACGAAGTACTGATCTTCTCCATTATCCAACTGCGCGAGATATTCCGAAAGGGCAATCTGACCAACGTGTGCATTATAATCCGCTAATAACGCTCCGGGTCGTAGCGCATAGGCGGCGGGA
The DNA here is from genome assembly GCA_947259875.1 of uncultured Gammaproteobacteria bacterium. Classification (GTDB taxonomy): domain Bacteria; phylum Pseudomonadota; class Gammaproteobacteria; order Arenicellales; family JAANXG01; genus CALZGZ01. The sequence continues at coordinate 2,205 of CAMYNX010000016.1, read as the reverse complement.
AACATGATCCACGGCTCGGCTGTCGATGCTATTTTTGAGTGGCTAGCAAGTAGATGCTGAAGTAAAGTGGAACCACTACGTGGCAACGAAATAAGGAAGATTATGTCACCGCATCGATTTCTGTCAGTGTTCATTTATCTTGCTTCCTTGCGAAATCGACCCACCGACATCGTTGCGGTTGAATTATCCATGCACATTGAGAACTTATCCTCGGGCCAGAAGAACCGAGCTTCCCAACTTCAAGAGAGTATAGATTCTTTGTTTCCAAATTTTCTCAATTCTTAAGAGATAGTATAACTTGGCTTGTGCATGCAGGACCGAAAAGATTTGGTCTTTCATTGAAATAGTTGCACTGTCATTTTCTACACTAATGGAGCCACCTGTTTTCGGTTTATTGGAGCCGCTTTAAGTTGTCATTTTTTTGGCCCGATCCGTGTCATTATGTTTCAATTTTTACCTTGGGAGTGCATCGTCAGTACCTTCTGGTCACGTTGCAGTATGATTTAATCTTGCAGGAACTCCCCGTGCTTGAGCGGGGGCATGAGAGCCGTTTCCCAGATCTTCCGGATGATAGACTGGATGGATGCGGCTGAGGAGATCGGCACATATTGTCTACAAGACCCAATATAATGTGGTATTTTCAAGGAAATATAGAACAAAAATACGTACAAAAGGGGTATCGGCTTATCTGAAGGTAGTGCTGCAAGAAATCTGGAAATTTCGCTCTGAAGTGGAGCTGATCGAAGTGGGGGTGGATCGAGATCATATGCACCTGCATGCGGTGATACCGCCGAAGTATGCGGTGGGTGAGGTAGTTCGAGATGTCAAAGCGAACACGGTACGGCGGTTAAAGGCGAAATTTGGATTTCTCGAGAGGGTGTACCGGGGTACGGAGAGTATCTGGTCGTCAGGATTTTTCGTTTCCATGGTTGGGGTGGACGAGCAGACGATACGGAATTATGTTCGTTGGCAAGATGACGAAGATCTTGGACAAGCGGAGCTTGAACTGTAAAAGTACCCCGCGCGTAAGCGCAAGGGTATCTATGAGACACTTCAGCACATAAAGTTTAGGTTTCTTGCATGGTGAGTGTAATACATATATCGACGTAATGGCTAATGTGTTTAGTTTGATCTTCTCTCTGCGTTCGAGAATCGATTAGCCGCTCCCACAAAAGACGTCGGCCGGTCCAGGTTACTCAAAGATTCTTGATAACGCTCATGATTACAACAATCGACAGACAGCCAGATTCGATCTTCAAATTCACCAAGCAGGTAATAATGTTCCCAAAGAATCGGTTTATCATCGAACGATACCAGGCTCGTTCTTTCCCTGTGTCTGCGGCTAGAACTTGTCCGCTACCTCCACTAGGATGTATGCCTAACCCGTATATGGTAGCGGGCCTTCAGCAGTCGATAGACGGTAGCTTCCGACACAAACTAGTACCGCACATCCGTGTAGGTTATGGTCAACTCTCGCGCGCTAGCTCAGACGGCTTCTTGTTGATCGTCAGGGAGTTTGTTCCACACCGGCTCAAGTGATAGCTTCCTGTCTTCTAGAATGTCAGTACCGCTAGTTTGATGGCGTTTCAATCAGCCGTAGTACTTGGCTTTGCAAAATTCTCACAAGCTGAATAACTCATATATCGTCCTCCTGATCTCCGATCGCGCATTTTTTGAGCGGGCGTTTTTCCATGATTAATTCGCGCTAGTGTTTCTTTAAGCGCGGGGCCTTCAGCACACAGATCCTTCTCTTACTGTGCCGTGGCTTCTCGGGTCGTGTCACCTACCAGCCGCTTCTTGCCCATCTCCAAGAATTTCTTGGACCGGCGATAGAAGACATTGCTGTTAGGCGGCACTATTCGGTAATGCTTTACTCACCTCTCAGGCCTTCCACAACAATGCGAATCTCATCTTCGGCAGAATAGCGAACACGGGTAGCCGACTGATATCCCAAACAGCCATTTCAGCGCTGCGTTTCTTTAGTTCTCATTTCGTTTCATCGCTCCTCTTCACGGGAACGATGAAACGAAATGTCTTTTATGCAATCACACAACTATGTCCAACTTTCGCTGTCGGGACACACCGATGATCACGTGTACCTATAGGTTCGATAACAATAGATCCTGTACGCCCCATATATTTCCCACGGTTTTCTCACGAATCTCAATTACATTCGTGTCCGGAATCTGTTCCGTTGCCAGAATC
>CAMYNX010000015.1 GCA_947259875.1 uncultured Gammaproteobacteria bacterium | reverse complement strand
CAGCGCGCCGACCGTCAGCTCATCGCGAATCACAAAATACCCTCCAATCAGAAACAGGAAAAACGGCGTGAGTTGGGCGAGGAAATTGATAAAGAACTTTACAAAGAACTTTTTTCTAAAAATTTGATAGCGTATCTCCAGGATCCGTCCCAAGCGATGATTCAAAATATCAAGTTCGTGGGAGACCGTAGCATTTGTTTGGAGATGATTTGCCAACGAAACACTTTCGCTGAACCGCTGCGAAAGTCTCCGAACCTCTCGTACCCGTCTTTTAGAAAGCTTGTTCACCTGGCGCTGGATTCTGGGTACCACCGCAATCTGCACTGGCAGCAAAGCGATGGACGCCAGGCCCAAAAAAATGTCTTGGGTGAAAATAAAAAGAAAAGCGGTAATCAAAAGACCGAACTGCAGTGCCGGCACCGAAATCGCATCACCGATAAAGCCACCCAAAGACTCAACTTCTGAGGTAATCATCGATACCAGCTCGGCCGGTGATATCTTGCGAAAGTGACTCAGCGGAAAACGCAGTGCCTGGCTACATAGACTTAAGCGAAGCCGCCGCAGCAACAATTCCCCCAATCGGGCCCGTTTGAGATTCACCACATATTTCAGCCAACCGTTGACGGCCACCGCCGTCAGGAACGCAACGCAAAGCGCAACCAAAAGAGGAAACTGCTCGAGATGAATCAGTTCATAGCCCCATATCTTCAGGCTGGCGGGAAATCGCTCGGTTTCCACGCCAAGACCCTTGTTGATGATCTGTCGCGGGAAATCCAGTGCCGCGTAATAGAACGGAAGTGACAACGCGGTCAGGGCTAAAATGGCAATCTGTTGCCGCGCGCTATTACGCAGGATGAATCTAAATAAACCGCGGTCCATGTTTTTACTAAAACTTAGATATTGATATCTGAGACCCGAAAATCCCGACGCATGCGAGAAATATTGACGCGGCACACATACATTTTGCTCCCGCACCAAAGCGTAAGATGTCCGTATTTTTTCAGTTTGGTATCTTGAACCGAAGCGAGACCCATATCGGCTTACAGTTTACGTGAATTTTGGCGTAAACTGAGGCCCGAAACGCGTTATGTTTACTATCCACCGCAAGACCGTGTTTTTTTTGAGTGCAATAGCGCTTGCACCCTGGGCGTGGGCTGATCGTGACAAAGAAAACGAAGCGGAGTTGCTGCGCGCCTTAATGGCAACGCGGGCCGGCGACTATCAGAGCGCGCTTCCCATCTTCCAGCGGCTGGCCGAGCGGGGTTACCCCAGCGCACAGCACAATCTCGGTGTGATGCACGAACATGGACATGGTGTATTTCGCAACTACCAAGACGCTTTTGCCTGGTATCGCAAGGCAGCTGAACAGGGTTATGCCAAAGCGCAGTACAATCTGGGCGTCATGTACGACGGTGACAAAGGCATTCCACGGGATGAGGAGAAGGCCTTTATCTGGTATCGCAAGGCGGCAGAACAAAACCTTGCCGAGGCCCAGTACAATTTGGGCATCATGTACGCCGCCGGCCAAGGCGCCCCCCAAGACTACAAGAAGGCCTTTATTTGGTACCGCCGGGCAGCGGAACAAGGCCATGCGAATGCGCAGCACAATCTCGCTGTCGTGTATGCCAATGGACAAGGCGTTCCCAAGGATTACATGCAGGCATACAAATGGTTCAGCCTTGCGGCAAAACACGGCATGATCGAGCAGGCAAACGCGTATCGAAATATTCTCGCCAAGCGCATGACGGTTGTTCAAATTGACGAAGCGCGGCGACTCATCGAGGCCTGGCGGCCAGAGGGTGGATTCCTAAACCGCGGTGAATAATTACGCTGCGTAACAACCCGGGTCCAGCCTGAACTTTTCGTGATCCCTTTGGGTCCCTACGGCACACCGTGCGCATACGACTGAGACTTCAATCTTTAGCGCGCGTACCTAGAAATCGTTGCCTCGGAACGACCTGGTCCGGCCCTTTATTATGTTACGCTATCGTTCGTTCAGCCTGTGAACATGATGCGCACGGCACGGGAGCGCCGCCGCCGGCAACGACTACGCAAGCCAATTTTTGATCCAGATCATCGATACTTGCGGCCACTTTGATGAACATGGAAACTCTAGCACTGACATTGGAGGGTGATCGCATGCCAGCACAGAAACTGAAGGAATTTCTTGACACTAATGGTATTCATTATGAAACCCTAACTCACTCAACCACCTATACCGCCCAACATACTGCGGAATCTGCTCACATTCCGGTCACGGAGATGGCCAAAACGGTGATGGTCAAGATAGATGGAAAAATGGCGATGGCCGTGGTACCTACCTCTCAGCGTGTCGATCTCGATCTGCTGCAGAAAGCAACGGGGGCGGCAAATGTCGAGCTGGCGACAGAACAGGAATTCGAGGAGATGTTTCCAGGGTGCGAGGTCGGCGCGATGCCGCCGTTTGGAAATCTCTACGGCATGGAAGTTTTTGTCTCCCCAACATTAGCAGAAGACGAGAGTATTGCATTCAACGCGGGCTCGCATACGGAATTGATCCGCCTCTCTTACAAGGAATATGCCGAATTGGTCTCGCCCGCTATCGTCAATCTTTCCAGTAGTGATACTGACTAGAGGCTGCCGGGGACAACAATATCAATAAAACTTTTATATCGATCATCTTGTGAACTTGGAATAGAGGAGGTTTGCTGTGCAATCGCCGTTACAAATCTCATTTCGCCGCATGGGTCACTCCGATGCGATAGAGGCCAAGATTCAAAAACGGGCTCAGGAACTCGATAAATTTTGCAATCAGATCATGAGTTGCCGGGTAGTGATCGAGCCGGCGCACAAACACAAACACAAAGGTAACCTGTATCAAGTACGTATCGATGTAACCGTCCCAGGTAAGGAAATCGTGGTGACGCGCGAACCGGATGAACACCATGCGCATGAAGACATTTACGTATCCATACGCGATGCGTTCAACGCGATGCGCCGCCAGCTGCAGGACTACAATAATATCAAAAGGGGCAACGTCAAAGCCCATGATATGGCGCCACATGGCCGCGTAACACAGCTGATGACCGAAGACGATTACGGGGTTATCACGACTTTGAATGGACGGCAGATCTATTTCCACCGCAACAGTGTCGTTAACGCCGATTTCGCTGACTTAAAACTCAACGATGAGGTTCGATTTGCTGAGGAACAGGGAGAGAAAGGGCCCCGGGCGAGTACCGTCTACTTGATTGGCAAACATCATATCGTTGGCTAGGATCGATCGTGTCCCGATGTCTATCCCGCGATTTTGCTCGCACGAAGACAATAAATACCGCTGCTTCACGTTGCCAGGCATGGGTTCGCGTTTGCATACGATAACAACCTAACTTGTACAAAGACCGCAGGGACATCACCGTGGGATCGATCTTTATCGGAACCAGTGGTTGGAGCTATGACCATTGGAGAGATAGTTTCTACGTTGGTGTTAGCAGGCAGCAATGGCTGCAGTTATGTGCCGAGCAATTTACCGGTATAGAGGTCAACGCAACCTTTTATCGGCTACAAGACCAAAAGACGCTCAAGCACTGGGCGGATGTGACCCCGGATGACTTCCGCTTTGCACTCAAAGCCAACCGTTATTTGACCCACAACAAGAAGCTCACCGAGCCACTGCCTCCTGTTCGTAAAGAACGCAACCGCGCCCAAGCCCTTGGGAATAAGCTTACCGCGGTGGTGTGGCAATTGCCCGGTAACTTCAAAAAAAACACAGCACGCCTTCAGAGCTTCCTCGATGCATTGAGCCATTGGTCCGAAGCGCGGCATGCAATCGAATTTCGACATGCGTCCTGGTTTGATAACGAGGTTGCCGATAGTCTAAAGCGTCACCGCGTCGCGGCCTGCCAATCGGACGCCGCGGACTGGCCATTCTGGGATGTGGTCACAACAGACCTAGTATATATTCGGCTTCATGGCCACACGCGCACCTACGCTTCGCGATACAGCGGCAAAGCGCTCGATTCGTGGGCTGAGAAGGTGCGCGCCTGGTCAACAACCAACCACGAGGTGCATGTGTATTTTGACAATGACGCGGAGGGTGCCGCGCCGCGCGACGCGTTACGGTTAATGAGCAGAGTCGGATTATTAGGTGCAAGGGCAAAATCAGAAAAGCGAACGCGAGATATGTGATGAATGCAGTAGTAACACTCCTGTGCGCATTGCTCCTAGCATTAGCCGGCTCGGCCGACGCCGCAAAAACAGGACTCGTGTACGATCCGGATTATCTACTGCATGACCCTGGAATGGGCCACCCGGAACGTCCTGCCCGGCTGGAAGCGATCATCGCGCATTTGAAGTCTCGCGGCTTACTCGATGCTTTGCGATTAATAAAGCCAGCACCGGCTGACGAACAGTGGCTGCGTCAGGTTCATACCGATAAATATCTGAAACACCTGGCACAGTCGATGAAAAAAGCGCCGATATATCTCGATGCGGACACCGGGCTTTCTGCGGACAGCTACCGCGTCGCGAAACTGGCAACCGGAGGCGTGCTTACGGCTGTCGATCTCGTTATGGACGGGGCGATTGACAACGCCTTTGTCGCGGCACGGCCCCCAGGCCATCATGCGTTGCCAGACCGGGCGATGGGATTTTGTCTTATCAACCATATAGCGGTCGCGACCCGCTATGTTCAAACAAAGTACCGGCTCAAACGCGTGTTGATTGTTGATTGGGACGTGCATCACGGCAACGGTACGCAAGATATCTTCTATGACGACCCCACCGTGTTCTATTTCAGCGTCCATCAATGGCCATACTACCCAGGCACCGGCGATGCGGCCGATACCGGCGCCGGTGACGGTGACGGCACCACTCTCAATGTCCCGCTCCCCGCCGGAGCGGGCGATGCGGAAATGATAGATGCCTTTCGACACAAATTGGTTCCTGCAATGGATGCGTTCCGGCCGGAGTTCGTGTTTATCTCCGCAGGCTTCGATGCGCATCGCGACGATCCGTTGGCTGGCCTGGACGTCACTGCATCCGGTTATCGCGAACTCACCCGCATCGTTTTGGAGATCGCCGTGAGATTTTCCCAAGGACGTATCGTCTCATTACTTGAAGGCGGTTATAACTTGCCGGCGTTGGGCCGGTCGGTGGAGGCGCACCTGAGAGAACTGGCCGGGATGCACATCGACGCATCAAGATAATGATTAGTAATCTGCTTGGGTATGTGACGCGTCGGATACCGGCATCGAAGTCACAACCGCGATCTTTTTGTTATGCCAAGCAGCGTCGGATACCCTGATCCCAATCAATTACCCGATCCAAATCTTCTCATAAAATAGGTGCAGGTTTGCAGACTGAGTCCCTGCAAGACGACCAATCACCGATACTAGGAGGGAAACATGACCAAACCCGTCGCAGTCCCCGAGGTAGGCGCGCCCGACCCGGAATTAAAGAACTCACCTATCTTCGATAACGAGGCCGAAGAGTGGGAGTACGAGGATTTGGAGCTCGAAGCCGGGGTTTGCTACTTCAATGACGCACCTTATCCACTCGGTGAGTACGTTTCGAGCGGAGGAGAACTGTTACGCTGCATGGAACGCGGAGTATGGGTACGCGTTGGTTCGTCACAGGTGAAGTAAGGCCTTCAATCGCAACCACCCACACCGGAGGCACGGTACGCCCGTCGCCGCCACGCTGAAGACATAATCCCGGCGTCCCGGTTGATCTGGCCGGTACGGAAGACGTAGCCGGTTCGGTCAATAAACAGTGCGCATTAGAAACGGGCGAGTTCCAGCGCCGCAAGATTTACCGCGTACGCTACGCGGAAATACCTCAAAATCCCCTAACAGCGGCCAATAACACATCGCAGCAACGCTGCGACCGTTACCAGCCGGTCGCCAGGATTGGTGAGACGCCTTGCGGTGACCGATTGAAGATGGTTACGAGTCTTCATCGGCCGCTTTTTCCGGGGATTCTAGTCGACAATAAATCGCCACCGATTCGGCGTCACACTGACGCCTCGCGGTGCTCCAAAACCTAGCGTTTTGTCCAAGTTGGGCTATGCTCGATACATATTAGTTTTGGCTAATAAAACAGCTTCCTATCCGCCATCAGGAGGGGATATCAACCATTGAAAACACGCCCAGGAGGCCACCGATGCAGGTAACCACAAAGACGGGTTCGAGCACGCAATCAACACCGCAAACAAAGATCACTGAAGACGCCAGTCGCATCGCTCAGATCGGCACCAAGAAAGGCAGTAAGAAATCGGCCAAAGGCCGACGACGCGCCGCAAAGAAGACTGTCAAGGCCATCATCAGCGGCACGCAGCGCCAGCAATTGATATCCGAATCGGCTTACTTCAAAGCGGAGCAGCGCGGCTTTGAGGGTGATGACGCAATCCGCGACTGGCTGGAGGCCGAAGCACATATCGACTCGATGTATCGAATTCAAGACTGAGCATCGGCGCGCACATATTGACGCAAAACAGCCGCTTCCGGACCGGCGTACGCCGGTCTCATGCCCAACATAGGAATCGAGGGCGCGCGGCGGAAAATAATTCCGTGTCGATGTCGTCATCCGTTCGCGATACGACACCGAATCAGGGCATTTGCTAGACATGAGCCTGTTGGCGGAACTCGAGCCGAAACTTCGCGGTCATGCACGTCAACCGGCTCAGCAACGACGCAAATTAGATCGTTTCAAATCTGCGTTTCACGATCCGGTGCGCGACACACTCGCCCTGGTCCTCGCGGGTGGCCGTGGATCCAGACTCAAAAATCTCACCGATTGGCGGGTTAAACCCGCCGTCCCTTTCGGCGGAAAGTTTCGGATTATCGATTTCACGCTGTCCAATTGCATCAACTCAGGGATCCGGCATATTGGTGTGCTCACCCAATACAAAGCACATTCGCTGATTCAACATTTACAACAAGGATGGAGCTTTCTCAAGGGCGAGTTCAACGAATACATTGAGCTCATACCGGCACAGCAACGCGTACTGGAATCTTGGTATACCGGAACCGCCGACGCGGTCTATCAGAACATCGATATCATTCGTCACCACGATCCGGAGCGGGTTCTGGTACTTGCCGGTGATCATATCTACAAAGCCGATTATGGAATGATGATCCAATTTCATTTGGAACACGAGGCTGACCTGACGGTGGGCTGCGTCGATGTGCCAATTGAAAATGCGAGTCATTTTGGCATTATGGCGATCGATGACGACGACCGCGTGATTCGGTTCCGGGAAAAACCGGAACAGCCGGAACCGGTTCCAGGCCGAAACGATGTCGCGTTGGCGTCCATGGGCATCTATGTGTTCAATACCGAGTTGTTGTTCGATAAATTGAATAAAGATGCTCAAACACCGGGATCCGATCATGATTTTGGCAAGAACATTATTCCTTCGCTGATCGACGAGCACCGCGTAATCGCGTATCCGATCTCTCGAATTCAGGATGGCGCGTACTGGCGTGATGTGGGGACCGTCGATGCCTATTACCAGGCGAATCTGGAACTCATCGGGGTGACGCCGGATATGAATCTGTATGACGAGAACTGGCCGATCTGGACATACCAAGCGCAGTTGCCGGCGGCGAAATTTGTTTTTGATGACGACGACAGGCGGGGAATGGCGGTGGACTCCATGGTCTCCGGGGGTTGCATCATCTCCGGAGCAACGGTGAGGCACTCGATCTTGTTCTCCAGCGTCAGAGTGAATTCTTATTCAGTGGTCCAGGATTCCATTGTGCTCCCCGAGGTCGATATTGGGCGCGACTGCCATATCAACAAGGCCATCATCGAGAAAGGTTGCCAACTCCCCGCCGGAACCAAGATCGGGATTGATCCGAAAACCGATAACGAGCGTTTTTACGTCACGCCAAACGGCATAACGTTGGTGACGCCGGCTATGCTCGGGCAGAGAGTCCGCTAACCATCCGGCACGGACCGGGCACACTGGTCGCAACGATATTCCCTGCTAAGCACGTTCCCATCTGCACGATGGACCCCGGCAGGTGTTGTCCCCTGAGTGCCCGGGAACAATCTCAGCAAGCCGCTCTCGACGCAAGGCTGATTCAGGCGTAATCACAATACAGACAGATTCTCAAGGTGGACACGCAGACATGGAGGTTCAAGAATCAATCGAAGTTGCGCGAAACCAACTTATCGGATCAGTGATTGATCCCCAATTCCCGGCGCAGTTCGCGGGCAGTCAGTGCTCTGGCGAACACCGCGGTTTCCACATCAAATTTTTGCGCGCTGGTAAGCGGTCCGACCACGACCGGCTCGAAACCGGCATCCTCCACAAGACCTATCGCAACCTTCAATGCCGCTTTGTCATCGCCAAACCATGCGTATACCGACATTTTTATTGCTTGCCGAACGGAGTAGGCAACATCGTGGTTTTGGTTTAGAGTTCTTAGAAAGTAGACTGTCCCTTCTATGTCGTGTCATTAGAAAACAATTGTTTAAGAGCCTCACTGTGAACGCTCGACTCAATACCGGCGTCTACCGCCTCACGCTGGTGTTCATATTTCTTGCAGCAGGTTACGGCCCGGCCAACGCCGGTGGCAATCCGGTGCTGACGGGGGGAGCTTTGATACATGCCCTGCAAGCGGGCGGATACAGTATCTACTTTCGCCACGCGCAGACCGACTGGTCGCAAAGCGATCACATTGAGCAAGCCGGAGATTGGACAAGTTGCGACGCAGCGCGCGTACGCCAGCTCTCAGATGCAGGACGCCACACAGCCAGAACGGTGGGAGAGCACATCCGGGCACTGCGCATCCCGGTGGGCAAAGTCCTCGCCAGTCCCTATTGCCGCACCGTCGAGACCGCAGAATTGATGGACCTGGGAGTCGTCGAAACCACGACGGATATCATGAACTTGCGTGTCGCGGAATATTTTGGCGGGCGTGACGCCATTCTGGAACGCGCCCGTTCCCGCCTCGCCATGCCGCCCCCACCCGGCGCCAACATCGTGCTCATCGCCCACGGTAACGTCGCGCGCGGTGCAACGGACGTCTATCCCGATGAGGCCGAGGCCGCCGTGTTCCGTGCGCATGGGGACGGCGGCTTTACTTTTGTAGGCCGGCTGACACCTGCACAATGGGCGGAACTGGCGCAAAACCAATACAGGGCAAAAGAGGACCGTCAAAAGGCATCGGCACCGCTCTACCGGTGTCGAGGGAGCCAAGAGTGATTGTAGGTGTCTCATTTTAGCTCGCACCTGCTGCTGGGTATAAGGTTCTCGACCCAATACCGCCGTGGTTCAACTTCTGCTAACCTCTAACTAACAACCTAGCTTGCCGTTGCATCGGCAACAAAGGAGTGAGTTGGATGGCATCGAATGCTTCAATCCGCCTGAGTCCCCAGGATAACGTCGCCGTCGCACTGAAGGACATCGCCAAGGGCGAAACCGTGGAGCCGGTCTCCATCACTGCGTGCGCGCCGATCCCGCGCGGCCACAAGCTCGCCGTCGAGGCAATTGAAAAGGATTCGCCGGTGATCAAATACGGCCAGATTATCGGTTTCGCATCCGCATACATTTCTCCTGGCGCGCATGTCCATGTGCACAATGTCTGTATGGGCGAGTTCGAGCGAGACTACGCCTTCGGTGAGGATATGAAAGAGACCGATATGGTCAGGGACACGGATCGCGCCACCTTTGAAGGTTTTGTGCGTGAAGATGGACGGGTTGGCACACGTAACTATATCGGCATTGTCACTTCCGTAAACTGCTCTGCCACCGTTGCACGGCACATTGCCCGCGAAGTCGAGCAGCGCCGCATGCTCGACGAGTATCCAAACATTGACGGCGTTGTCCCCATCGTCCACGGCGCCGGCTGTTGCGTCGCCACCGACGATGAGGGTTTCAGCATGCTGCAGCGGACCGTGTGGGGCCATGCCCGGCATCCCAACTTCGCCGCGGTGTTGATGCTGGGGCTCGGTTGCGAAGCCAATCAGATTCCGCTCATGGTGAAAGCCGGGGGACAACCTTCGTCGGACACCTTTCGCTATACCACCATCCAGAAACAAGGCGGTACGCGAAAAACCGTGGAAGACGCGATCGCTTGGTTCGAGAACGTGCTGCCGCGCGCCAACGCCCTGCAGCGCCAGACCGTGCCGGTGTCGGAGCTGACAGTGGCACTGCAGTGCGGCGGCTCGGACGGCTACTCGGGCATCAGTGCCAATCCCGCGCTGGGACTCGCCGTCGACACCCTGGTGCGTCACGGCGGTTCGGGGGTGCTGGCGGAAACACCTGAGATCTATGGCGCCGAACACCTGCTCACCCGCCGCGCCGCATCCCGCGAGATCGGCGACAAGCTGATCGAGCGTATCCACTGGTGGGAGGATTACACCGCCAAGAATAACGGCAACATGAATAACAACCCGTCACCGGGCAACAAAGCCGGCGGATTGACCACCATCCTGGAGAAATCCTTGGGAGCGGTGGCCAAGGGGGGATCCACGAAACTGGTCGACGTCTATAAATATGCCGAGCCGATCACCGCCAAGGGTTTTGCGTTCATGGACAGTCCCGGCTATGACCCCTGCTCCATCACCGGAGAGGTGGCGTCGGGCTGCAACTTGGTGTGTTTCACCACCGGCCGTGGCTCAGTCTACGGCAACAAGCCGGTACCAAGCATAAAAATGGCCACCAACACACCCATCTATCAGCACATGGTCGAGGACATGGACATCAACTGCGGCACTATTATTGACGGCACAGAGAGTCTGGAACAGGTGGGTGAGCGGATCTTCCAGAAAATGCTCGCCGTCGCCAGCGGCGAGAACACGAAGTCCGAGGAACTCGGGTTCGGCGATGCCGAGTTTGTTCCCTGGCAAGTCGGCGCGCAGATGTAACCGGTACGAATACTAAGGACAGATTTATTTTTCTCTCAGGATGCTTGATCTTTCAACGTTAGTTGTTTTTCTTGTTGCGTGTTTCGTGCTGCTGATTACACCGGGGCCCGCTGTGTTGTATATCGTGACGCGCAGCCTAGACGGTGGTCCTTCTGCCGGCGTTGCAGCCACCTTAGGTGTCGCAACCGGGACGCTTTGTCACGTGACTGCGGCGGCACTCGGACTATCGACGCTGCTGGTTACATCGGCAGTAGCGTTCAACATAGTAAAGTACCTGGGTGCGGCGTATTTGATCTACCTCGGTGTGCGCAGATTCACGGCATCACAAACGCATCAAGCTTCTGAAGTTCCGGCTACGAAAACGTTACGGCGGGTCTGGGTAGAGGGGATCATGCTGCAACTTCTCAATCCGAAGGTCGCGCTGTTCTTATTTGCTCTGCTGCCGCAATTTATTGATCCGTCAAAAGGAGAGCCGGCGCTACAGGTTTTTGTACTTGGCATTATTCTGCTGACATTGGGCATCATCACCGACGGAACCTATGCACTTGGCTCCGGTGTGGCACGCACGTGGTTACGGCATCCCAAGGTCGTCCGCGGTCAACGCCGGCTTGCCGGTGGCCTGTTGATTGGCCTGGGTATCGCTGCAGCGGTGTCGGACTCAAGTAATCGGTGAAAGCTCAAAACGGGTAAATTCTACTTTTCTCGGCGTTTCGTATTTCTTAAGTAGAATGTCTCCGTTTTGCCCTCGCTCACCGCGCAGGGTTCATTGCCGCCACCTCCGCCCGCACCACCGACTGAGCAGCAATCAGTTCGTTGACGATCGCCCGGGTCGCTTGGTAATGCGCAGTCTCCTTGTGATCCTGCAGTGCATCCTGATCGGTGTAGATCTCGTATAGATAAAATGTATCTGGCTCCTCATGAGCCTCGAGCACATCGAACACCAGGCATTTCGGCTCTTCGCGCACGGATGCCTCGGCGTTGGCAAGCATCGCCTTCAGGAATGGCTCACGCGAGCCCGGCTTCAATTGGGTTTTCACGACAATACAGTACACGTGTTGTACTCCCGGTTAGAATCGACCGCTACAAATTACACCATGATATAGAGGAATGAAATGACCGACCGGCCAAAGCCCTTCAACGGATTACGCCACCTCGCACTGGTGGTCCCTAACCTCGAACAATGCGAGCGTTTTTACGTCGACATCATGGGCATGGAGGTACTGCGCCGCGCCAGTGAAAACCTCGTCTATCTGACGTGTGGAAACGATAATCTGTCACTGGGTCGTCTGCGCGAAGGAGAGCGCGCCGGCACCCAATATCTGGATCACTTCGGTTTCGTGGTGGACAGCAAAGAGGATCTACAGCGTTGGTATGAATATTTACAATCCCAAGGCGTGGACCTGCTGGACGAACCGCACGATCACAGCGACGGCGCGCGCAGTTTTCATTGCAAGGACCCGGCCGGGAATATTGTGCAGCCGCTCTATCACCCCGTTATCTCGGGGCAACGATTCGTTCAAGACTGAGTCGGGCAGATCTGATCTGGTACCGTCACCATCTTATGGCCAAACACACATACCGAACATTACTGCCCAAAAAAACGGACATCCCACGTTTCGTGCGCCTTATATTTCTATACAGTGGGATATCTGTTTTTTCCCGTCGAACGAACGTTGACAGCCCGTCCAGGAAATTCCTTAGACCGCTAGCGCTTCACAGCCGAAAACCGCAGACTATCGAAAACGCTCGCCTTCATAAGTGCCTGCGACATATGGCTGTCCCTTGGGTGTTCGGCGCGAATAAGCGATAAATGCAAGCACATCATGCGTCATGGGGTGCACGCAGACAAAACCGTGCGCATCAGCGTCAAAAACCACTCCCGGCCGGCCGGGAACTCGGGGATCCTCCATTTCCAAATCACATCTAAACCTTCCTCATCTTCGTTGTGTACGCAACGAGTTTACCCCACCAGGAAAATCAATAGCTTATGCAGTCCTTCCGAAAACCTGCTAGAAGTATACTTATGTACTGGAAACGCGCCCGATCCAAGTTAACTTCGATACTAAACCAGTACAAAGATGTTGTGAGATTGGGTCGCGGATCACCGCTCGCGGAAACGTTACCAGTGGAGACACCCCATGCGTTGGTATGAGAAGCTCAATGTCCGTCTGGTGGTGCCCATTCTCATTGTGCTCCTGCTTTCGATCTCGCTTTCCCTCGGCTGGTTATTCAAGCAGCAAAAAGCGCACGTCATCGATCGAGCGCGAGACGAGACCCTTCTGGTCAGTCAAATCGTCAAATCGGCGATTCGTAACCAGATGCTGCGTAACGTCGAGAATACCGCACAGGATACGATTTCTCTGATTCAAAACCGGACCAAGTTGGCCGAGATTTCGGTTGTTTCCAAGGAAGGCACCATTCGTTTATCTTCGAATCCCGCCAAGATCGGCAAAGCCGTCGCGCGGACGCAACCGAGCTGCGCCGTGTGTCATTCGTCAAACGCGCAGCCTGTAACACAGACGATTCTCTTGGACACGGAGCCTTCAAAAACCTTGAGGTCGATGAACCTCATCGACAATGAGGTCCCGTGCCGCCAGTGTCACGGGGACGATGCGAAATACCTGGGTGTCCTGATCGTGGATCAAGACACGGGAGAAGATATAACCCGCATAACACAGGTTCAGAAATCTCTCGTTGGAGGGGGTTCGATAACACTAGTGGCGATCTTCGGTCTCATCATCATCATCGTGCAGCGGCTTGTCCAGCGGCCAGTGGATCAGTTGCTCGCAGGCATTCGCCGGATCCGCAAGCAGGACTTCGAAACGCACATAGATACCGCCGTTGGTGGTGAATTGGGTGAGCTGGCCGGCGCGTTCAACGAAATGGTCGTTGACACACGGCGTTATGTGCATGAGATCAAGACCAAGACCGTCGAGCTCTCGACACTCTATTCGATCGTCGAACGCGTTACCCGCAGCATCGACCTCGAACAGCTCAGAACGATAATCCTGGATATCGTGACGGATTCGTTTTCGGACGTCTCACTGGGCGCTATCGTATTCCGGGTGCGGGACAAGGGTGGAATCCAAGTAAGTTTTCGCAACGCCGGTGACTCGGAGACGATCTACAAGACCTTTGACGACTATTCCGAACAAGTCAAGGACCTGTTCGAACCTGAGATACTGAAGCTATGGGTCGCAGGAGAGATCAAAGAGGTAGCCAACATCAACCACAAAAACGTGATTCTGGTGCCTCTGCGGTCAAAGGACAAAGATACCGGGCTGTTGTACGCGCGCAAAAGTGCGGGTAAGTCATTTTCGGACAGTGAAATTCAACTGCTCGACGCCCTGCGCACCCACGTCTCGGTTGCGCTGGAGAACGCACGTCTTTATTCCCTCGCCATTACTGATGAGCTGACCCAACTCTACACCCTGCGATACTTTCAACACACCATGCAGGGGGAGACCGGAAAATACATCCGTTACGGCCAAAAACATGCACTTTTGATGCTCGATTTGGATGACTTCAAGCAGATCAACGACGAGCATGGTCACCCGGCTGGTGATGCTGTCCTGACACAGATCGCAATGATCCTTACTCGCTGTGTGAGGGATGTCGACATCGTGTCGCGATACGGCGGCGAGGAATTTGCCATTATCCTGCCGGAGACGGACGAGAAAGCAGCTTGGGTGGTGGCCGAGCGAATCCGCTCGGAGACCGAGAACGCGAACATATCAGCAGCAGGCAAAACCTTAAAGTGCACACTCAGCATTGGCATTGCGTGCTGTCCCGCGCATGCCACAAGCGTGCGCGAACTCGTCGAAACAGCGGATTCCGCTCTCTACCGCGCCAAGGGGCTGGGCAAAAACCGGGTGAGTTCGGCATCGGCGGCGGGTGACGAAGAACCGAACTCGCTCTCCAAGGTCTAAACTCGTCGCGTCGAGTTTTAGCAGCTTATCGACAGAACGTCAGGGAAGAATGAGGTCAGGTTGGACTTCTATGTCGACGATCGCCGTATACACAGACTCGGCAATAGAGGCAGCATGCCGCTCCGCCAACGCGGCGATTGCGCGAGCGGCAGTAACAGTAAATATTCCGTGATCTGCTGTGTTACGACAGAAGTAAGAGCTTGAGACCCACAGGAAGGATTCGGTCTGTCACCGATGTGTACTTAGGCACCGCCGCAGGCGCCGATCGCGTCACCGTGCCCGACGTGGGCGCCTACGGCTGACTCGGGTACCGTCATCGTTTTCGGATTGCCATCCGGCTTGTGACAGATCGTAACCTTGGTTTGTTCGGGACTGGTGTCACTCGTTGTGTCATCCCCCACGTCAGTCGCAGGTCCTGCTCCGACGCATTCATCAGGACTATCACCATGCACCATGTGTCCGGTCAGAGCCGCAGCAGTGCCCACTGAGATCGTCTTTCCCTTATGACATACCAGTGTCTTATGCTCTTTATCGGGATCTTGAAACAAGACGATATTATCGAACGCGGACTCAGTGGTGACCATGCCGTTCACGAGCTTACCCTCCGCATCAAGGTCTACTCCTGATATCACCAACACCTGATCGTTGCCGACATTCACATCCATACATTTGTCAGAATCATTAGGGTCGTCAATACAAACGCTGTGCGTACCCGATGTGACCGCTACAGCGAAGTTGCCAACACTGTCAGTTTCACCAACTTCAGATCCATCGACATATACTTTTACACCCGCCGTTTGTGCCACAGCGTTGCGAACAAACAAGTCAGATAATGCGCTGACGATGAGCGACACACCTTGCGATTGTTGCAGAAGATTTTGATGCATAGCCAAGTTTGAAGACAACTGAATTACAATCGATGAAGACTTGTCTGATCCCGAGCTACCGCCGCCAGAGGATGAGGATCCCCCACCACATGCTGCGAGCGACAAAGTAACCAGCAAAGCGGCTATCGCCGTCGCGCGTTGTTGCCATAGATTCATAACGAAGACCTCTGGAAGCTGTAGAACCTTACCAATCAAGTTTGGTAGAGTGAAACGCGTCTTCCACGATCACTCGCTATGCGGGGACAGCAAGAACCGGACAATTTGCCGCGCGCACTATGCGTTCTGTGGTGCTGCCACGCAAGGCGTCGAGAAATCCGTCGTGCCCCTGTGTGGTGAGTACGATGAGATCCGCGAGCATATTCGTGGCTACGTTGAGGATTTCGTTCACGACGTCACCCTTACGAACCGTGCACATCCATGACCAGCGCTCGTCTTGGGGCAGTTGCGGTTCAGGCATGTTGTTTTCCGTGCCCACGTGGACCTTGGTAAAGGTGACACCACGGTGACACCCGAGCAGGTCCGCTAAATTCACGGCGGTGTTTATCGCATGTTGCGGGTCGGGTTTGCGGTCAACCGCTATCAATACCCGGCGCAGCGTCACAGTCCCCGTGTCGTGGTCCACAAATCCCCGTGCCCCGTGGGGCAGGAACAGGGTCTTGGTGCGAGAGTCGCGGGCAATCGGTTCTGAGACCGCCTTGTTCATCCACCGCGGGCGGTTGTCCTGGCGACTGTTGGCCAGAACAATCAGGCAGGCGGGTTTTTCTTCCAGGCGCCGCACGATCGCCTGTACGGGGTCGGGGTCGGTCAACTTAATTTTTTTTACACACAAACCACTGCTGATTTCCTCCGGCACACACCCATTGGCTGGAATCACACGCCACTGCATCAATTTTTCCCGGGCGCTGGGAAAGCTGCCTTTATCCACGGGCGTCGAATTGGCGTGAACGACACTGAGTGTGATCTCTCCCGCCAAAGCGATTTTCAGGGCATGGTCGTAGGCGATTTCACTTGCCTTGGAAAAATCCGATGGATGGAAGACGTGTTTGAAAACCAATTCGCGCATTGGGGCAGACAGGTGAGCAACGCACTCAGGTTGACACAGGTATACAACAGTCTAGACGAAAAAACGCAACCGAGGACGGTAGACGTTTGTGTCCACACCGATCGAGTTGTCGCATGGCTGGGGACATGCGGTCGTTGCGGGTACGCCGGGGGGTGCGTCTAAGCGCCTATTTTACGTGGGTCGAACCCAGAACTCGATGGTCGTGAATCGGCACGCAGCAAAGACAACGACACGGCCCGCATCTAGCGAGCGGCTTGTTGCGGCGCAGCGAGATACGCTTTGCTATCGCGTCACCGATAGTTTTTTGCCGCGGCAGTCTTTTTCTTAGTGTTTCTGAATGGAGACAGCGGACGACTTTGGAGTCTAATTGTACGATCCAGGGCGTGGAGGGTACGCGTCAACCGCAACTGGTCTTGAACCGATACTCGAAAGAAACGCAGCCCGACGTTGTACCGACGTTGTTGGATTTGCGAGACACGAACCACGTGCGCGAGCAACGCAAAAAGTTCTCCATCCGGCACCAACAGGGTTAGTTCGAGGCAATGCCCCTTCAACCCCAGCAACCGGTCCCCACTAAGCCTGCTCCCCAAAAACGACAAGTCCGCTATCTGGGAGCGTACCCCCAAACCAGGGTCTACCTGTCCAGGGTCCAGATCGCGGGTTGCCAAGTCGAGGGTGCGGTTACGAACCTGCGCCTCTAGATTCGTGGTGACCCGGTCGTATTGCCGTTTCTCCTGCCATTCGAGGCAGGAATTCCACTCCGTCATGCAATTCTGACCACATCAATTTCCGACAACTGGGTAGGATGAGACAATGCTAATGAGAAAGTAAAATAACTTTCGACAAACGGCCGCTCCCACGCGAAGAAACGATTATGGGAGCGAAGAATTGGGCATCTCCCGGTCATCCAGAAAGCGACTTTCCTAACCCCGATTACTTGCCCCAGGACCTCCTCCAAGCCGCGCCGCCCAAGGTGGCGAACAGTGGTATACCGCATCTCAATGGGGCGATAGGGCGGTGTACGAGTGAGTGTCATTTTTGTAACGGTGGTTCACCCAGGCGAAACCCGAGAACGTGAGGGGTGACGAAACCGATTAGTTAGAAACGATGGCCCGGATGAATCTCCACAAGAATGCAACAACCTGTCTAGATAGTCGCACCTTAATGGTGCACCGGGTACTGGCGAAACATCGCTCGGTGGTGGTGGCCGCGAAGTTCAAGGGATCGGAATCACAGACGCTGGTCTCTTTTTTTCAGCGTGACAGCGCGGCGCTCGTCCCCACACAGCAGGGGGCTTGTCCCCGCACAGCAGGGGGGCTCTGCGCAGTACAAGTCCCTTCGCTATCATCCGGGATCCTTGGTGCAATATGCAGGCTTGCGACGCCGGGACGAGATTACCCACGCCGGTGCGGCCTGATGACAGGCCTCTCGCGTTTATTGGAGGCCAAGGAGTGCCGTCTGTCTCCTAGAAGTGACCATACGTCTTCTCCAAGACATTGAAACGAGTATGTGCCGAGAACATCAGTGAGATTTTCCTAGCATCTTAGTCTACTTTTGTTAGAGCACAGTATTCACGCGGGCGATCGTTGCCCAGCGCAGACAGTGGGGGTCTCAGTGTCGTCCAAGGAGCCGTTTCTGACATGGCATCAGTAGCCGATGATCCGATGACAAAAGTTATCGGTCCGGTGTCCTTGCGACGCGCAGAGCGCGCCACCATGAGTGGGAACACAACTTGAACACAAGACAAGGCCAGCAAGAAGTACAAACGAACGATTCGAATAAACGCGAGCCCGCAAGGGTATTCGCTGTCCGCTACGTGCTCGCCCTAAGCCTGGTGGCGGCACTGATCGTAGCAGGACAGGTCGTGGTTCAATTCTCGCTTATGCAGCAAGAGCAGGATGCGCGCACGATTAACATTGCCGGGAGACAGCGCATGTTATCGCAGAGAATCCACGCCCATGTGCTTACCGCGGAGCGCGAAACAAACATCGACCGGTTGCGTGCGCGTACCACCATCCTGAAGAATGATATCACCCTGTGGCAACGATCCCATGACGGCCTGCAATTTGGTGATGCGGAACTGGGACTACGCGGTAAAAACAGTCCAGAGATACAAGGGCTATTTGCGCGTCTCCAGCCACATTTCATTGCAATCAAAACGACCGCGGATGAAGTGGTTGCGATAGGCGAGGCGGCACACGCTACTCCCATCGATTTGCGCCCACAGAACCTCACGATGCTTCGTCGCGAGAGCCGGTTTCTGGAAACCATGGATCGGATCGTCCACGTCTACGAGAAGGAGGCCGCAGCACGTGTGACCGAACTGCAACAGATCGAACTGTTGTTGATGGCGAGCGCACTCCTTGTCCTGGCGCTTGAAGCCGTGTTCATCTTCCGCCCTGCGGTCAGACGTATTCGGTCAACCATGTCGGAGCTGCGTCGAGTGACTAACGTCTTCCAGCAGCTTTCGCTGAGGGATGGTTTGACAGCGATCCCAAACCGCCGGTGTTTCGATATGGTCTATAAACGGGAGTTACGGCGCGCAATGCGAAGCACCGAGCCGCTCTCTCTAGTGATGATCGATGTTAATAATTTCAAGGAATACAACGACAGTTTTGGACACCAAGTCGGCGATGCCTGCCTCACCCGGATAGCTCAGACCCTGCGCAACAATGCCCGCCGCCCCGGTGACTTGGCGGCGCGTTATGGAGGGGACGAATTTGTGGTGTTATTGCCAGATACCGATATGCGTGGAGCACACAATGTTGCTAACGCCATGCGGCGCGCTGTGGAGGCGCTCAAGATCCAACACGACTCGCCCAATGTCCCAGGGATCCTCACAATCAGCGCCGGCGTTGCGAGCACCAAACTCTCCCAATCGAACAAGATGTCTTCAGACCTGCTGCGGTCAGCGGACGCTGCGCTCTACCGCGCCAAGAAAGCACGCGCTGCGCACATCGAAGACGCGTCATGGACAGAACATAAATTGGGAACGGATCAATTGGGGGCCGGCCACGTTTTTGCCATAAGGTCGTTAAAAACCGGCTAGTAATATCAAGGCCGCGCGGCCGTGGATCGATCAGCGCACTGCGAACCCCCCGCCTGATGACCACAGGCGGATAAAGATGGGCGGCCCGTCGCGATCACGTTCCTCAACGGCTTCTTCCTTACCCAATAGCACGTCCTTGATTTCCTCCATGACACCGGTGTCGTACATGAAGTGATACGGATACACCCGGTTGTCCTTGAACGTCTCTTTCATCGCGGCGATGCGGCGCGCTGAATCCTTGGGACTGTTCAGACCACCATGGGCATAGAACAACAGGTGGTCGTAATCACTACTATCAGCGACCAGGTCCGCGGTAGCGTGCACATCGTCAAGGTTGCTCCAGTAACGTCCATGGTCATGAAAACGACCGTCATCCAAATGCACGAAGTGCCCGGCAATTTCAGCGCGCGGCGGACTCTGGTCAAAAAACTCAGCCTTTCCACGACCGGCCTCGGAGATACCCGACACCGGCAGATGCCAGATCTGGGGGGTCGGCAACGCCAGCCTCAGAACCCAGGCATCCATGATGTTCGCGTGCCAGTCTTCGTAGGTCCAAAGTGCGACGCCGTTGTTGCCCCAACGCCCGCCCCAAGAGTTTTGTATCCAAAATCCATCTTTGTTATGGCCGACAATGGCAAACGCATGCCCGCCCAAATCGTCCGACTCAAGCTTGATCACCTCGGTGTTTTTATCGACCTCCTCCCACCCCGAATGCACGGTGGCGGAACAATAGACAGCGCCGGCTTCGTTGAGCGCGGCGTGATAGTCCGAGACGCGAATACCGAGCCAGCGCCGGGATAGTCCCACCCCTATTCATGGTCTGCACTGGAGAGACCCGCAACGCTCTTCCATGAAATCGAGACATTCGATTCTCCGCGTTGCTTGGCAAGAATAGAAACGGGGCACCTTGGTGCAATATGCGGGTTAGCACTGGCCCTGGGCCGGATCCGTTCAGGGGTAAGCACAAGGTAGCTTATGGGGCGTGTTGATGAGCGATCAAGCGAATCTCATTGGAATTGATGGAGATGTAGTGGAGCGGTTCTTCGGTCCACGAGCCGGTGTTGAGGTAGCGCACCCCGTCACAGACAACGTCCTCGGCATGGTGTGTGTGTCCACAAGCGATCGCTGCAAAGCCGCCTTTCTCCGCACAGGCAATCGCGTTCTTTTTCACCTGTGTAGTGAGCACCCGGTATAGGAATGGAGTCCATCGCTTGGCCAGTTCCGCGACGTGAACGGGCGCGGCACCGAGCCGCAGTCGAAATTGGTGGCAAAACTTGAAGAGCCGGACAAACCACAAGTTGTTGGGCATCACCAAGTCGAAGTCATCACCGTGAACGATCATCATTCGCGAGCCCAATTCCAAGTGTCGCACAAACTCAATTCGGCCTGGGTCAGCCATACGGAAGTCTTCATCGTGATTGCCGTAAATCCAGATTATCCCGCGCCGGAAGGATTCCCCACGCAGCAAATCGAGCACCGCCTCATCTTCGGATTCGAGTGGCTGATGGGGGTTGTCAATAATGTCGCCATTCAAGATGAGTACGATTTCTTCGTCCAGTGACTCGACTAGGCGGATGAAGGCCTGCTTCCTGAAAAAAGGGAGACCGATATGCAGGTCACTCACCACCACCGCACGAACGCTATCAGGTTGTAACGTTACTTTAGAATGCATGTCCTGTCGTTGCCGCCTGCGCTGATCTATCTGTTTCGTCACGCCCACAATGCCATTGTCACTATCATTTCCCATCACCGGTGGCTCACCCGGGAGTGCAGGACGCATAAATGCACTGTATCCTAAGAAATATAGTCCATCGGCACGGTTCGGTGGGTGGCGATCGCTTCCACCGAGGACGGTATCGACCCGCGATCCCGGCAAATCACGAAACGGTCGGTCGAATAGGCAAATAGCCTAAATCAACGCTTTCGGGTATCGGGTTTTCCCGCTCGCTTGTTAGTCCCATGTTGAGACCGCACATTGTATCCGCGGCCAACACGACTCGCTAAACTCCAAAGGACTCCAACCAGTACCACCACGATTACCAGGATCAATAACCACGTCATTCTTTCTATACCTCGACATTCCTCGTCGTCGTATCAGGGGTCAATAACTTAATGCTCCCAATACATGGCTCAATCAAAAAAGCGCTCCGCCTTCTTCTTAGTATTCTCCGCTGAGCGCCACGGGTCCTCAATAACGGAATCTTCGATATCCTTTGGCTCGTCTTCCCAATCGTACCGTTTCTCCGGGAGCGCAGGATCGTGCCTGCGGAGCAGGATGGCCAAACCCGCACCGATAATGGCGCCAAAGAAGTGGGACTCAAAGGAAATGCCAACCTTGGTGGGAAATATGCCCCAGACCATGCTGCCGTACAGAAAAAATACCGTGAGCGAAATGGCGATTGACAGCCGATCATGCCTAATGACACCGATCATAAACAGAAAGAACATCATACCGTAGCTAAGCCCGCTGGCACCGATGTGATAACTGCTGCGAGCAAATAACCAAACTCCTAGACCGGAACCTAGGTAAATAGCGGGAATCCCAATCCGCGCCGATTTGGGGTACGCGTACAGAAATGCACTGCCTAGAATCAATAAGGGTAAGGTATTACTAAACGCATGCTCAAACGAGCCGTGTATGAGCGGGCCCACCGCTATCCCAACTAGACCATCCAGTTCGCGGGGAAAGACGCCGAACTGCTGAAGCTTGAGATCGAAGGCCAGGTCAATCAGCCAGATCAGCCAGATGAGCCCGGCGAAGCAAGCAGCTACAATCGCGGCGTGGCGCAGCCGGCGTGTGTCATTTCGCGTCTCAACCATAATACCAGTCAACGCAGGGTCAACAGATAGGACAGAAAACCACTCAGGAGCATTGCGCCTTAGCGTACTTGTTACGCGCACCGATGTGCAAATCACCCCGCATCAGTGTACACAATCCGCATCGAAGTCCGCTCGCATCGGCAGCGCAGCGTAGCCTGGAGATTACCGTAGGCAATGTGACCGGATCAGCTAATCTGGATCGGTCTATGACGCCTAAGTGTTTGCCGTCATCGCAGTTGTATTGGTTTGGTTACCGATTCCTTAAAAGCAAGTTTTCTTCTATGGTTACGAACTTCGACGCCGACTTAATCAACGAGGCAGCTGTAAGTTGCGCCACACCATATACTTCAACAAAACAATCAAAGCTTTTTCTTATTTTTTGTATCAGTAAGTCAAAATCACCGTCTCCAGATGCCAACACAACCACATGTGATGTCTTTGCGTATTCCAGTACATCAAGGGTAATACCAACATCCCAGTCACCCTTTGAAGAACCATCACGTCGCTGAATAAACGGCTTGAGTTTTACTTCAAACCCAATTCCCCTCAGTATGTTTTGAAATTGCTTCTGTTTTTCATCCCCCCTATCAATAGCATAAGCAATTGCCCGCACGACTTCCCGATTCGACGTCACCTCAGCCCAGAAAGCGTTATAGTCAAAATGACGGTTGTAGAACTGCTTTGTGGTGTAGTAGATATTCTGTACGTCCACAAATACTGAGACTTTTTCCATGATGTGGCTAGCCCGTAAATCGGGGACAGTATACTTATTTCACTGCAAAATTATTTATCTTAAAAAAAGTGAAGCATGCGTTCTCGCCGCGAGAGGCTTGTAAGGAATAAGTATACTGTCCCCGGGTTATCCCGGAAAACACACCCCAATACGCGGCGTGAGACCGATTATCGTGGTCATTCACGATCGTTTTATGACTCCCTGCGAGCACCACGCTGATCAACCACCATTTCGCCGACCAAAACAATTTCTCCGACTGTGACTATAGTTACAGAATATTCCGCTTCTTCCTTGTTAACATCATCACACAGGGAAGTTATGGGGGGTGTATTTGTGTTGAGGCCGCCATTTTTGGCGGCCTTTTCTTTATTTGATTCACGGACAGTCTACGTATTTCCTCAAAACCCGTGCGCCGGGAACACGACCTTCATGTACCTTTTTCTTATATTAACTTGATGTTAAATGAGCATCCTGTCTCCGTTAATATACACGGACGACTAGACCTTCTATCCATTAGATAAGTTTTTGCTTTTTAAGGCTCTCGACAATTAATCGGCCTAGTGATTGTACGATTTCATCGGCGGACCTTGGATCATAGCTTTCTGACTGGATTGACCAAATAAGTTTTGCTGTCTTTGCATCGTAGAGGTTGGTTTCCAAAATTACGGAACGATGTTTTTTGTACAAGCTGGGATCATGGGCGTAATCATATACGCTGTCGTAGTGCTGCCATAGATTCTGGCGGAACTCACGCTCGGATCGATAGGTGGAAGGATGTGGACCACTATAAAATGTTTTATCTTCCACACGTACCAAGTGGGTCACTAAAACCGCGTCGATGTTCCGATCGCTTATCGCTGATTCAACGGTTTGCTTAGTGATCTTTGTTTCTACCGGCATGATTGCCAAGCTAGAAAGTGCATCGACCCTGTTCTGTTTAAACGCCTTCGTAAATGAATTTTCCAAAATTTGCCTCTTGCTCGGCTGATCGGATACACCAATGATCAACACACTCCGTAAAGAACCGCGAGTGTAGGTGTCGTCCGACCAGGCTTTGACCAGCCTGGTGTCGGTAGTGCACGCTGTTAGTGCTAACACAATTAGGCACACAAGGTTCGCGAACAATGGATTTTGTTTCATTGATGTCTCCATGTCTTGAGGAACAGCGAAGGCGCTTTTGGCAAAAGTAGCGGTATCCAGCCCGATAAGTCTCCGCTGTTCAAAATTATATGGACCCAACAGATCTTAAGGCATAGCCAACGCAAGTGTATACCCATTGATCAATAAGTCACTTGGGTTTTACTCATTTCCACTGACGGTTGCGGAAGAAATGGGAATCGATTGATTTTCGTTAGGTGCGCTCGTATCTTGATGCGCGGCGGGGCGACTTGCCTCCCTGTCAGTAGCTGGGAAACCCCGCTAGCCTTGAACAACGTCGCCGTTGCGTTTTACCAGGATCAACTCGTTGCCGCCGCTTTCTGTGATGCGGTGGCTGATGTCATCAATTGCTTTTTGAATTAGATGGATGCCCAGCCTTCCCGGTGATTCGAACCCAAGCGGCATTTGTGACTTGGGTATGAAACGAGTCGCGGGATTAAAAACGGCAGCGTTATCACGCAAACACACAACTAAGGCGTCATCTTTCCGTTCAACCTCGACGTCTATGTTCCCACCTCGCTTCTTATATCCGTGGATAATGATGTTGGTGACAGCTTCATCGACAGCGAGTCGCAGGTCTGAAACCACCGAATCACGGGCACCGAATATTCTGCAAGACTCCTCTACAAAGCGCCGTACGGTACTTAGATTGTCTAATTGCGCCTCGATAACGAGACGCTGCTTCTTGGCCATCCCAGATCCCGCCGCAGGCGGATCAGAAAGATTTAACCGCCTGATTGATGTCTTCGTAGATGTCTAGGTAGCTGTCAAACCCTAGAGTCTTGATAACCTTGCTCACCTCCGCAGAGGGGTTCAACAATTTAAGGTGAGACGATCTGATTGCCGTTGCTGATTGTTCATCTCCAAGCTTGCCAGCAATGGCGTGTATCGCGCGAAATCCGGCGCTGCCCATGTAAGTCACTTCGCTTAAATCGAGCAGCAGATTCTGAGTTCCCGTGCCGACAACTTCCTCGGCCTTGGATTCCAAATCCGCCTGCGTGTTGGCATCGATCTCTCCCTTGAGGTGAAGCACAGTCACCGGGGCGTTGCCATGTTCCTGCGATACCGCGATTCGTAGAGTTGATGTCATTGTTTTAAGTCCTCCCTTTTTTGAATACTTGAGCGCTGAAGTCTACCGCCAAATGATCGGGGTGTCTTGTTGACCCATAAGCAATTGTCGAATCACGCTGTTCGTCTGACGGCAAGCAGAGTAATATCGTCAAACTGCTGTGCACCGGCCGAGAAGGCCTCAACGTTAGTCATAATCTTACTTATTAGCGTTGTCGGTAGGCGGTCCGGTGTCTTCACCAAAAACTCCAGCAACCGTTCTTCAGTGTACCGTGCGCCAGCAACGTCGGCTGCTTCGGTGACACCGTCAGTGAAAACCACCAATACGTCATTGGGCTCCAGCCGCGCCGTTCCAACGCTGAATTCCGCGTTAGGGAATATTCCCACCACCGGTCCGGTTGGCGCTAACCGTTGCGTTATTTCATTGGCGCCAAAGATGACAGGTTCCTCATGTCCCGCGTTTATGTACACGAGGGAACCTGACTTCGGATCAAGCAGCGCAAAAAACACCGAAGCGAACATACTCGTGTTGCCATGAGTCCAGGCTACATAGTTGTTGGTGAGCGTCACGCTGTCCTCCAGCGTTTGCCGATCAGCTACGGCAAGGGGAACAGCGTCATTTTGGGCTCCAGCAAGTCCAGCACCGGACGTCGTCCATCCCATAAAGTCGCCCGATAGCGACGTCGCGCGAATCAAGCTACGGAACAGCGTCATAAACAATGACGCGCCGACACCCTTGCCGCACACGTCACCAACCAGCAGCCCGATCCTATTAATCGTGCGAATGTGGAAGGCGTCGTAGAAATCTCCCGCCACTTCTCTTGCGGGCTCTAAGCACGCTGCAATCTCCCAACCTGGCAATTCTGGCAGGATGTCGGGGAGAAACCTGGCTTGTATATCACGGCCGATCTCCAGTTCCCGTTCCAGAGCGCGAACCTTGAAAGACTGTTCAGTAACATCATGGACAATACTTTTCTCGCGCTGACACAACAAGTGAATAACCGCCTTGGCTGCCTCGGGTCGACGAGACAAAATGTCATACACAGAACTCCGCTCTAGCTCGAACAGAATAGTATCCACTTCGGCCGTGACGGACGCGCTTCGCACTTCTGAATCCAAAGCCGCCATCTCCCCGAAGACGTCACCCTTTCCTAAGTATTTCAGAGTTAGATCTTCATCATGTATGCGCACTTGCCCATCGACAATGATGTACATCGCAGTTCCTTTGTCTCCCTTCTCCATGATCTTCTCGTCGGCCTTCACCGAAACTGTTGTCGAAATTCCACCGATTTCTACAAGCAGAGATTTCGGTGCGTTTTCGAACATCTTGCTCTGCTTCAGGAATTGAAGCTGCTCGTCAGAAGTAGGTAGGGGCTCCATCAATCTCAATCACGCGTTATTCTCTAAGAAATGATTGTTCACGGTGGATCTAGCCGTGTCAAGAAGTTGCCTGTCGGTCTTGATAACTCATGCTGCCCCAGAAAGATAGTAATGATGCAATCCATCCACTGCCGGAAACTCGATCACTGGGGTCGGTTGCGCTGATTTCACAGAGCGCCGGTCGGTTGCATCCATATCGAAAAACCGAGGTACACGCCAGTAAAGAGGCGCTCAAGTCGCGGTGTGCAAAGACTGTTGTCCGAGGCCACGTCTCGAGCCTTGAGATCGATTGTGCTTAACAACCGGGGCCAGACCCCAGATTGGTTGGTAACGACCGGTGTGCCGACCACGTTGAGCTGCGGTTACCTGCTTGCAAAACCATTTTCACTGTCTATAAATAGTAATAGGGGTGTCAACTTCGACCACGGGGTCAACAACATCGGCATTACGTGGTCCGTTGTCCGTTACCAACTTCGCTTGGCACAATGAGAGTACATCACGTAAATAAGTCGTCTCGCGGTCCTGTTGGTCGACCACTTACGAAAGTATGGTTGTGCGTGCTGCTCGCCTGCATGGTGCCGGCAACGACTGCTGCCGCAGAGCTCAAGCTGCTGGCAATATCCGAGACAGAGGAAATCAGGCGTGTCGATAAAAGGCTCCGCCTGGTGTCCCTGGTAAGAGCCATGTTCTACGTGGATGGAAAGCGCCGCATTCTATCCGAGGGGGAAACCAGCCCCGAAGGTGTGACGCTCGTGAACGTTGTGGACTCTGCCCAAGTGGTCGTAGAGAGCAATGGACAGCGTAATACTTTGAACTTGAATGCGCCAGCCTTTTTTCCTGGCGCGTCTGAAAGCACCCTAGCCGAGGACGAGGGCACGGCAAAACTGTGGGCGGGTCCGCGCGGCTTCTTCTATGCGAACGGGGCCATCAATGGCTATCCAGTGCGTTTCCTCGTGGACACCGGCGCGACGATTATCGCCATCGATCGCAAGCTGGCGCGGCGAATCGGCCTCGACTACGCAAACGCACAACAAGATCTCGCTGAGACTGCGGGGGGAACTACGCCAATGGTCACGACCAAGCTGAGCGAAGTGAGGGTCGGCGACATCACGCTGCACGATATCGAGGCCGGCATCATGGTTGCTTCCGACCTAGACACGCCGCTGTTGGGGATGTCATTTCTGGGTCAGCTAGATATGGTGCGCACCGACGACCAAATGGAACTGAAGCAGCGCCAAGAACAACAGGGGTCAGACCCCATGGACCGTTCCAAGAACAAGAGGGACCGGACCCCATAAACCGTTTCAAATGAACCAACAATAGAGGCCAGACCCACTGCTGTCCCACAAAGTATGAAGGCCTACGTCACAACTCCTTCATCGATAACGCCTTGGCCGAAACCACAACATGTGGCGGCATGAAATCATGCTCGTGACGATATCTATCAGGAAGATTGATCAACGCAGCACGGAACCACCTAAAAACAATATGTTATAAATCGTCTCCTCCGAGTGCTCTTGATAGCTCCCGGTGATTCACAAGTTTGTGGGACAGCAGTGGAGTCAGACTCCAAAAGTCCTATTGCTAAGCGGCCAAAAATGATGCGCATATCATTTTTCGGCAACGACTGGTCCTAGCAGCGGTCCACGCTGCCTTTAAATGTAGGAAAAGGATTTCGTCTTAGATAAAATCAATGATCCGCTGGGCAAAATTCGCCCAGGAGTGATTAAACGTCTATTGGCTGCGGCGTTCGATTTGAGTCGGTAAGGCGTGTGTACAAGGCCATGCTACTATTTAAAGAATATTCAGCCCATACCTTCTCCAGTTCGTTGCTCCGGAATGGCGCATATCTCGTGTTCGTATATCTCGGTAAAACGTTGTTTGCACGCACCTCCCTTACCCGCTCGTCGGGCGTCATGTTAGCGTAGGATATCCGAGGGCGTCTCGTCGATAACGTCGCTCTCTGCCGAAGCGATCCGTTGAAATTGAATGTATGCATCGAGAATCCCAAACACGCGCTGATGACAACCTAGGGCGCTCGCCCGAAAACGTTGAAGTCTCCATCGAGATCACGACGCGCCGTATGACGCGGATCCTGCTGGTGGTCGTCGTTTCACTCATTGTGGTCGGGTTATCGACCCAGTTGTACGTGGAGATGGTCGAGAATCCCTCCTTCCGCGGGTTGGCCAATCGATTTGACCTCGACGAGGAGGTCACTGTTC
>CAMYNX010000014.1 GCA_947259875.1 uncultured Gammaproteobacteria bacterium | reverse complement strand
ATCGAGGTTCTTGCAACGCAGTTGAAGCGAGAAGGCATTCTATAGACCCGATCCGTTGAAACGGAGAAACAGGAAGAACCGCAATGAACCAAACGACGAGCACTCTAGAAATCGATCCAAAGTTATTTGAACGCGCAACACTTCCAGACGTAGGGGACGTGGTCGTGGCTATGGATAAGGTCTCATCAGACGATCGCTCGATGATTGAATCATTGATGTCTGAGATCACCATTACGGACACGAATTCGATCATCTTTTTCGGCGCCAAGGCGCAAGAACAACTAACCGAAATATCGGATAACATGCTGGAAGGCGTACGCAATAAGGATGTGGGAGGAGCCGGCACGGCTTTGAATGAAATGGTGGCCACGCTGCGTGGTTTTGATTCGGAAGGATTAAGAAAGCCTGGTTTTTTGGCGCGGCTGTTTGGACGGGCCAAACCGGTAGTCAAGTTCCTACAGCAGTATGAAAAGGTCAGCAAGCAGATTGACACGATCACGAATAATCTTGAAGGCCATAAAACGAAGTTATTGACTGATATCGTGTCCCTGGACCGCCTGTACGACGCCAATCTTGATTATTTTCATGTGCTGGAGTTGTACATTGCGGCCGGCGATGAGAAGTTGAAGCAAGTGGATGAGAAGGTGATACCAGCAAAGGAGAAAGAAGTCGCCGCATCCGATGAGACATTGGACGCGCAGGAGTTGAGGGACTTACGGAGTGCACGAGACGATCTCGAGCGCCGCATTCACGATCTACGGCTCACCCGGCAGGTTACCATGCAAAGCCTGCCAAGTATCCGTATCGTGCAAGAAAACGACAAAGGTCTGGTAACAAAGATCAACTCTACTTTAGTCAATACCGTACCGCTATGGCGTCAGCAATTGGCCACCTCGGTGACAATATTCCGATCTCAGGAGGCCACAAAATCTGTCACAGCAGCGTCCGAACTGACCAATGACCTGCTCGAGAAGAATGCCGAGATGCTCAAGACTGCCAATGCGGAGACGAGACGCCAGATAGAACGGGGGGTATTCGACATTGAGGCGGTTAAGAAGGCTAACCGGACCCTCATCGAGACTATCGAAGACAGCCTCCGCATCGCCGATGAAGGAAAGCGATTACGAGCCGAGGCGTTAGTGGATTTGCAAAAAGCCGAAGATGAGCTTCGCCAGACCCTGAGCGCCGCGACAGCACGCGACGAATCCCCGGCAGCCGGAGCTTGAGCATGGGACTGTTGGACAAGCTGTTCGGTGAATTTGTCGACATCATCGAGTGGACCGATGATTCGAATGACACCTTGGTGTATCGATTCGAGCGTTACGGCAATGAAATCAAGTATGGTGCCAAGTTGACAGTAAGGGAATCGCAGGTGGCGGTGTTCATCAACGAGGGACAAGTCGCGGATTTATTCAAGCCGGGTATGTATGAACTCAAAACCAACAATTTGCCGATCTTGTCCACAATACAAGGATGGCCCTATGGATTCGAAAGTCCATTCAAGTCGGAAGTGTATTTTTTCAACACCCGGCAGTTTACGGACCTGAAATGGGGTACGAAGAATCCGGTGATGTTGCGTGACTCGGAGTTCGGTCCGGTACGTCTGCGCGGTTTCGGGACCTATTCGATTAGGGTGATCGAACCGGTGGTATTTTTGAGAGAAATCGTTGGCACTGATGCGCACTTCACCACTGACGAGATCACCAACCAGCTGCGCAATCTGATTGTGTCACGCTTTGCGTCGATCCTTGGGCAGTCGGGTATCCCGGTGTTGGATTTGGCCGCGAATTACGAGGACCTGAGCCGCTATGTCACGAATAAGATTCGCCCTGAGTTTGTCGCCTATGGCCTGGACGTCACCACATTGTTGGTCGAAAACATTTCCCTGCCACCAGTGGTCGAACAGGCTTTGGATCGGCGCACCAGCATGGGCGTGGTGGGTAGTCTGCGCGACTATGCCAGCTTCCAGGCGGCCGAGGCGATGACCGCAGCCGCCAACAATCCTAGCGGTAGTGCGGCGGCTGGCATCGGCTTGGGGATCGGTTTTGCGATGGCCAACAAAATGGCGGAGTCTATGGCGCCACCGTTGTCGCGCAAGGATTATCTGCAGTTGCCTGACAGCGGTCAGGAGAAACAGTCACCGGAAGATAGATACTTCATCGAAGTCGACGGCCTTCAGCAGGGTCCGGTAGATTTCAAGGACCTCGAAGCAAAGGTACGATCCGCGGAAGTGATTAGGGAAACGCTGATATGGAGTCAGGCACTGGTTGACTGGACACCGGCCGGCCAAGTAGAGGCACTGGACGAGATGTTTGCCAAGTTACCGCCACCACTACCCACGTCTTAGATTGTTCGCAAGTTTACTGTTCAACGAGTCACGCACGGCGAGGGCTGGCGCGCGCATCGCAGCAAGCCGAGCAAGACGGGACGGGTCCAACTATGCGGGCCAGTGAGTCGAAAGAACCGAGCCGGCACCAGTTTCCTTGCGGCCAATGCGGAGCCCTGCTGGTCTATGCCCCGGGAACCGAATTTCTGGAATGCGTTTACTGTAAGCACAAAGAACCCGTTCCGTCACTGCTTACACAAATCCAAGAACATGATTTTCGAAGCGCGCTGAATGAACTCGTTGCCGCGCGCCGTACCGACGCGGTTCGTCAACCTATTCAGGTAACCAACTGTGACGCTTGTGGTGCATCGTTTGAATTTGATAACGATATCCATTCCGGCGAGTGTCCATACTGTGGCCACGCCATTGTTCTAGAAACCGGTGCAGAAAAACTACTCAAACCAAAGTCGTTGCTGCCATTTAAGATCACTGAGGCGCAGGCCAAGCAACATTTCCGTGGATGGATCAAAAGATTATGGTTTGCACCAAACGGCATCAAAAAATATGCGCGGGATGATAATCGGCTTTCCGGCGTCTACTTGCCCAATTGGACGTACGACAGTCATACCGACACCAATTACGTTGGTGAACGTGGTGACGCCTATCAAGTGCCGCAAAAGGTGGTGCAGGTGATAGATGGTAAACGTGTTGTGAGAACCGTGATGGTGACCAAGATTAGGTGGATACCAGTACGAGGTACGGTGGCGAGATTTTTCGATGATGTATTGGTCGGCGCCAGCCGTTCCTTGCCCCGCCAGATAACGGATCGCCTCCAACCATGGGATCTAGAAAACCTGGTTCCGTATCAGGAACAATATCTGAGCGGGTTTGGAAGTCAGGCCTATCAAGTCGAGTTGGATGAAGGTTTCGAATATGCCCGTGAAACCATGAACAGTATTATTCGTGGTGATATCGCCCGTGATATCGGTGGTGATGCACAACGTATACACCGCTTTGACACCAGACATAGCGGCACCACTTTCAAGCACATTCTGCTTCCACTTTGGACTGCAGGTTTTCGATTCAAGGACAAGGCCTTTCATTTCGTGGTCAACGGGCGAACTGGAAAGGTGCAGGGCGAACGGCCATATAGTCCATGGAAAATCGGTGTCGCCATCGTAATAGGGATCATATTGGTCGTCGCCGGGGTCTACCTGTTTGATTATTACAGCCAATATCAACAGACCAACCCCGTCCGCATGCCACAGATTACTCCTGGATACCGTTATTGAGTTGTTATCCGCTACGAGAAATCAAGCGCATAACCGATCAGTTTGTCTATTGCTAGCGAGGTCACGGGGATTAGCCTTGGGTCAGATCAAATCCTGGGCATGAGCAGGATCAATGCTTACCCTTGAGGTGCAAATCGACGACGATCTCAACCTCGAACCCAATGATTGGGTCAGATTCCCACTCACCGATTCCGATCTTATAGTCTGTGCGCTGCAATATGGTTTTACCCTTGAGTCGTGCACCATTGTCAACCCCGCTCCAAGCAAAAGGAAGCAGTATGCTATGGGTGATACCTTTTATGGTGAGCCGCCCGGCTACTTCGAAGGCCCCAGCTCCAGTTTGACGGAAACCGGTGGATACAAATCGAGCCTGGGGGAAACCGGTGGATACAAATCGAGCCTGGGGAAATTTCTTGGCGTTGAACCACTCTAACCCGAGCATGCCCTCGTCCCGGTCGGCACTGTCGCTGTTGATGGAAGTGATGTCGACGACCACATCAAAAACTCCCTCTTCGAGCTGCTGGGGATCAAACCGAATACGGGTATCGAAGCGCTCAAAGCGGGTCGCAAAGCCAACACCGTCATAAGTCGCAACGAATCCCAGTCGGCTATGGTCGTTATCGATGACCCACTCGGTTGCAGCAGCCGTTGCACTGAACACACTGCAAATCAGCATGGTTGCCGCCCGCTGCAAAGACATCAGTCCGCCGCTTTCCGCAAGCGTCGCGTTGTTCCGGGCAACATACGCGTCAATATCTGATCCCGGAGTTTGAGGTGATGCCAAAACGCGGCCCCAATATGCAGCAGCAGCAATGCGACAAGTATCCAAAACAAGGTCATGTGCACGAGTTCGGCTTGGGATTGTAAGGCCTTGTCTGCGGGGGCAATGTTTGGCAAACGGATCAGACCGTATAGTCTTAACGGAAAATTTGCGGCGGAGTTGATTACCCAACCGCTCAACGGCATCATCACCATCGCCACATACATCAGCGCATGACTCGTGTGGGCCAGTCTTCGTTCCCAGGTTTGCATATGATTTGGTAATGCCGGAGTCCGGTCAGTCAGCCGCCAAGCTATACGCAACAGCACGAGGATGAGTATGGTGATACCGATTGATTTGTGCCAAACAAACAATTTGATCTTGGTGGGAGACATCGGATAATTCACCGCGATCCAACCAAGCGCAAACATGCCAAGTATCATCACCGCGATCAGCCAGTGCAGTGCCTTGGCAATCCCGCCCCAGCTGTGGTCACTGTTGCGAACTGCCAACCTTTTGTTCGAGGACGCCCTCGACCTCCAGACGGATGTGTACCTCATCGCCGACCCACTTGAGGTCCGACGTCATACCGAATTCCGAACGCTTGATCACAGAGTTTCCCGAGAAACCGGCGACGTATTTTTGCGACAATGGATGTATGCCCGCTCGATTGAAACCCATGCTCAACACCACGGGCCTGGTCACGCCCAGCATGGTCAAGTCACCGTGCACATTGGCGGATTTGGGTCCCGTGGGCTCGATCCGCGTGCTGATAAATCTGATTTTCGGATAGTTGTCGACATCGAAGTATTTGCGTCCTTTGAGTCGGGCGTTCCATTTCTTGTCATCCATGTCCAGGCTCTCCGTATCAATGGTAACCATCACTCGTGTGTCACTGAAACGATTTTCGTTGAACACGAGTTCGCCATTAAATTTCAGAAATTCACCCTGAGAGTTCGAAAATCCCAGGTGACTCACAAAGAACAGGATCTGCGTATGCACAGTATCGAAGCGATAGAGATCCTGCCCCGGTGTCGGCGCAGAATAGACGATGGCCACGATTAGCGCACTTCTCATCACGCTGTGCATTGGGACCTCCACCTCCGCAAAGGCCAGATTAGCCCGTATATTGCGCCAAAGATCACGGATGATCCAAACCTTTTATTACGACAACAGACCAGCGCCAGGGGTTCTAGCCCGCATTTCTTCCCAGGCGCCCCTGCCCAGTTGCACGAGTCCTGCGCCAGCATCCGGGATCCTGGTGAGAAATGTGGGCTAGCTATGCTGCGCTAACGATCCAGCTGTTTTTTCGATCTTCGCCCAGGTGTCGCGCAGGGTAACGGTGCGGTTGAACACCGGATGGCCGCGACTATGATC
Organism: uncultured Gammaproteobacteria bacterium; assembly: GCA_947259875.1. Lineage (GTDB taxonomy): Bacteria > Pseudomonadota > Gammaproteobacteria > Arenicellales > JAANXG01 > CALZGZ01. Next base: position 40,401 of record CAMYNX010000014.1, on the reverse strand, counting down.
TTGGCGATCGGCACAAAAATATCCTTGCCTTTCAAATTGAAACCGTGCTTCAGGTTGCATATCAACGAGGCCTTGTTCCACCTTGCACCCAGTCAGCACGATCCTCGATTGAGGATTGAGATGTTCGAGAAAATCAGCCTTGGCCGCGGGGCTGGGCGCCCGAAACAGGCGGTCGTAAAGTCTTATCTCTGCGTTCGCGGCGTGATCCGCAGACACCCAATGGATGGTTCCTTTGACTTTCCTGCCGTCCGCGGATGATCCACCCTTGGTGGCCGGATCGTAGGTGCAGCGGATTTCGATCACTTCACCCTGGTCATCTTTAATGACACCGGTGCAGGTGATGTAGTAGGCGTAACGCAAACGCACTTCGCGGCCCGGTGCGAGACGAAAGAACTTTTTCGCGGGGGTTTCCATAAAGTCACTGCGCTCGATGTATATAACTCCGGAGAAAGTTAACGGCCGCTGTCCCATCTGTGGATTCTTCGGGTGATTACTCGCAGTTACCGTCTCAGTCTGACCTTCAGGATAATTCTCGATCACCACTCGTAGTGGATCGAGTACCGCCATTCTGCGCGGCGCCGATTGGTCTAGATCCTCCCTAATGCTGTTTTCCAATACACTCATTGCGATGGTCCCTTGTTTCTTGGTCACGCCGATGCGTTCGCAAAAATCGCGTATTGACTCTGGTGTGTAGCCGCGGCGCCGCAGTCCTGAAATCGTTGGTAGACGTGGATCATCCCATCCTGAAACGTGGCCCTCATAGACCAGCCGGTTGAGTATTCGTTTGCTCATCACCGTATATTCGAGATTCAAGCGCGCGAATTCGATCTGCTGTGGATGACTGGGGACATCCAGCTCGTCTAATACCCAATCATACAGGGCCCGGTTATCTTCGAATTCTAAAGTACATAAAGAGTGTGTGATGTCCTCTATGGCGTCGGAGATGCAGTGCGTGTAGTCGTACATCGGATAGATACACCACCGATCGCCGGTCCGGTAGTGAGAAACACGACGTATGCGGTACAGGATCGGATCGCGCATATTGATGTTAGGTGATGACATGTCGATCTTCGCGCGAAGTACATGTTGTCCATCTTCAAATTTGCCGGCGCGCATAGACTCGAACAGTTTCAGGTTTTCCTCCACGGGACGATCACGATAGGGACTTTCCTTGCCAGGTTTTGTTAATGTGCCCCGGTACTCGCGGATCTCGTCGCCGGTCAAGCTGTCAACGTACGCTTTCCCCTGTTTAATTAACTCGATCGCGTAGTCGTAGAGTTGTTCGAAGTAATCAGATGCGAAGCGTAGTGCATTCCATTGGTAGCCCAACCATGCAATGTCATCTTTTATGGATTGGACATATTCCAAGCTTTCTCTCTCGGGATTGGTGTCGTCGAAGCGCAGATTGCAGGTACCCTGATAGTCCTGGGCGATGCCGAAATTGAGGCAGATGGATTTTGCGTGTCCGATGTGCAGATAACCGTTTGGTTCCGGCGGAAACCGAGTGGCTACCCGGCCTTGGTTTTTATTTTCAGCCAGGTCAGTATCAATGGTGTTACGAATAAAATTGCTAATTGCGGGCTTTTCCACTGTGCGCGAGAAATTCGTTGTTCCTGATGAGTATAAACGCCTTCTTTGTTGAATTGTTTGTATTATGTGTCGCAAGACGTAGATTAGTATGTTCATTATAACCTGAGAATGACATACGCGATTGCATACGAGTTACTGGGAATTGTTGCTGGCATGGTGCGTGGAGTGATTGACGTCGCGATTTCTTCAAGGCAGGGTCAAGACGCGGCTGCCCAGGGCCGTCTAAGGAGGATTTATAAAGACAGCGTTCGATTGGATGGCATATCGGATTAGTTCGAGTATACGTGATGTGGCGACAATTCAAATTTAGCGTAAGCAGCCGCGGTAGGGGCACCTACGACATTACGCGGGAGATTAACAGTTGTTTGTTGCAGACTGGGATCACCATGGGACTCGCACATGTGTTCGTACATCACACCAGCGCATCCCTTATTCTTTGCGAGAACGCCGACCCGGCGGTGCGCCGGGATCTGGAAACTTTCATGGCGTACACGGTGCCGGACGGTGATCCGATGTTCGAACATATCTCTGAAGGTCCCGATGACATGCCGGCTCATGTGCGAAGCGTTTTGACTCAGAATGGTTTGACCATACCGATAACCGGTGGCCGGCTCGCGCTTGGCACCTGGCAAGGGGTTTACCTGTGGGAGCATCGCAGGCAGTCGCATTCGCGCTCGGTGACGGTAACCTTCCACGGCGATAAGGCATAACCATTGCGGCTCGGGCGTGGCCCGATCCGGACCTTACTCAAGTGGGAATCCGCGACGGCGCTTGCCAAGCCAGCGGCTGGATGCTGACATCGGTTTGCGGGCCTCGGACTGGGGTTTTTGGCTTGTAGTAGCGCTGATATTTGACTATATTAACGGTGTTTTGGTGCAGTGCAACAAAAATCAGTCTGTGGCTACCCGATGAGCGATTCACCGGACACTCCCGCTATTCCCTTCAATCCACTGGAGATGTCCGAGACCTGGCTGGACATAGCGATGCGCAGTCAACGTATCGCATGGCAGGTGATGTCCGAGCACCTACAACATCCGAACTCGTACACGCCCGATCCGTTTAATCTTGCCACCGCCTACAACAAGCTCGTGTCCAGCCTGCTAACTGATCCCACAAGCTTGTTGGAGTCGCAGAGCGCGTTTTATCGTGATTCGATCGCTTTATGGCAAAACACCGTCAAGCGGATGTTGGGGGCGGACGGATTGGAGCCGGTGATTGAGCCCAAGATTGGCGACAATCGTTTTCGTGACGAGCAATGGTCGGATCACTTTTTATTCGACCACATCAAGCAGACTTATCTGTTGGCGGCGCGCCTAATCGAATCTGCCGTGGACAAAACCAACGGGTTGGATCGCGACGAGGCCGAAAAGCTGCAGTTTTTCACCCGTCAGCTTATCGATGCTTTGGCGCCCACCAATTTTGCACCGACCAATCCTAAAGTGGTGAGGGAGACTATGAAGTCTCTAGGTAAAAATCTCATCCATGGTATGAACAACCTATTGGCTGATCTCGAAAAGGGTGATGGACAACTGCGCATCAGCATGACCGACGTCGATGCGTTCAAGTTGGGCGAGAACGTCGCCACGACGCCAGGTAAGATCGTCTTTCAAAACCGGATGTTTCAACTCATTCAATACTCGCCGACCACGGACGAAGTATTCAAACGCCCATTACTCATCGTCCCACCGTGGATTAATAAATACTACATAATGGACCTGCAGCCGAAAAATTCTCTGATCAAGTGGTTGGTCGCACAGGGACATACCGTGTTTGTCATTTCATGGGTGAACCCGGACGAGTCCTATGCCGATACCGGTTACGATGAATATGTGTCCGAAGGTTTGTACGCCGCGCTGGATGCTGTCGAGCGCGGTACCGATGAGCAAGAGGTTAATGCCATCGGTTACTGTCTTGGTGGCACGTTACTGGCCTCGGTGCTGGCTCACATGGCGGGAAACGGCGACGAGCGGATAAAAAGCGCCACCTTTTTTACTTCGATGATTGATTTCGAAGAACCCGGTGAGCTTGGTGTATTCATCGATGACCAGCAGGTGACGGCACTGGAAGAACGTATGCAGGAAACCGGGTATCTGGACGCCAGTTGCATGGCGTCCACGTTCAATATGTTACGAGCCAATGATCTGATCTGGACTTTTGCCATCAATAATTATCTGTTGGGGCAGGATCCGTTGGTATTTGATCTACTGTATTGGAATTCAGATTCCACGCGTATGCCGGCAGCGATGCATAGTTTCTATCTGCGCAAAATGTATCTCGAGAATCGGTTGCGGGAACCCGGCGGGATTACTATTACCGGAACACCTATCGACATATGCGATATTGATATCCCGGTGTATTTCCTATCCACGCAGGACGACCATATCGCACCATGGAAATCGACCTACGCCGGTGCAAAGCTTTTGTCGGGGCCGGTTCATTTTGTGTTGGGGGCATCGGGCCATATTGCCGGCGTCATCAATCCTCCGGCAGCGAACAAGTACCATTACTGGACCAACAGGCAGAATCCACTGCCCGACAGCGCCGAACAGTGGCTGGACTCGGCTGTTGAGAACGACGGTTCCTGGTGGACCGACTGGGCCTCGTGGGTGGCACAACAGTCCCGGGAAAAGGTGCCGGCCCGTCGCCCCGTAGACGGTGAGCTTGAGGTCATCGAGGACGCGCCCGGCAGCTATGTTTCCAAGCGCATCACCTAACCCGTAGTTTGCATCAAGGCGCCCTCTAGATAGCTCGGCGCACCACGTCAATGCCGCATCCCGCTGCGCGTCACACACGGCTGTGATGCTAAGGTTGAATGTACCGATAACCCTCGGCTTGAAAATCGGCGATGGCGGTGACGCCCGAAGTCACGAACTTGACGCCAGAGATAACTTGGGAGGCTCGCACGTTTTTCTTGCGGGCTGTGTTCAAACAGAAAAAAACATGGATATTTCGTTCCAGCAAATCCTCCATATTTGTTTGGAACGGATTGGCGGTCTGGTGATGCCCGGTGGCGTTATTATCAAGGATGAGTGGCCAGCCCTCGGCATGAACGATGGCAACAAGACCGTAATCTTGCTCAACCATGCCGTGGTTCTGGAAATCAGATAAGGTGTTCAAGATATTTTCAACCGCAAATGGCTGCGTTTGCGCGGGGTCTTTGTAGAGTTGGTTGACTTGAAACAAGAACCTGACATTGCGTGTATGGTTTAACGGCCGTGTTTTGTCAGCGGTTCCGGGCCCAAATTCCTCATCGATGGTCTTGGCCAGATCGGGGAGGCACTCTTGTACATACTTCACATTGCGCTCCTTGTTGCGGTGAATTCGCGAGGCGCCAATTGTACCAATTACAGACTCACCCAATGCGTTTTAGAATCGTTGATAACAATGCAGTCATGTGATTGTGATCAGGAGGTCATTGCATGTGGGTTGCCGTGCATGGGCTTTTTCGCTAATTTTGGTGCAAGTCCATCCTCGAAGCTGATTGGTGCCCAATGCTCAAGCTGTACGATCTACACCGTTCTGGCAACTGTTACAAGGTCAGACTGCTGTTAGCTTTTTTGGAAGTTGCCTACGAGAAGATCCCCATCGACGCCAATGCCGGAGAACACAAGACCGCAGAGTTTCTCAACATCAGTCCTCGCGGGCAGCTACCGGTGTTACAAGACGATACGCGAGTGATGTGGGATTCGATGGCGATACTGGTGTATCTGGCTGTGCGATATGGAAAAGGACAATGGTTGCCCGCAGACCCCTATGCGATGGCAGCCACCATGCAATGGTTGGCGCTTGACCAAAACGAGATACGCTACGGGTTGGGGCGAGCCCGGGCGATAACACTGGGCAACCCGACGCGATTCGCGCAACTGGGGAATCTGGATGAATGCCGGGAATTTGCGCACACCGCGCTAGAGGTGTTGGAAGGGCGGTTGCAGACGAACGATTGGTTAGTAGGCGACGCACCCACTATCGCGGATGTTGCCTGCTACCCATACGTGGCAATGGCATCCGAAGGCAACCTTTCTACCGCGCCGTTCCCCGCGGTATGTCGATGGCTGGCGCGTATCGAAACCCTACCCGGATATGTACCGCCACCTTAGGGTTGGCACCGGGTGCAGGTTTCGTGATTAGGGTGCCTTGGGCATCGTTTCGCGGGACCATGAAGATCCCTCAACGCGGGTCGTCGGTCTCGGCGTCGAGCTGTAGCCGCTTGTAGTATTCTTCCATGTCTCCACTCACGCCCTCATCAGGGGCGGATGTTGCCGCTGCACCTTGCCCGGTTTCGTCGGGGCTCGCTCCGGTGGCAACGCCGTAGCCGCCGGTCTCGGCGGCGGTGGGGGTGTCAGCATCGTCGCCAGCCGCGCCATAACCGCCGGTTTCTGCACCAGGTCCGGTGGCAAGAGAGGCGTCGGCGTCATCGGAAGCCGACCCGTAACCCCCTGCTTCAACCTGGGGTTCCGCTTCGCCGGCGATAGGTGCCGGTAAGGAACGGCGGTACTGACTGTGATCGAGGGCCACGAAAATCGCGCCCAACACGATGGCCACGCCCATAATCCCGCGATTGCGGCGCGTCACCGACATCACCGCGGCGGTGGGTCCAGATGCATGCGCACGCGTAATCGGACGCCGACCACACTACCGATGAATCCTGCTACCAACCACAGCCAACCATGCATGCTGCCCGATCCGATGCCGGCCAACAGCGCACCAATATTGCAGCCGAAGGCGAGGCGGGCACCGTAACCGAGGAGCAAACCGCCAATAATTGACGCCACAAGACGTTCGCGTTTGATACGGTCTTCGGGCGCGAACTTACCGGCCAGCGCTGCGGCGAGCACCGCCCCAAGAATAAGCCCGAAGTCCATGATCGAGATATTGTCAGCCAGCACGCTGCGCGACAGGGCGACCGCGGGGTATCCCGAACTCCAATACGGCCACGCGGCAGCATCACCACCGATTGCCGTCCAGATCTTCGCGCCCCACAGGCCAAAGGCGAAGGTGATTGACCACGGGTGTCCAGCGATCAGCAGGGTCAGCAGGTTGAATACCGCCAAACCGATTACCCCCCACAATAACGGCCAGGGACCCAGAATCAACCGGTCGGTAAAGCTGTTATCTGCGGTTTTTGCGGCGAACAGCGGCTCAGCGTTTCCATGACGTTGCCGTTCTACCCCCAGCACCACGGCGTACAAGGCCATGAGGCACAACCCTTGCGCCACCAGCGCAGGACCCCAACCAAATGCGGTGATGAGGGATAGCTTGCCGAAGCTTGGTAGCGCCAGCCACCAGTGAAGGTGGGCGGACGCGACGGTGGCGCCGATAATGAAGAACACCAAGGTCACAAGCATGGCGACGTGACCGCCGCCCACGGTGAACAGGGTCCCGGATCCGCAGCCACCGCCGAGCTGCATGCCAATGCCGAAAATAAACGCGCCGATCAGCACCGAAAGGCCCACCGGCGCGACCGCCGCCTGCGCGTTGATGCCGGGAAACAGCTGTCCGAGCACCGGGAAAAACAACATGGCTGTCAGGCCCAACAACAGTATCTGCGCGCGCACACTGGTGCTGCGGCGCTCGCGGATCAAACGTCGCCAGCCGCCTGCGAACCCGAACGTGGCATGCAGCAGGGTCACACCGAGTCCGGCGCCGATCAAAAACAGCAGTGACTGGCGGGTCTGAAACTCGTTTTGCAGAAACAGAGAGACCGCTAACAGGGCCAACAGCGTCATCAACGCTACGGGTTTGTCAGGGGTCACTACAGAAGCGGATGTTTGCATGAGTCGAACTCGCTACCGTGTCTGTGGACGACGAAATCGTGCTGCAGGCTATAGCAAGCGCAATCTAACATCAAGGTATTTGAACCGCGGCGTCAAGCGAAAAGCGATGTCAGGTATGGCCGAAGGTCTGATGCAATGCATCGGTGTCGCACTAGACGCACGCGAAGGTTTGTTACAAAAAAAATCACGGCCCACATAAGTGTTGCCAGAACCACGAAACGATTGGTGAGACTGGGATGGGTACACTCCCCTGGTATGTAAGGTCGCAGCAATCTAGTGCAATGTAAGACGTACGGAGGGAACACAGTTCCCGGGCTGTGGTGTTCGCAGATGACGTGATATTGCGAATTTTATTCCGTAAAAACTTGGTATTTGCTTGGTTTTTATCTTCATTTCCTAGGAGTATAGTGTGTTTCTCGGACGTCGTCGTCGCGCGACTAACGTGCGGGATGCCTTGACCAGCGAAGACCGTAGGGCATGATCGATTGCGGTTGCCACGCAAAAAGATTTGTTAATAAAGGGCAAAGATATTTTTATCATTAGATTCAACGCGGTTGATACCGTGGGAGCAGATCGAAGTTCAACCACCATTGCGTTTACGCACAATAAAAAAATACTTGTCTGTTAGATAAATCATCACACCAATCCATAGCCGTGCCGAAGGCCCGATGACCAGGTACGAAAGGGTCTACAACGGCGCGTGAAGTTAATGCAGGAGGGCATCCATGACATTTCAATTGAAAACGTTTTCTAGAATTTTGCTAGCGGCCATGCTTATCGTGGGTGTGTCGGGCCCGGCCCGCGCCAGAACCACGCTCGAGATGGCCTACATGCCGATCGTTCCGTGCAGCCAACTTTTCGTGATCGAAGGTATGGGCTGGGCGAAGGACGCCGGGATCGATCTCAAATTGACGCGCTTTCCCAACGGCCCGGCGATCGTGCAGGCCATTGCCTCCGGCAAGATGGATGTCATGTGTTTTGGTATCGGACCCGCAATGGTGACGCGCGGCAAGGGCATCAAACTCAAGGTCATCGCCGCCGGCATCGTCAATCAGATCGGTGTCATCGCCCAGGGTGATCTGGTCAAGTACTTCGAAAAGCACAGCAATGGAAAGGATGCGCTCATGGCTTTTGCCAAGGACAAGGGCCGCAAACCCAAGATTGCGAGTTTCCCCAAGGGCTCGGTTCCCGATACGGTGACTCGTCACTGGCTGCTGCGCTCGCTGGGTATGCAGCTAAGCGATGTCGAACTGATCGGCATGGGCGCCGCCCGCGTGCAACAGGCGGTGTTGTCGCGGTCCGTGGATGCTGCCGGGATCCTGGAGCCGATCCTGACCATCGTTGAGAGCAAGCTTCCGGACGCCAAGGTGGTTGCCCGGGCAACGCAAATGATGGATGGCCAGCCCGGTTCCACCATCGCGGCCCGTGAGGAAGCGATTGCCAATCACCGCGATGCGCTCGTCAAGCTGATCGAACTGCATATCAAGGCGACCGAGCTATTGAAGAACGACCCAGCGAAGGCGGCGCCGCATGTGAAGAACTTCGTCGCCAAAGGTCTCATCGACGTTGGGACCATTCAAAAGTCCATTCAATCGCCGTCGTCCAACTTCAAGGCCAATCCGGAAGAAATTAAGGAAGGCACCCAGTACATGCACGACTTTCAGAAGAGCGAGAAGATCAAGACCAACGTGTCCGTTGACGGCTTGTTCGACTTCAGCATCTACAAGGACGCCGCTAAGAATCTCGGCATGTAAGGACGCAGTTTCGCAGCAGGGAAAAGGCAAGCGGTAAAGGTGAAATCCAGCACACGGTATTTCCTGTCGGCTGTTGGGCTGGCCGGGTTCCTGTTGATCTGGGAGGGAATCGCGCGCAGCGGGTTGCTCGAAACCTACCTGCTGCCCCCGCCCAGCACCATTCCGGCCGCCTTGATTTCTGAGATCCGCGAGGGTATCTGGCAGGTGATGGTGGTCGCCAGTCTGCGTCACTATACCGTCGGATTTGTGCTGGGTTCGGTCCTCGGCGTTGGCCTGGGCGTGATGGTGGCTTTGTTTCCGCGGATCGAGGCCAGCCAGGCGTGGCTGGCCCGGGTCCTGCGTCCGATTCCGCCGTTGGCGTGGATCCCCTTTGCCATCATCTGGTTCGGGATCACGGAGACGGCGGCTGCGTTCATCATCTCCATCGGTATCTTCTGGATCAACTACTTTACCGCCATGGGCGCGGTCCAGGCGGTGGACAAGGACCTGATCGAGGTCGCCCGCGCCTTCGGCCACCGTTCTTTCCCGGCGCTGCTGCGTAAGGTCATCTTGCCGGGCGCCGCGCCGGGTATCCTCAGTGGGCTGCGCGCCGGTCTGGGCCAGGGTTGGATGACCGTGGTGGCGGCGGAGCTGTTTGGGATTCAAGGTATCGGCCAACGCATGATAGAGGCCTCGGGCCTGCTGGCCACGAACGTGGTCATCCTCTACATGTTCTCCATCGCGTTACTCTATGGAGTCAGCGACTATATATTCGTTCTCGTTCAAAAAAGGATCCTGGCATGGCAAAGATAATTGAAACCCAGGATCTGGCGGTCGCCTTCGCCGAAGGGGACGACCACAATATTATCTTCCGTCACTTGAATGTGAGCGTCGAGAAGGGGGAGTTCGTGACCTTGGTCGGGGTATCGGGAGCGGGTAAATCCACGTTACTGCGGGTTATCGCCGATCTCATCCCGCCCTACGAGGGATCGGTCAAGCTCGATGCGGCAGACGACCCAACGCGACGGCCTATCGCGATGGTTTTTCAAGCGGCATTGCTGATGCCGTGGCGCAAGGTTGGGGACAACATCTCACTCGGCTTGGACGGCATCGACGTGTCGGCGGCAGTGAAAAAGGAACGGGTGGAATGGACCCTCGAGCTCGTCGGTCTTGCCGGCTATGAGGACCGCTGGCCCTATCAGCTGTCCGGCGGCCAGCGCCAGCGCATTGGCATCGCCCGGGCGTTGGCCGTTGACCCGGCTATTCTGTTGATGGACGAACCGTTCGGGGCGCTCGACGCCATTACCCGAACCGGACTGCAGGACGAGCTGCTGCGCATCTGGCAGGAGACCCATAAATCTATCCTGTTTGTCACCCACGACATTGAGGAAGCCGTGTATCTCGGGGATCGGGTGCTACTACTGGGCGACAAGCCGGCACATATCGTCAACGAATATCGCATTAACGTCGACCGCCAGCAGCGCCGTGAGAGCGAAGAATTTCTACACATGGTCGACGAGGTAAAGGCCGGGCTGTTGGCGGCCATGGCCTTGAATAACGGCAGTGGGTAGATCGCCGGCGCGCCCGTTACCATCGATTGAGGAAGAGCTAAACTATGTCTTTGACGCTTAACGAACGTCCCGTCTTTGTTCTCGGATCCGAACGCTCGGGGACGACCTTGATCATGGCGATCTTGGGTTGTCATCCCCGTCTTGCCGTGCCCGAGGTCGCCTGGTACTACCCGCGTTTCCGGCCGTATTTGTTCACCTATGGCAACCTGAACGAGATCGATAATTTTCGCACGCTATGTCGCGAAATGGCCTATGGGCTGCGCACACCGTTTTGGGACATGAAGGTGAACCCCGCCACGTTTGGTGATGAGATTGTGGAACGTGCAGTGGCCCTGGAGCAGAGTTTCGCGGGTGTCTACGCAGCCATGCTCGAGCGCTATGCCGAAGAGCAGGGTAAACCCCGCTGGGGCGAGAAGACCCCTTACAACCTTTTTTATGTCGAGCAAATTCTAAAAGACTTCCCCAACGCTCAGTTCGTGTTTATCTACCGGGACGGGCGCGACGCCAGCGCGGAGTTCCTGGATTCCTCGTTTGGTCCCACCAACATCTACAGCGCTGCCGAGCTGTGGCGGATCGGTCAGGAGGCGGTGAAGCCATGGCGCGAGGCGCTGCCTGAAGATCAGTGGTTCGACATCAAATACGAAGACTTCGTACGCACCCCGGTGGAGCATCTCAAACGGCTGTGCGCTTTTTTGCAGGAAGACTACAGCGACGAGTTGATGGCATTTCATACCACCCCGATCGCCAAACGCCGCGGCAAGACCAAGGACAATTGGGCGCTGGCCGAGCCCATATCCGACAAACATGTGGGGATCTATAAAGATTTACTGAGTATCCGCGATCAGCGGATCATGGCCGCGGTGGCAGGTGATGCACTGCGGGAATTTGGTTACGACAACGTGCTCGAGCCGCTGGATTTAAGCTCTGAGCAAATCGAACTAATGGATGAAATGGATGGTCGCTACCGGGCGGCCGCACTGGACGGTCCCGGCGGCTGGATCGTGATTGAGAGTTACAACGACTGGCTCGTCGATCAGCGTGCGGCCCGTCGTGCAGCGGGCCTGTGGTCCGAAGTTCCGGATTCGCCGCCATTCCCCATCGGCCACAAACACGAGGAATATCTTTCCGGCATGCGTGCTAAACGCCAATGGAAGGACCACTTCTGCATCAAACGGGAATACTCGCGCGCCAAGGCGGTGCTCTAACAGCGGCGCGCAAGCTGCTTACACCACGTGCCCGCGGTGGCGGTTTCTCGGCGGACCCGCCGTCAGCTTACCAGTACCCGGCGCATGGCAAAATGACGTATCCATACGATACGACCGCTAGCACGCACCCCGTTGAATCATCCTTCCAGAGAATAGTGGTCGAAAAATTGGGTCAGGGGTGGTGGCGCCGTCCCGGAATAATGCGGTTGTGATATATTTTTGTAGTCACCAGCGGCGCAGCGCCGTGGTTATTGGTGGTTAGTTCTGAAACAGTAGCGTTTGCTCGTGAGCCAAATTAGTTTCCACATTCGCACGCTTGTCATGGGGATCGTCGCCACCGCCGCGGCAGCGTCGCTGACGTCCTGTGTCAGTACCGTGCCGAGACATCCTGCGCCCGTGGTTACCCCGATACCGGAGTCAGCCCAGGTCACCAAGGTCTATCCCGTCGAACAAACCCCCGCATTTGTCGGTGAGGAGCTCAAGGGTAGTGCATTACCGGACACCGCAACACCTCGAGTATTGCTGGGCACATCGCTCAACGGGACACCGGTGTATCTATCCGATCATCGCGGCAAGGTTGTCGTCGCGAGTTATTGGGCGAGTCGGTGTGCACCTTGTTGGACCGAGCTCACACAGCTGGAAGACATTCACACGGATTACAATGGCCGCAATGTCGAGATCATCGCGGTAAATGTCGGCGAAGTCCGAGCCGCCATTGACAGCTTCGTGCAGCAGCAACAAAAACCGCTTCGATTCACCATCCTGTCTGATCACTCTGAGCAGGCATCCGTCGCCCAAGGGGTCAAGGCGGTACCCACTACGCTGGTGTTCGACGCCGAGGGAAACGTGTCCAAGCGATACGCCGGGGTATTTGGATTCAACCCACAACGGATACGCAACGACATCGACAGACTGCTCAGTAATCGAGGTTGAGTGTTTTGGAGACGCAACACAAACCCCTCATGGATCGGCAACCGCGATTGGACCGTAAGGTATCGGTGGCGCCGATGATGGAATGTACCGACCGGCACGACCGCTATTTGCTGCGGTTGATTTCCCGGCGGACGTTGCTATACACGGAAATGATCCCGGCCACGACGCTCATTTACGGTAATCGCGATCGTGCGCTGGCGTTCCATACCTTTGAGCAGCCGGTGGCCCTGCAAATCGGTGGCAGCGACCCCTCGCAAATGGCGTTAAGCGCTCGTTTTGGCGAGGACTACGGTTACCAAGAGATCAACATCAACGTCGGTTGCCCCAGCGATCGGGTACGGTCCGGTCAGTTTGGCGCTTGCCTGATGGCACGGCCGGAGCGCGTAGCCGAATGTGTACACGCCATGGTCCGCTCCGCCGGCTTGCCGGTGACGGTCAAATGCCGTATCGGTATTGACGACCAAGATACACTGGAAAACTTGTGCGCGTTTATTGATATGGTCTCCAAGGCCGGTTGTGATGTTTTTGTCATCCATGCGCGCAAGGCCTGGCTAAATGGGTTGAGTCCGAGACAAAATCGTACCCTCCCACCATTGCGCTACGACATGGTTCATGCGATCAAACGCGAGTTTCCCGATCTCACCATCGTGATCAACGGAGGGATCACCAGCCTGGATGCGGCGGCGCGTGAATTAGATTCAGTCGATGGGGTGATGATCGGACGTCAAGCCTACGCCAATCCGTACCTATTGGCCGATGTGGACCGGCGGTTCTATGGTGACCGCCAACCTGTGGTAAGCCGCGAGTCGGTGCTCGAACAATACGTAGAGTATTGCTCCCAGCAGCTGGCGGCCGGCTGCCGGTTGCATTGGCTCACTCGGCATATACTGGGGCTGTTTCACGGGCAACCGCGGGCCAAGGTTTGGCGGCGGTACCTGAGTGAACGCGTTAACAATCCAGGGGCCGGCGTAGAGGTCATTCGCGACGCGGCGCGGGAGGTATTGCCGCTTGCGTCGTAAAATCGGGAAACTTATTTACGGTTGCCGTGGTCAAAGCCAGCCGTTTGTAGCCACATTTAAACCACAACGGAGAACACAGTGATTCACATCCTGAGAACTACTCTTTCCAGCTTATGTTTGTTGCTCGCCGCGGTGTGGACAACCACGGCGGTAGCGGCGGAGACGGAGGACATCATCAAGTACCGGCAAGGGGTCATGACATCGGTGGGCGGGCACATGGCTGCGATTGCCCAGATCGTGCGCGGTAAAGTCGATTATGCTGACGATCTTGTTTACCACGCTGAATCGATCACCCGGAGTATGCAGACTGTTGAGTCCCTGTTTCCCAAGGACACCGATTTTGGGGAGACCCGTGCGTTAGATGCCATTTGGTCCCAAGCCGACAAGTTCAAGCAGGTGTCCGACGAGGGCAGGGCGGCGACATCGGCGTTTCGCGACGCGGTGAAGGCCAACGATAAGGCCGCGTTCGCAGCAAGATTCAAAGCGGTGGTGGATTCGTGCAAGGCGTGCCACAAGGATTTCCGCGAAAAGAAAGAACAGTAGTAGTCATCCGGGGTCTGCCCCGTGGCTTGATTCTGTTGTGCGTGATTTTGGCCGGCGCGGCCCCGGTGGCGCGCGGCGCTGCGTTGCTTGAGCGCGGCGAATACCTGGTCCACGCCGGCGGTTGCACGAACTGTCATACCGATGAACAGGGTGTGTACCTCGCCGGCGGGCGCGCGCTGAGCACCCCGTTTGGGATCTTCTATGCCCCCAACATTACTCCGCATCGGCGGCACGGCATCGGCGGTTGGACCGACGCTGAATTTTTGCGCGCTATGAAGGCTGGATTGGCACCGGACGGTGACAATTATTATCCCGCATTTCCCTACGTTGCCTACGCCGGGATGCGCCGCGAAGATGTGTTGGCGGTAAAGGCATATTTGGACAGCATCCCGCCCGTGGCGCAGCCTAATCGGCCGCACCAGCTACCCTGGTATCTGCGTTTTCGCCCGGGACTGTGGTTATGGAAGTGGCGGTATCTTTCGCTCCCCGCGCCGGGGACGATTCGCGGCCCTGATCCGGTACGGCAACGAGGCGCCTATCTGGTTAACGCGCTGGCGCATTGTGGCGAGTGTCACACGCCGCGGGATTGGTTTGGGGGCTTAATCGATGCTCGGCGCCATGCGGGAACCGTGACCGGTCCTGATGGCGATGTGGTGCCCAATATAACGCCGGACCGCAAGACCGGCATCGGCAAATGGTCCAGCGATGATCTTGTGTATTATCTGCAGAACGGTCTCACTCCCGATGGTGATTCCGCCGGCGGTCCAATGGCTGAGGTGATCGATAATGTTACCAGCCGCTTGACGAAACCAGATCTACAAGCGATTGTGCGTTATGTGCTGTCACTGCCGCCCATCGAGAACTCATTGCGGTCGAGTCAGTCAAAAACCGAACGCGACCCCTATGAATATTGATCGTTAAATATTGTCAGCCGACGGTAAATTACCAATCATCAACTGAGTGAATTTGTATACTTTACCGATCAACTCCACGCGTCTGTGAGACCGGTGTTGGAGTTAGGCCATTGTCTTAGTTACTTTCCACCGCGATAAGCCTAACAGTATGAAAAGACTCATCAAGATCACTTTCTGGTTATTGGGCGTTATCGTCCTGTTGGTACTGGGGCTGGCGATTCTTCTGCCGCAATTTATCGACCCCAATGACTACAAGCAGGAAATTGCCGGGCTCGTGAAGAAGCAAACCGGGAGGGACGTGACTATCACCGGAGATCTCAAACTATCCGTGTTTCCGTGGTTGGGTATCGAGACTGGTGAACTTGCATTGTCAAATCCTCCTGGATTCGGTGATGAACCGATGCTTACAGTGAAGCGTGCGGATATCAAGGCGAAGTTAGTGCCGTTGCTGCGTCAGGAATTACAAGTCGATACCGTGGTCCTCGAAGACCCGACGGTGCACTTGATTATCGATCCCAAAGGTCGCACCAATTGGGACGACCTCGCCGGTGGTGCCGCAGCACCCGCCGACAAAGAAAAGCCCGGTGCGGCACTGGTGGCGCTTGCGGTACAGGGGGTGACAATCAAAAACGGCCGTATCCGTTGGGAAGACCGCAAGGCGGGTTCTGTCTACACGGTCAACGCACTCGATTTGAACAGCGGGAAAATTCTCGCCGGTAAGCCGGTTCAAGCGACCGCGAAATTCGATTTCAAAGATCGCAACTTGCCGCAGCCGGTGTCCGTCGATTTAGACGCTGTCGTAGTGTTGGATCTGGATAAGGGCCATGTTGTGCTGCGCGATGTAGTCGTGAATACCGCGTACAGCGACATCAAGGCGAGCCTGAATTCGCCGGACCTGGTCTTCGACCAGAATACCGCTACGCTAACCACGAAAAGGTCGGTGCTGAAAGTAACCATGGCCGGGGACGAAGCGAGTGTGAGATGGTTGGGACTCAACTTCGCTGTGGATAAACAGACCCTATCGATGTCGGAGGCGGAGGTGACAGGTGCTGTGCAGGGCCGCACGGTTATGGCATCGCTGCCGAGATTGGTTTTGAATCTAACATCCCAAAACCTGGACATTCCTCAACTGAACGGCGCCATCGACGATATTCAGCTGTCTGGTGTGATAAAAGGCACCAAGGTGATCGATCAACCGACATTCACGGGACGCATTGAGACTAAACCGTTTGATCTTCGCCCCATGTTGAAAAATCTCGCGCTACCGGTGCAGACCCAAGACCCAAACGCGTTGTCACAGCTTGTGGTTAGCGTTAATTTCGACGCCACGTTGAACTCCATCAATGCCCAGAAAATGTCGTTGCAGATCGATGACACCCACGTTACCGGATCGCTGGAGATATCCGATTTCGCGAAACCTAAATATGGCTTCGACCTGAATGTCGATCGCATCGATGTTGACCGCTATTTGCCGCCGGCGGGCGACAAAACCACCGCACCTCCGGTTGCCGCGAGTGGGGCGGTGTTGGTATTGCCGTTGGGGTTATTTCGCGGTCTTCAAGCCAACGGGCAACTGCGCATCGGGAAAATGACGCTGTCCGGCTTGGCCACCCAAGACATACAACTTGGCGTGCGTTCTACCCCAGGAAGTGTGATAGTGAAACCGCTGCGCGCCAGCCTGTACGGCGGCACGTTGAGCGGAACCATGCAGTTTGTGGACAAACAAGATGTAGTCCGACTCGATGTCCGCCAGTCCATGACCGCTGTTGAGTTGGGTGAGCTGCTCAAGACCCTTGAAATCACCAATGATGTCGTGGGTACAGGCGACCTGAAGATGGACATCGTGGCGCAAGAACGTGACGGCGCACAAACCGTGAACGGTACTGCCCATTTTCAGATCCGTGACGGGGCAATCAAAGGCGTGAACCTGCGTAAGCTCGTCATGCAAGCAAAGCAGATCTACAACCAGGTAAAGGGCAGGGAGGCAGAAGTTGAGATGGAAGACAAAGATGAGTTCCAATTCACGGAGTTGACCGGCACCATCAAATTCAATGAAAAGATCGCTACTAATGATGACCTTCGCGTGAAGTCACCTCTATTGCGGGTGACCGGCGGCGGTCAGGCCGATCTCATGGCCAGCACCTTGGATTACCTCATCAGGATCAATGTAGTAGAGACCAGTAAGGGACAAGCTGGCGAGGAATTGGAGGACCTCAAGGGGGTCACGATACCGGTGCGAGTGAAAGGTAAACTTGAGGATCCCACGTACCGCCTCGACGTCGAGACGTTGCTCAAAGACGCGGCTAAGCGTGAGGTCGAGAAACAACTCGGCGAGAAAAAAGAAAAACTCGAAAAGAAACTCGACGAAAAACTGCAGAAAGGGTTGGAACGGCTGTTTAAATAGGTGCGATGTGGCAGTCCGGTCAGCACGTTTCAGTTGTCTAGTTGTGGGCTGTTTGAGTTTCCCGTCGGCGCCGCTCTCGGCGGCGAACATCATCAGCGCCGAGGTGCGCTATCAGGAGCCGGCATACACAGTATCTTTTGAAGCCGTACTCGAAGCCCACCACGAACATGTGCGTCGTTTGGTTACCGACTACGAAAACCTGATCGATCTTTCACCCACAGTTATACACAGCAATGTCATCAGTTCGACGCCAGATGGTCACTCCCGTGTGAGACTCGTGTTGAGGCCGTGCTTTTTGATAGTCGTGTGTAAGCGTATTACCAAAGTGACCGATTCATCTGTGTCGGATCACGGCGACGTAATACATGTGACCGTGCCCGCGGCCAGCGATTTCCACCAAGCCCGTGAACAGCTCTCGATAACACCGGATGCGAGCGACAACGAGCGAACACGGGTTAGTTATCGGGCATATTTGGTGCCGAAGTTTCGCACTCCGCCCATTATCGGCCCATGGATTATCCGGCGTCAGATTATCAAGGAGTTGACAGTCACCGCTCGGCGGGTGGAAAGTCTGGCGCAACTCATGTAACCGTCTGCACATATCCAGTATGAAACCTGAACTGCAGGTCACTGTGTTCTCCGACTACATATGTCCTTTTTGTTACATCGGACATCTACGCCTGGCCAAACTGCGCGACAGTTTCGATCTCAAGACTAATTGGCGTTTCTTGGAAATCCACCCGGATAACCCACCCGAGGGACGGCCCTTGTCTGAACTCGGTTATCCACCGCAACAGTGGCAGCGGATGATGGAGAATCTGCAGAAGATGGCAATCGAAGAGGGCGTGGAGTTGGCGGAACGCACCTTTACCACCAACTCCCACAAGGCATTGTTGTTGGCCGAAGCCGCCAAGGCTGCGGGTGCACACACGTTTTATCGGCTGAACGCCGGTTTATTTGCAGCCTACTTTTTGCAACAGCAGAACCTCGGAGACCCACAGGTGCTGCGTGCGATCGCTAAGCAGGCCGGTGTGGAGGACATGGTGGTCGAACAAGCGTGGAGCGACCCGCAATACAAAGACATATTACACGCCAACCTGCGTGATGCGGCGCGTTTGGGGATCAACGGTACCCCAGCTTTTATTATCGGAAACCGTATCGCCGCTGGAGCGGTGCCGGTATCGACCTTGAGAGACATGGCTGGTATCGCGGATATTCAGCTCCGACCGGCGTAGGAAGTTTCTATTGGTGGGAGTCGTCAACCTGGGTTGACTTAAATCTAATGATTATTATCATTACGTCCTGCCTGCGAACCGATAGCGGGCGCTGATCCCCGCGTTGTGGTTCTAAACCCCTTGATTTAATTGATGTGATGTATGCAGTAACAGCATGGCCGCGCTGGTAGAAATAAACCACTTGACGAAACGATTTTCGTTCCTCACAGCGGTGGACGATATCTCCTTTGGCGTTGACAAGGGGGAAGTGTTGGGTTTCTTGGGCCCCAACGGCGCGGGTAAGTCGACGACCATGAAGATGATTACTGGATTCCTGGCCCCGGATGGTGGAAAGGTTCGAATCGGTGGTGTGGATATCGTTGACCAGGCGGTGGCAGTCAAGAAGCGGATCGGCTATTTACCCGAAGGCGCGCCTTTGTATCCGGACATGACCCCAGCGGCATTCTTGAATTTTGTCGGCACAGTGCGCGGCTTTAGTGGCGAAGAACTACGTAAACGTATCCATGATACCGTCGACAAAGTGCACCTGACGTCGGTGCTCGAGCAACCCATCGGGACCTTGTCAAAGGGTTTCAAGCGGCGCGTAGGAATCGCCCAGGCGATTCTTCATGATCCGGAAGTGCTGATTCTGGACGAGCCAACCGACGGACTGGACCCGAATCAAAAACATGAAGTGCGGGCCTTGATTCGGAACATGGCTAAAGACAAGGCAATCATCCTATCCACCCATATCCTGGAGGAGGTGGACGCGGTGTGCAGCCGGGTCATCATCGTTGCCGATGGTAAGATCGTTGCTGACGGTACACCTGCGCAGTTAGAGGCCAAATCGCCGCATCACAACGCGGTGACTTTGGTGGTAAGCGGCGTCGATCACCGCCATGTCCAGCAACAGCTCGAGATATTAAAGGGCGTTGCCTCAGCCCAGTGTGTCATGCAAGACAGCCGTGTCCACTGTACCGTTTATCCCGCGGACGGTAATCCCATATTGGCCGCGGTCAGCGGCATCGCGCGTGAACAGTCGTGGAACGTGGAAGAACTTCACGTTCAACGGGGCCGCCTGGACGACGTTTTCAGTGCAATTACCACTAAGGGATGAACGCGGGAGCGGGGGAAGTGTGATGTCGAATGTGTGGATTATCGCCAAGCGGGAGTTGTCCGGATATTTCACGACTCCCATCGCCTATGTATTCATCGTCATTTTTCTATTCTTGAATGGCGTATTCACATTCTACTTGGGAAGTTTTTTTGAGCGCGGTCAGGCCGACTTGATAACCTTTTTCGGCTTTCACCCGTGGCTTTACTTGGCGCTCATCCCGGCGTTGACGATGCGACTGTGGGCGGAGGAGCGTAAGGCTGGCACCATCGAATTGTTGTTAACTCTGCCCGTATCGATGTTCGAAGCGGTGCTGGGTAAGTTTCTTGCGACTTGGATCTTCGCGGCGATCGCGCTGTCGCTCACGTTTCCCATGTGGTTGACGGTCAATTACTTGGGTCAACCAGACAATGGCATCATCTTAGCGAGTTATTTCGGCAGTCTGCTCATGGCTGGCGCCTATATCGCCATCGGATCGTGCATATCCGCATTAACCAAAAATCAGGTTATTGCCTTTGTGATTACCGTGGTGGTCTGTCTCATCTTCCTGCTCAGTGGTTTCCCGCTAGTACTTGATTTTTTCAGTGGTTGGACTCCGGATATTTTGATGCGGGCAATCAGCGGATTGAGCTTTCTGACTCATTTCGATGATATCAGCAAGGGGATCATTGAATTGCGCGACATTGTTTACTTTGTATCGTTGATAATATTTTGGTTGTTTGCGAACGCCGTTCTCATCGAAGTCAAAAAGGCAGACTGAATAATTAGCAATGTTATCCAATAAGAAATTCCTGACCGTTACTAGCCTGGTAGTCGCTACCGTGCTTTTCTTGGCAGTAAACATATTCAGTAATGCGACGTTTACGTCGACCCGGCTTGACCTGACGGCGTCTAAGTTATTCACGTTGACTAAAGGCACGACCAATATTCTCGGTAAACTCGATGAGCCGATTACGTTACGGTTGTTTCTGTCTCAACGGGAGGCGACTCGTTTACCGGGTATCAACAGTTATACGCAACGAGTCAAGGAGTTGTTGGAAGAGTATGAACGAATCGCAAACGGTAAGATTAAACTGCAGATCATAGACCCGGAGCCCTTTTCCGAACAGGAGGACCGCGCTGTCGGTTATGGGTTACGTGGCGTCGGCTTGGAGGGAGATGCGGTTTTTTATTTCGGTCTCGTGGGCACGAATTCTGTCGACGACCAGGAGGTCATCCCGTTCTTCTCGCCCAATCGGGAAGAGTTTCTGGAGCATGACATCACCAAGCTCGTCTATCAATTGACCACTCCCGAGAAGAAGGTCGTCGGGATTATGAGTACGCTGCCTATAGACGGTGGAATGGCAATGCCTGGACGCGGGATGGCAGCCCCCTGGGCGGTAATGGACCAAATTCGTCAACTGTTCGAGGTGCGCACGGTGGCGACTGATGCCACATCAATACCGGCCGATATCGACGTATTAATGTTGGTGCACCCCAAGAACCTGTCGGAATCGACCGTGTACGCGATTGACCAATTCATCTTGACCCGAGGGCGGGCGTTGATCTTCGTCGACCCCAATTCTGAGTCTGATCAACCCGGCGCGATGCCGATGTTGGGGGGTGCGCCCGGCGGATCAGACCTGCCAGAGTTGTTCGCGTCATGGGGGATACATCTCGTCGATGGCAAGGTGGCGGGTGATCTACGCGTTGCCGAGCAGGTGCGTTATACGGACACGGCCCGTGCCGCGGTGGCCGAATACCCGGTATGGATGAACCTGCAACCGGATCAGTTCAATGCCGACGATATCATTACCGCGAAACTAGGGAACCTGGTGTTTGCAACGTCGGGCATTTTAGAAATCAAGAATGCCGAGGAAATTAAAGTTGAACCCCTTGTGGAGACAACTCCTGGCGCGATGCAGATTGATGCCGGGCAACTGCGTTTTCTCAACGACCCAACTATTTTGTTACGGCAATACCGGCCCGAAGGAAAAAAATTGATGCTGGCGGCACGGGTTTCCGGCAGCTTGAAAACCGCTTTTCCAGATGGCCGACCGGAATCGAAACCCGATGAAAACCAAACCGATCATGCCACCAAGGAAGATGGCAATCCGAAAGCCAAAGGTGCGGAAGACGTCCCGCATCGCGCGGAGTCTTTGGGGGATGTCAATCTCGTCGTAGTAGCGGACACCGACCTTCTCAGTGACCGCTTTTGGGTTCGTGTTCAAAACTTTCTGGGCAGTCGCATCTTACTACCTTCGGCCGCTAACGGTAATTTCGTCATCAATGCATTAGAGAGCCTAACGGGAAGCAATGACTTGATCAGCGTACGCAGCCGTGGCCGTTCTTCACGTCCTTTCACCAAGGTCGCGGAAATCCAGCAACAGGCAGAACTGCAATTTCGGCAAAAAGAGCAGGAATTGTTGACCCGATTACGTGAGACCGAGAACAAGTTGCTGGAGCTAGAGGATAGAAAGCAGGGTGATAGGGCGGTTATTTTGAGTAAAGAGCAACAAACAGAAATTGATAAATTTCGATTGGAAAAAGTCCGCATCCGCAAGGATCTCCGTAGCGTACGCCATCAGTTGCACAAGGATATTGAAGGTCTGGCGTCGTGGATGAAGTTCGTCAATATCGGCCTGATGCCGATATTGATTGGTACTGGCGGTATCTTTATTGCCCTGCAACGAGCGCGGCGTCGTCAAATCAGCCACCGCCGAAAGCAGCCATCATGATTAGCGCAAAGGTACTGGGCGTTCTCGTTGTGGCAGCCGCGGTTGCGTTGGCCGGTGTGTTTTACAGTCAGCGGAGCCAGCAACACACCGCTGCAGTCGTGGTTGCGCATTTTCCCGCGTTAATGGATCAGGCCAATCAGGTCGCCCAGGTACAGATTGAAGTGGGCAACGCGGCGACTACCCTAGTTAAGGGGCAGTCACAGTGGACGGTCGAACAAAAAGCTAATTATCCTGCCTCTCCGGTTAAGGTTAGGTCTCTCATCCTTGGACTTGCCGAGTTGCAACGGATTGAGCCCAAGACCAGCAACCCAGAGCTTCACGCCAAACTTGGGTTATCGGACAATGATCCGCAGTCTGAGTCGATGTTGATACGGCTCATGGATCAGAATGAAAGCGAAATCCTTGCCGTGGTGATCGGTAAACAAAAGCCTGCCGGTGTGGGCGGTAATCGCAGTCAGTATTATGTGCGTGTCCCAACCGATCCACAGGTATGGCTGACCGAAGGCAAGTTACCATCGGGCCGCACGCCTGCTGCATGGATCGACAACCGAATACTGGGATCAGAGGTGGGTGATATCCAGTCGGTCAAAGTCGTGCACACGGACGGCAACCAGTTGCGAATTGGTCGCAAGGGTGAGACCGATAATGATTACCGACTCTTAGAGCTTTCCGAGGATGAGGAAGTTGAATCCAATTACTCAATCAATAATGTCCCGCGTACGCTGCAGTCATTGACGGCTGATGACGTAATTCCCATCGATAACATTCAACTCGGCAGCGATCCAATTAGAGTGCAAGTCGATACGGGTGAAGGGGTCCGGATCAATGTGGCTTTGTTCAAACAAGACGACAAGATCTATGCGCGTCTGAACGCAGCCAACTTACCGAACGAAGATAATTCAGCCCCAGCGATGGACAAGATCGGCGTCCTTGAGGCCCGTTGGAAACAGTGGGTTTATGTCATTCCGGAACACCAGTACGACGCCGTCACGATAAAGAAGACAGATCTGATTAAGGCGAAAGGGACGAAACCTGAGCCTAGGGCTTAGCCGTATTTTGCTATGAATGCGCGGTATTGCCTACAATGTGTCATTTCCTCTTGAACTAATCGACTCATGGGTAAACTCAATCGCTATAGTTCCCGCGTCACCCAGCCGAAATCTCAGGGTGCGTCTCAGGCCATGCTATATGGGGCTGGCCTCTCCGATGAAGATATGTCGAAAGCAGAGGTGGGCATCGCCAGTGTGTGGTTTGAAGGCAACACCTGCAACATGCACCTGAACGATCTCGCCGTGCACGTACGTGACGGCGTTAACGATGCCGGTATGATGGGTATGCGGTTTAATACCGTCGGCGTCAGTGACGGTATTTCCATGGGGACCGACGGCATGAGTTTTTCGCTCCAGTCCCGTGACCTGATTGCTGATTCGATAGAGACTGTCATGGCGGCGCAGTGGTACGACGCAAACATTTCGATTCCCGGTTGTGACAAGAATATGCCTGGTTGTTTGATGGCCATGGGCAGGTTGAATCGCCCTTCGTTGATGGTCTACGGGGGCTCGATCAAACCGGGACATTGGCAGGGAAACGTATTAGATATCGTGTCGGCGTTTCAAAGCTACGGAGAATATCTCGCCCACGCTATCGACGATAAACAGCGCATAGAGATCGTCAAGCACTCCTGCCCCGGACCGGGGGCTTGTGGCGGGATGTACACCGCGAACACCATGGCCAGTGCGATCGAGGCGATGGGAATGTCATTGCCCTACAGCTCGTCGACCCCGGCAGTGGATCCTGGGAAAATGGAAGAGTGCCGCGCGGCGGGACACGCAGTCCGCAAGCTGTTGGAGAAGGATATCAAGCCTCGCGACATCATGACCCGAGCGGCCTTTGAAAACGCGATGGTGATTGTCACCGCGCTGGGCGGATCGACCAACGCGGTGTTGCATTTGATCGCCATCGCGCGATCGGTCGGTGTGATGCTGAGTATTGATGACTTTCAGTCAGTCAGTGATCGGGTTCCATTTCTCGCCGACCTCAAGCCCAGCGGGCGCTACGTCATGGAGGACCTGCACGACATCGGCGGAACACCGGCGCTGATGAAATACCTGTTAGATGAGGGCTTGATCAATGGTGATTGTATGACGGTGACCGGAAACACGGTAGGTGATAACCTGACGCAATTGTCCGGCCTGGCGGAGGGGCAGAAGATAATTAGACCGTTGGAAAATCCGATTAATCACTGCGGCCACATCCAAATTTTGAAAGGCAATCTTGCGCCGGGGGGCGCGGTGGCGAAGATCACCGGCAAGGAGGGAGAACACTTCACAGGGCCGGCCCGGATATTCGACTCCGAAGAGGAAATGCTGCAGGCGCTGGAGCGTGGCGAGATTCAATCAGGTAACGTGATCGTGATCCGCTACGAAGGACCCAAGGGAGGGCCTGGCATGCCCGAGATGCTCACCCCCACTTCGGCGATCGTAGGCGCTGGACTTGGGGATAAGGTCGCGTTGATTACCGATGGCCGCTTTTCCGGCGGTTCCCATGGATTCATCATCGGTCATGTCGTGCCCGAGGCTCAGGAAGGCGGCCCCATTGGCCTGCTTCGCGACGGCGATATCATCAGAATCGATGCCGCCAATAATACCCTGGATGTTGAATTGTCCGACTCCGAGCTGGCCGAGCGCAAGAAGAACTGGGAGATGCCGCCATTTAAGGTGACACGCGGCACGCTTTACAGATATATAAAGACCGTCAAAGATGCTAGCTTGGGATGTGTTACCGATGAATGAGTGTACCGCGTGTCGGCGCGGATCTTCACCTCGTTGTATTAGTGAGCTTTTTGAACCAGTCCCAATCGTTCGGTAACCCATTGTGATGGCCTTGAAAACGCTGATTTTCTTTTTTGTTGTCCCGCTGCTGTTCCTGGACCCCGCGTTCGCCGAAACCCGGTTCGTGACTGATCAAGTCAGAATAACCTTGCGAAGCGGTGAGAGCACCGCGCATAAAGTGATGCAGATGTTACCAAGCGGCTTGCCGCTGGAGGTGCTGAGCTCGAACGAAGAGACGGGATATTCCTACGTGCGTACCGAAGAGGGTGACACGGGTTACGTGCTGACCCGATTATTAGTAGAATTGCCCAGCGCAAGACAGCGGCTCGCAGCGGCAGAACAACGTCTGGCTGAGCTTCAGCAGGAACCCGAAAAACTGGCCAGTAAACTGGTTGCGTTACAAACACAGTATGACGAGTTGAAAGCTAATTACGAGAAAGCCGAGAATGGTAACCGCAGTCTCAACACTCAGTTGGAGGAGATTCGGTCCGTGGCCACCAATGCAGTCAATATCGCTGATGAAAGGAATATGTTGCGTAAACGGGTCGCTGCATTGAATGGGGAGGTCGGGGAACTGAAATTGGACAATCAGGACCTGCGCAACCAATCGGAGCGGAAGTGGTTCATGATGGGCGCCGGCGCCATTATCGTGGGCATCTTGATAGGGCTAATTCTCCCGCGTTTGCGCTTCCGCCGGCGTCGTGATACTTGGGGTTCTTTATCCGGATTTTAAGCAAAATCGCGGTTTTCGTGGCCGATTTCGGATTCTTGGACTAGAATAAAAACCATCATTTATCGCTCATAATCGAAAGGGGGCGAAGGTGTTCGTATTAAAAGAGTCATCTCGGGATCGCTGGCTGCTTGGTCTGGTCGTGCTCATGAGCGTTTTCGCGAATCTACCAGGAAGCATGACCCAATATGTCGCGATCGATAAGAAGTGGCTGTTGGTAGGGCTGCTGATTATCGTCGCTGTTTCCCTGGTCCGTTACCTGCGCACCGGCTTGATCCTGGTGACCGTAGTCCTGGTCATGGGTGCAAATCTACCGGCGGAACTTGCCGAATTCTTCAACCTCGATCCCGCTGTGATGTTGTACACGCTGGGGATCATGATTGCGATTCCTTTGGCGAACCGCTATTTCAAATTGCCTACTGGCTTGGAACCGAAAGAAGTGGCGAAGACCGCATACGGTGCCAAGGCGTTGTTTCATGCGGTGCTCAAAGGCAACGTGCCGGTGGTCCAATCGTTGATCGATTCCGGTGTCAACGTTAATGTCCGCACGGTGTCCGGCAAAACGCCCTTGATGGCGTCGGCGTTTCGAGGTTATACCGATATCGCGCAATTACTGATTTCTGCAGGCGCCGACATACATTCGATGGATCGCGAAGGTAATACTGCATTGACGGTGGCGCAAAATCACGGGTTCTCGCGGATCGTTGCATTGCTCAAGATCGCTAACGAGAAAGAGAGAGAAAAAGCCAAGGAAGCCCCGATCGATGTCCGAACCTTGGGTGGTTCGGCCAAAATTGCCGCCAACGGTTGAGCTACGTGCGGTGAACCTTAGCGGTTTACCGGCTTTGTTCGCACCGCGGTTAGAAATTGTACATCGTTGGCAGCAACCAGCTCAAAGTCGCCCACATGATCAAAGTGAGCGGCACCCCAACGCGAACGAAGTCGCTAAACGTGTAGTTTCCGGCATTCATTACCAGTAGATTGGTTTTGTAGGCCATTGGGGTGGCGTAACTCATATTTGCCCCGAACAATACCGCCAACACGAAGGCCTCAGGGGGCAAGTTCAACTGTTGTGCGATGTTCACCGCGATAGGGGTACCAATCACCGCAGCCGCGTTGTTTGAAACGATATTGGTCAATACTGCCATTAGCAGCATGAGGCTACTGAAGATGACCGTTGGCGAGGCGCCTGCGGTGATTGCCAGAAATACATCCGCCAAGTAAACTGCCGCGCCGGTTTTGGTCAACGCAGCTCCTAGCGCAAGACTGGCTACCACGATCAAAATGACCGATATGCTCAATGCATGTTGCAGATCGCGCCAGCCAAGGCACCCGGTAATGATCATCAACAGCGCGCCGCACGTGGCACTGATCGCAATCGGTAACAGCCCCACTGCCGACATCAACAGCGCGCCGCACGTGGCACTGATCGCAATCGGTAACAGCCCCACTGCCGAGACCAAGACGATTCCCGCCATAATCATCAGTGACAGCGGCGCCCTCTTCGTGTGCGGTAGATCCGCGGTGGCGTCCAGCACCAACAGGCGACCATCCCGCTTGATCTCGCTGATCCGCTCGCGCGCACCTTGCACCAACAACACGTCGCTGATTCGCAATATCTGTTTGTCCAGGCCCTGCGACAGGGACTCGACAACGCGTCCTGCGCGGTGAATAGCGAGAATCGCCAGCTGGTAGCTGTCAGCAAAACGCATCTCATCCAGCGTGGTGTTTTGTAATGGTGAACCCTGCACCACGATTATTTCCGCCAGCTGCTGGTCCTCCGCGTTTAACGGGTGATCGTCATCCACTGGGTGGTCCTGGGAATACAGGGTCGCGCCCAATACTTGTTCATACTCCTTGAGCCGTTGCGGGGTGTCCCGCACGGTGAGGCGGTCGCCGGCGCTGATCGTCGCATCTGGGAGCGGTACGGTAAAAGTATTTGCACCTTTGCGGATTTTCAGCACGCGCATTTCCCCATCCGTTTTCTTCATCACCTCTGATAAGGTCTTGCCATCGGCGAAACTATCCTCTGGGATATGCAACTGGGCGGTGAAGATTCGCGGTGATGTGTCGGCGAGCACTGGGGTGCGATGCGGCAGGATACGAGGCGCGATTAACCATAAGTACAGAACACCGATTCCACCGGCCAAGATGGCTGGGAAAAAAAAGTCGAACATGTCGATACGACGCAAGCCCAGATCCGCCGCTACGCTGACCACCAGCAGGTTCGTAGACGTACCGATCGTGGTGCTCATGCCTCCCACCAGGGTGGCGAAACCCATCGGCATGAGCACAGATGACGCGTTAGACTGGGTTCGCAGCGACACGCTCACCAATATTGGCAGTAACAGCACGACGACCGGAGTGTTGTTGACGAAGGCGCTCATCAGGCCACCGACTACTAACGTCAAAAGCAGCGATGCTTGAGGGCTCACACCCCACAAACGCGCCAGCCCGCGGCCAATGGGTTCCAGGGCCCCCGTGCGCGCCATGCCGGAACCAGCAATCATGAGCGCACATACCGCCACTAGAGCTTCGTGTCCAAATCCGGAGAAAAAATCCAGCGCGTGTAGCTGACCCTCGGGTCCGTGATAGGGAAACAACTCAAAACCGATCGTCAATATCACTACTACCGACAAACTGGATGTTTCCAGCGGAATTCGCTCGCGGGTGAACAGGAACAGCGCCAGCACGGTTAAGATTAGCACTGCTGCGGCGTGGGCATTCGGTATCTCTGGCATGTTAGCACCGGACTCGAAGGGGGGCGGTGATTATAGGGGAACGCGCCGATACAAGAAAAATTCTCGCCCGCATATTGCGCCAAGGATCCCGGATGATGGCGACGGGACTTATGCTGCGCGCAGTTCCCCTGCTGTGCGGGGCCAAGCGCAGGGTCGGGCGGCTGGTTCCCCTGCAGTGTGGGGACAAGCGCCGCGCTGGAGTGAAATGTATAGCCGCAGCTATGTGTTGCGTGAAGCGCAAGTCCAGGCGTTCGAGATCGAGTCAGCGCCGGGATAGTCCCGCCTTTGTTCTTGCCAGCAAACCTGGAAAGCCGAATGTTGTCATTTCCGGGACCAAACGCTGTGGGTATCTCGGATTGTGTACCATGAATAAGGGCGGGGCGCCTTGGTGTAATATGCGGGCTAACGGTAACTAATGCGGCGGGAAACCAAATGTGATAAATCTGTGTTAGGCCAGGATAAATTTGTCTACAGCTGGCCAGGGCTTTTTTCGGTTATGCTGGCGTCCGAAAAAATAATTCCAAGCATTTATGTCTAGACGATATCCCATAGTTGCGATTACTGGGTCTTCCGGCGCAGGGAGTTCCCAGATTATTGCCGCATTTGAGCACATTTGCCGCCGCGAGCAGGCCAGGATGGTGGTGGTTGATGGCGACGGTTTTCACCGTTACCACCGCGCCGACTTCGCGAAGATCGTGGCGGACGCCGATGAAGCGGAGCATCCCAGCCACTTCAGCCCCAAGTACAATATGTTTGATAAGTTGGAAGCGTTGCTGAACGAATATTCCCATAGCGGGTCTGGACAACATCGACGGTACTTACACGATGAGATCGAGGCCGCGAAATTCAATCAGGAGCCCGGCACCTTCACCCCCTGGATGTCTGTTCCCGAGCATACGGATCTTCTCTGCTATCAAGGCCTGCATGGCTGTTTCGTTGATCAACATTACGACATCGCGAGTTACATGGATCTTAAAATCGGTGTGGTCCCGGTCGTCAATCTGGAGTGGGTTCGAAAGATTCATAGGGATATTCGAATGCGTGGGTACCGGCCCGGTGATGTTACCGAGACCATACTGCGACGTATGCCTGATTACCTTAATTACATTACTCCCCAGTTTTCTCACACCGACATCAATTTCCAGCGCGTGCCTATGGTTGACACTTCCAACCCGTTCATTGCGCTGGATGTGCCCCTGGAGAAAGAGACGGTTGTCG
Source organism: uncultured Gammaproteobacteria bacterium (assembly GCA_947259875.1). Classification (GTDB taxonomy): domain Bacteria; phylum Pseudomonadota; class Gammaproteobacteria; order Arenicellales; family JAANXG01; genus CALZGZ01. Next base: position 10,150 of record CAMYNX010000014.1, on the reverse strand, counting down.
TGATCCGCGTCGCTCATCCAGAGCAGTTGAACGTGGATTTTTTATACCTTCTCAACATGGTTCCCAAATCGTTCATGTCGCGACGTAATTCCATTGTTGTTCCCGGGGATGAATTGGGTTATGCGATGGAACTGATTTTCACGCCGATCATGCATGATTTGCTCGAAAAACGCCGGGAGGCGATCAGCGACCAAGTCGCTTGAGCAGGTTTTTCGGTCCAACCCCTTTCCTTGGCAATCGACGGCTGTGTAAGCTACGCACTGTAGATACAGGTTTGACTCTCAAATAATATAGAGAATGAAAAAACGCGATCACCAGCGTTAACCAACCCTGTTATTGACGAGGTAACGGTCATGGAATATTTCATTCAGCAGCTTATCAATGGAATGACGCTCGGTATGATCTATGGACTGATCGCCATCGGCTACACAATGGTCTACGGCATTATCGGGATGATCAATTTTGCCCATGGCGAGATATTCATGATTGGCGCGTTCGTGTCCATTATCACCTTCCTGATGCTGGGAATACTGGGTGTAGGTTGGATGCCTTTGGCGGTGCTGATTGTGATGATTGTCACGATGTTGTTGACATCGGTTTACGGCTGGGCACTGGAACGAGTGGCGTATCGGCCGTTGCGAAATTCTCCGCGTCTGGCGGCGCTGATTACCGCCATCGGTATGTCGATTTTTCTGCAAAACTACGTTCAGCTGCTACAGGGTGCCCGGATCAAACCCCTGCAACCGGTCATCGCCGGTGGTTTCCGGTTCATGCAGGAATCGGATTTTGTTGTCACCCTCAGTTACCTGCAGGTATTTATTATCTTGTTGACCCTTATTCTCATGGTGGTTTTCACGCTGGTTATTAACAAGACCGCGCTGGGACGCGCCCAGCGGGCATGCCAACAAGATCTGGGTATGGCCGCTTTGATCGGCATCAATGTCGATCGCACCATCTCCCTGACCTTCGTTTTGGGTGCGGCAATGGCGGCGGTGGCGGGACTGATGTTTCTGATGAACTATGGGGTGATTGATTTTTACATCGGTTTCTTGGCCGGGATAAAGGCTTTTACCGCGGCGGTGTTGGGCGGCATCGGCTCGTTGCCGGGAGCGATGCTTGGAGGGCTGTTGATCGGTTTGATAGAGGGGTTCTGGTCGGCCTATTTCACGGTGGAATACAAAGACGTCGCAGCATTTTCAATCCTGGTGTTGGTGTTAATCTTCCGGCCCACCGGGCTGCTGGGCAAACCGGATATCGAGAAGGTATAGCCCATATATTGCACCAAGGCGGCCAAAATTAAGGATTAACAATATGTTTAAAATGGGCGATTTGTTCAATACCTGGCACAACTATTTGTACCGAAATAATTGCCTATCCCGGCGCTGGCTCGGTCTCGAACGCCTGGACTTGCGCTTCACTCAATCCATAGCTACGGCTATGCATTTCGCTCCAACGCGGCGTCCAGCCGCCCGATCCCTTCGCCATCATCCGGGATCCTTGGTGCAATATACGGGCTAGCCATATGGCCACTCCGTCTTCTGAAGAATTCAAAGCGCGGCCGCTGAATCTGCCAGCACTGTTCAAGGAGGCGGGCTATGTCGCGGTCGTGGTCTTCGGATTGACGATTGGATTGGTGGGCTTCAAGACCGAAGATGTCCCCGGCGGCCTGGATATCGTTACCCGTTTTGGACAAGTGATCTTGGCGACAGTGGTAGCGGTTGCCGGACGGGTCGGATTTGTCCTGCTGCGCGAGCGGCACTTCATACCGGTACTCATCGGTGCCGGGGCATTCAGTGCCGCGATGTTGGTGTTGCTGATTGGCAACATCGTTGATGCCGATCAAGGAGTGGGGCGGTTTCTGCCGTTTGAAAGCCTCGTAGTTAACTGGCTGATTACGTTGTTCGCGCTGATTCTGGCTGGTCGCGCCGCTTGGTTTTGGTCGCGTGCGCGCCCGTCGCAGGTTGCGGTAGACCGCGAGGCGGCGATGGACCGCTTCAGTGCCCAGGTGCAGCGCGCGGCGAAATACTTCGGGCCGCTGATGCTCGGTGTGGCCATAATGCTGCCATTTCTCCCGGTGGCGGACCGCCGATTGTTGGATGTCGCGATCCTGGTCGTGACCTACATCATGTTGGGTTGGGGCCTCAACATCGTGGTCGGCTTGGCGGGGTTGTTGGACTTGGGTTATGTGGCGTTTTACGCCGTGGGCGCCTACAGCTATGCACTGTTGGCAACGTATTTTGACCTTGGGTTCTGGACCTGCCTGCCTTTCGCCGGAATCATGGCGGCATTTGCGGGCATCCTGCTCGGTTTTCCGGTGCTGCGCTTGCGTGGTGATTACCTGGCAATCGTCACGCTGGGATTCGGCGAGATGGTGCGCGTCATTCTCCTCAACTGGTACGAATTTACCAAGGGTCCCGACGGTATATCAGGGATTCCGCGGCCGACATTTTTCGGTTTGCCGTTTACCCGCCGTCCCCCTGAGGGCACGGAGTCTTTTCACGAGTTTTTCGGGCTCACTTACTCCCCGCTGGATCGCATCATTTTCCTTTACTACCTGATCCTGGCGATGGCGCTGGTCACCAACTTTTTCACGCTGCGTATCCGCAAGCTGCCTGTGGGTCGTGCCTGGGAGGCGTTGCGCGAAGATGAGACTGCCTGCCGCAGCATCGGTATCAATCCGCGTAATACCAAACTGACTGCGTTTTCCATCGGCGCCATGTTCGGGGGCTTTGGCGGTTCGTTCTTTGCCACCCGGCAAGGTTTCATCAGTCCCGAGAGTTTTACGTTCATCGAGTCTGCCATCATCCTGGCCATCGTCGTGTTGGGCGGGTTCGGCAGCCAGATCGGTGTGGTTCTCGCGGCAATTTTGTTGATCGGATTGCCCGAGTTTTTCCGGGAACTGCAACAATACCGCATGCTGGCGTTTGGAGCGGCGATGGTGACGATCATGGTATGGCGGCCCAGCGGTCTGCTCGCACATCGGGAGCCAACCATTCGTCTGTATCCCGATGGGCCGCCAGAGAAGGAGGGCGAGTCGTGAATGCCCTGTCTCATGACCATGGTGGGCCGCTGATTTCGGTGGATCACCTGACCATGCGTTTCGGTGGCCTGGTGGCGATCGACGATGTCTCGTTTAGTGGTGACAATTGCGAAATCACCGCCATCATCGGACCGAACGGCGCAGGCAAGACCACGGTATTCAATTGTCTAACCGGATTCTACAAACCGACGGTGGGCAGGTTGACCCTGAATCATCCGGCTAAAGGTGCGCTGTTGCTGGAGCGCATGGAGGGCTATCAGATCCCGCAGCGCGCTGGTGTGGCGCGGACCTTTCAGAACATCCGTTTATTTCCCGCGATGTCGGTACTCGAAAATTTGATCCTCGCGCAACACAACGACTTGATGCGTGCCTCGGGCTTTTCGGTGGCGGGTCTGTTGGGCATGCGTCGCTATCGTGACGCCGAAAATAAAGCGGTGGAGCGCGCTAAATATTGGCTGGATCGCACACGGTTAACCACGCGCGCTGACTGGGACGCGGGTAATCTGCCTTATGGTGACCAGCGCCGCTTGGAGATTGCCCGTGCGATGTGCATCAGACCGGTTTTGTTATGCCTGGATGAGCCGGCCGCGGGATTGAATCCGAAAGAATCCGCCGAATTAAACCAGCTACTCCGCTATATACGCGATGAACACCAGATCGGTTTATTGTTGATCGAACACGACATGTCGGTGGTGATGGAGATCTCCGACCGCATCATTGTGCTCGACTACGGCCGTAAGATTGCAGCCGGTACCCCCGATGAAATCAAGAACAATCCCGATGTCATTCGCGCTTATTTGGGCGAAACCGAAGACGAGGCGCTGCCGGAAGTGGTCGCCCAAGACCTCGAGCACCCGGTGTCTTAGGCATGAGCTTGCTCAAGGTGTCCGGTATTCATACGTTTTATGGTCGTATCGAGGCGCTGCGCGGGGTGGATGTGGAGATCAAAGAAGGTGAGATCGTGACCCTGATCGGCGCCAACGGCGCGGGAAAATCCACCTTGCTGATGACGATTTGCGGTAATCCGTGCGCGTCGGCGGGCACCGTCGAGTTTGACGGCGCCGACATCACCCAATTATTAACACACCAGATTATTCGCCGCGGGATCGCGCAATCACCGGAGGGTCGGCGCATCTTTCCGTTTATGACCGTGCTCGAAAACTTGCAAATGGGCGCGGCGATTACCGATCCGGCGTACTTCGACGAAGATCGGGAGCGGGTATTCACCTTGTATCCAATTTTGAAGGAACGGCAGCACCAACGGGGTGGCACCCTGTCAGGCGGCGAGCAGCAGATGTTGGCGATTGCCCGGGCATTGATGAGCCGGCCACGGTTGTTGTTGCTGGACGAACCGTCTTTAGGACTTGCACCGCTGTTGGTAAAGCAAATCTTTGCGGTCATCAAAGAAATCAACGAAACACAGGGAGTCACCGTGTTCCTGGTGGAACAGAATGCCTTTCATGCCTTGCGTTTGGCACATCGAGGTTACGTCATGGCCAATGGCCAGATTATTATGTCCGGGACCGGTCAGGAGTTGTTGTCCAACAAGGAAATCCGCGCAGCGTATCTCGAAGGGGGGCACAAATGAATACGATGCCGTTGTTGGGGACTTCGATGCCGGTGTTTCTGGGTTTGACTGTCGTGGTCATAGGTTTTGCCGCCTTCATGACCGGCCAAGCCCTTGCTAACACCTGGAAACCGGTTTGGCATGCGGTGATCTACAGTATATTGTTGGGACTCGTCGACCGCTTTTTAACCTATGCCTTGTTCGACGGCGAATTGCTGTCGGCCAGCGGTTACCTCATTGACACCGCGGTATTGATTGTCATCACCCTGTTTGCGTATCGACTGACCCAGGCCCGGAAAATGGTGAGTCAGTATCCGTGGCTGTACCGGCGTGTGGGCCCGTTCGGCTGGAAGTCAGTAGATCCGACCGACACTGGCGATTGAGTTTCCAAGCAGATGTAACGCTGTATTCACATATGCTACATTTACCCGCACCTTGGCCAGGGATGTCTGGAGTTGTGGATGGATTCAACGTCTAACAAAACCCCCATTTGGAGGAGATTTTACTGATGAGAAAACTGACAATTGCAATAGTCGCCACCGCACTTACCGCGCTGTTCGGCGCTTCGGGTGCGATGGCCGACATCAAGATTGCCGTCGCCGGTCCGATGACCGGCCAGTACGCTTCGTTTGGTGAGCAGATGAAGCGCGGCGCGGAAATGGCGGTGGCGGACATCAATGCCGCCGGTGGTGTTATGGGTCAAAAGCTCCAGTTGAGCATCGAAGATGATGCCTGTGACCCGAAGCAGGCGGTGGCGATCGCTAACAAGATGGCCAGCGACGGCGTGGTATTCGTTGCCGGGCATTTCTGCTCCGGATCCTCGATCCCGGCCTCCAAGGTCTACGAAGAGGAGAACATGCTGCAGATCTCGCCGGCGTCCACCAACCCGAAACTGACCGAAGAAGGTGGTCCCAATGTGTTCCGTACTTGCGGCCGCGACGATCAACAAGGACTCGTGGCCGGTAATTTCCTCGCCGACACCTATGCCGGGAAAAAGATCGCGGTTCTTCATGACAAGACTGCATACGGTAAAGGCCTCGCCGATGAAACCAAGAAACAGCTCAACAAGCGTGGCATGAAAGAGGCGATGTACGAGGCCTACACCGCTGGTGAGAAAGACTATTCGGCATTGGTCTCGAAAATGAAAGGCGCCGGTATCGATGTGTTCTATCTTGGCGGCTACCACACCGAGGCAGGCCTGATGATCCGGCAGGCGCGCGAGCAGGGTTACAACGTACAGTTGGTGTCAGGCGACGCTTTGGTGACCGATGAGTTTTGGAAAATCACCGGCAAGGCCGGGGCAGGCACGCTGATGACCTTCAGTCCCGATCCGCGCAAAAACCCATCCGCAGCCCCGGTAGTGAAGAAATTCCGCGATGGTGGTTATGAGCCGGAGGGTTACACCCTGTATACCTATGGGGCGATCCAGGCTTGGATGGATGCCGTGAACAAGGCCGGTGGCACGGATACCAACAAGGTTGTCGATGCGCTGCGCAAGAACCAGTTCGATACCGTGCTCGGTAAAATCGGCTTCGATGCAAAGGGCGACGTGACGGCACCCGGTTACGTGTTCTACATCTGGAAGGACGGTACCTACGACTACATGTAAGTCGTGGCGAGTTTGAGCGAAAAGGCCCGGCGGCTAAGCGGCTCGCCGGGCCTTTTTTCGCGGAAACTGACGGTGGCAAGCAATCTACGAATATGAGTTCGTTTTCGCCGCGATCAGCCCATCCAATTCTTGTTTCAAGCGCGCCAAGATTTCGTCGTATTTATAAGCGCCGACCTTGTTCCCGCCCCGTTTCAGATTGACGTACTTCGGGCCGCACCAAAGTCCAAGATCGGCGTCATCGGTTTCGCCCGGCCCGTTGACCCGGCACCCCATCACCGCAATGGTGATCGCGTGTTGCTGTGCATAATCGGTCATAGCTTTGACCTTTTGCGCGAGGTCAACGAAGGCTTCATTTTCAACCCGCGAACAACTCGGACAACTGATAATGTTTAGCTTGTCACTGTCATACCGTACCACGCTGCGCACGCGCCCAGCGTAGATATCCTTGAGGATATCGTGACCGGCACGGACTTCATCAGGCTTGTCCACGTTAGGCAAGGTGAGCGACACGCGCACCGTGTCACCGATGCCCATGCCAATCAATTGCTCAAATGCGATGCGCGTCTTGATGATGCCATCCGGCGGCATGCCGGCTTCGGTGACCCCTAGATGCAGGGGGACGTCGGGGCGTTGTGCGGCAAAGCGGCGGTTGGCATCGATGACGTGGTTGGGATTCGAGTCTTTCAGTGACACGCAATACCGCCTAAAGCCGATTGAATCGAGCAAATCACAATGTTCCAGGGCGCTGTCCACCATCGGGGACACGGCATCGTCGCGTGGATATTTGTTCAACTTTTCGGGATCAACGGATCCACAGTTCACACCCACCCGCATCGCACAGTGGTTGGCGCCAGCAATATCCGCCAGATACCGCACTTTGTCCTGCCAGGGCTTGTGTTTTTCGTGGTGGTACAAGTGTCCGGGGTTGTAGCGAATCTTTTCGACATAGGGCGCCACTAATTCCGCCATTCGATAGTTCTCCTGAAGATCCACCGAGAGCGTGATGTCGGTCTGTTGGCGAATTACTGTCAAAGCGCGGGCATCTTTGCGGTTGTCTACCGCGATACGCACAATCCCGGCACCGGCGGCCGCAAGGTCATTGACCTGGGACACAGTCGCGTCAACATCCTGAGTGCGGGTAGCGCACATGCTCTGTACTACAATAGGATGATGCGACCCAATCGTCACCTGCCCGATTGAAACGGACCGTGTCGGGTTGCGAGAAATGTGCATAGATTGCATGATGCGTTGGATTCGCGGGGATCGTAAACTAATCGGTTCCGCCGCCAGGCGCAATGGTCGGATGGCCGCAGGTCATGGAAATTCCGCGAAAATCCACAGTTTCCTGGCAGATCAGAATCTTAACAATCAATGCCGGCCACCGTGTCCAACCGAAGCAGAAGCCAATTACTCGCAATGTTGAGTAGTGGTGAACTCACCTCGGGAACAGTCCTGGGTGAACGCCTCAATATTTCCCGCGCGGCGGTGCACAAACACGTGCAGGCGCTGATGCGCCAAGGAATCCCGATTCACCGGGTGCCAGGCCGTGGTTATAGGCTGTCCCAAGATGTGCATTTACTTGATTCGACCCTGATTCGTGATGGGCTGGATGCAGATATCACTAACCGGCTGAGTCATGTCACCGTATTGCAACAAGTCGATTCGACTAATAACTGGTTGCTGAAGCGACAACTACAATCCAGCATTCATGGGCATGTGTGCGTCGCCGAAGCACAATCAAAAGGTCGGGGCCGGCGTGGACACAATTGGGTGGCGTCTCCGTATCGCAATGTGATGTTTTCTATTGGGTGGGAATTCGCGGCTTGGCCCGAGTCTATCACCGGTCTCGGGTTGGCGGCTTCGGTGGCGGTGGTTCAGGCGTTGCATAGGTTCTCCGTGACAGGTATTGGGATTAAATGGCCCAATGATCTGATTTTCGGCGGCGCGAAACTCGGTGGCATACTGATCGACGTGAATGGTGAGTCCGCTGGAAGATGTATCACTGTTGTGGGGATCGGTATCAATGTGCACCTAGAAAAATCAGACGCCGGTCTCATTGACCAACCGTACACGGATCTCAACAAAATAACCGGAATGGTGACGGATCGAAACCAATTGATTGCAGTCTGCAGCTCCGAGATAACTCGGATGCTGGGGCGTTTTGGAGACCTTGGCTTTCAGGCTTTTAGGGCCGAGTGGGAGCGCATGCATGTGTATACCGGTCGTCGCGTCAGATTGGTTGGTCATCGTGGCGTGGTTCGTGGGCTCGTATCGGGTGCTAGTGAATTCGGCGCATTGCTGGTAGTGGATGATAATGGTCACACGCATCGTTTTTTGTCTGGCGATGCTCGATTGCGGTTGGAACAATGAATCTGCTGATTGACGTCGGCAATAACTACGTAAAGTGGGCAGCGGTTGAGGACGGTCACTGGGATGGTGGATATCGCACTCCGATATCGGGCGCCATATCCGAATTGTTCGAATCATGCTGGGACTATTTACCGGTGCCACGTAGAATCATGGTGTCCAACGTGCAAGGAGAGCAGTTCGAGTCCGACCTCGTGAAATGGTGTCAGAGCTACTGGCGGGTTCGGCCAATGTTTCTCGAGCCCACGGAAACCGCGTACGGTATTGTCAATAATTACCATGATCCCAAACAGCTCGGAGCAGACCGCTGGGCAGCGTTGATTGGCGCCCGCACACTTTCGGATGGTGCCTTAGGGATCATTGATTGTGGCACCGCAATTACCGTAGATGCGTTGAGTGCCGATAATGAATTTTTAGGTGGCGCTATCCTGCCGGGATTAAGGCTAGCCCATGATAGCCTGTTAATGAACACGCGCGGTGTCAACGCAAGCGTGCCACAGCTTGTATCGGTGCTCGGGCGTTCCACGGCGGACTGTGTGAGTAGCGGCATTTATAATGGATTAGCCGGTGGCGTTGACCGGCTTGTGAGTGAGATTGAAAACACTCTGGCACAACAACTAAGATTCTATATAACGGGAGGAGACGCGATACGTCTGCAGCCTCTGTTGAAGACGCAAACCATCTTGGACCCAGAATTGGTGTTGAAAGGTTTGTTGGAAGTGCTGATTAGATTATGAAATGGTTTTTCGCACTGTTAGTGCTTGCGAATGTCGGTATGTATTTATGGGCGACCGGCCATAAGACCAGCGACTCAACGCCGGTCCGTTCCACGGTGAATGCCAATGGAATGGAACTACTTAGTGAGCTGCCTGCAGCGCGCAACAATCGTAGTTCCGGTTCTTGTTATCGAGTCGGCCCGTTCTCCGATGAAAGTGGATCCATTAAAGCAGTGGAGACCCTCAACAAGTTATCAGTACCGTATACGGCATTGGCTATCAAAAAACGTGAAGTGCGCGCATATCGGGTATACCTCGGCCCGTTCAACACCTCTGAGCAGGTTGAGAGACAGCGGAACGTGCTGCGTAACAGCGGCATTAACGAGCACTATGTGAAGAGCGAGCGCGCCGCCCAGGACTTGATCTCGTTGGGCCTTTTTTCCCAGCAGGCCAGGGCCGATGAGTTCATGCGGGAGTTGATCAAGAAGGATGTCCACGCTAAGACGCGCCCTGAGACCCGAAAGCTGGGACCGACGTACTGGTTGGAGCTTCACGATGTCGAGTCAAACCAAGGGGTGTTGGGGGTCCTGCGTGAAACTCAGTGGGCGGGTGACCGCGCGCGTCTGAGGGTTTTTCCCTGCACCTGACGCGCATTATGCGGGTCGGCCGGCAAGTTTCCGCGCCACCGGGCGAAAACGGAGGAGCGGCGCACTGGCGTGTTGCTATTAGGGGCCGGACCTGAGGCCTGTTGCGGGAGGTCGACTCGCAACCGGTTTCTTCCTACAATCCGCCCCCTGGTGGCATGGCCCGCATAGCTCAGCTGGTAGAGCAGCTGATTTGTAATCAGCCGG